>NZ_CAACUY010000439.1 GCF_900659615.1 Actinomadura fibrosa | reverse complement strand
GCTCGCTGTCCGGGATGACGGCGCTGGTGGACCCGGCGCCGCTCGTCGCGCAGATCGAGCAGGCCACCGGCCGCGCCTCCGGCGCCGCGTTCACCTTCCGCCGGACGGGCTGCTGCGGCGCCGCCGCGTCCGGCCGGGGCTCGTTCGCGCTGGCGGCGGACGGGCCCGCGTCCTACTCGATGACGGTGTCCGGGGCGGGCGCCACACGCAAGGCCGCCCGGGCGGTGCTCGTCCAGGACACGGTGTACCTCCAGGCGGGCAAGCGGTGGCGGCACGTGCCCGTCACCGGCCGCGGCTACCCGGCGCTGGCGCAGCAGGTGCGGCTCGGCAGCTCGCTGTCCGGGATGACGGCGCTGCTGGAGTCGGCGACGACGCTCCGCAGGTCGGGCGCCCTCTACCAGGGGGAGGCCCCGGTCGCCGCGCTGTCGCGGGCCGCCGGGGTCGGGCCGCTGTACGCGGAGCTGGCACGCGCCACCGGCGCGCAGCAGATCAGCTTCGCGCTCCGCCTGGACCGCGGCAACCGCCCCGTGCGGCTCTGGCTCCGCGCCCAGGACGCGTCCAAGACGCGCTCGCAGGTGCTCCAGGCGAGCTATTCGAGCTGGGGCCGCAAGGCCATCAAGCCGCCCCGCTGACCCGCGCCGGGCGGCGCCGCGCCGGGCGGCACCCCGTCGGGCGGCGGCGTGTCAGGCCGCGAGCTCGCAGCTGTCCGCGAGGACTTCGAGGAGGCGCAGGGGGTCGGGGAGGGCGGCTCCGGCGGGCGGGCGCAGCCAGGCGGCGTCCCGCCCGCGGGGCAGGACGGACGGCGGGGCGACGACGTAGCTGTCGCGGCAGTGCCAGCGCATGCCGGGCGTCTCGACGACGGTCTCCGGCGAGCAGTCGAGGTGGCAGGACCACCACTCGTCCTCGTCGGCGGGGGCGCCGCGGGTGGCGACGAAGAACAGGTGCCGCTCGCCGCCGACGCTCGCGACGGGCCCGACGGGCAGCCCGTCGCGCTCGATGCGGGCGAGGGCGAGCTCGCCGGCGGCGGCGGGGATGTCGAACGCGTCGAAGACCCGGCCGGTCGGCAGGATGATGTTGGCCTGAGGCCGCTCGTCCCACCAGCGCTTGATCACGGCGGTGTCGACGCTCGCCTGCCGGGCCCAGTCCGCCGACACCGGATGCGCCGCCGGATCGGGACAGCCGATCCGGTCGCACGAGCACGCTCGGTCACCGCCGGCGGGGGGATGGGCGCCGGGAAAGCACGGCCAGCCGAACGCGGCGTACTCCAGGGCCGCCGCGGCCATCCGGTCGCGCGCCGCCCGCAGCCGCCTGTTCCCCGAGACCGCCAGCATGTCCGCCCCCCATATCCCAAGGTCGACCGTGGGTTCTTGATAGACGATGATGCCGGTGGCCCGGAAGCCGGGACACGGCAACCCCCAAGAAACGACCCTAAGTGACTAGACCGGCATGATCACCGGCAATGGCTCACAACGGCGGAGCGTGACCGGCTCCGGCCGCGGAGGGGGGTGCGGGAGAGGGCGGGTTCAGCGGGACAGGTTCCGTGCCACCTCGGTCGCCCAGTACGTCAGGACGATGTCGGCGCCCGCGCGGCGGATCGACGTCAGCGACTCCAGGATGGTGCGCTCGCGGTCGATCCAGCCCTTCTCGGCCGCCGCCTCGATCATCGCGTACTCGCCGCTGACCTGGTAGGCGACCACCGGGACGTCCACGGCGTCGCGGACGCGGCGGACGATGTCGAGGTAGGCGCCGGCGGGCTTGACCATCACCATGTCGGCGCCCTCGTCGAGGTCGAGGAGGGCCTCGCGCAGCGATTCGGCGGCGTTGGCCGGGTCCTGCTGGTGCGTGGAGCGGTCGCCGAACTGCGGCGCGCACTCGGCGGCCTCGCGGAACGGCCCGTAGTACGCCGAGGCGTACTTGACGGAGTACCCCATGATCGCGATGTCCGGGTAGCCGGCGCCGTCGAGGGCCGCGCGGATCGCGGCGACCTGGCCGTCCATCATCCCGGACGGGCCGACCACGTCCGCGCCCGCGGCGGCCTGCGCCACCGCGATGGAGGCGTAGCGCTCCAGCGTGGCGTCGTTGTCGATCTCCCCGGAGGCGGTGAGGATGCCGCAGTGCCCGTGGTCGGTGTACTCGTCCAGGCACAGGTCCGTCATGATCACGGTCGCGTCGCCGAGGTCGGCCTTCAGGTCGCGCAGCGCGAGCTGGACGATCCCGGCCGGGTCGTCGGCCGCGGAGCCGGTGCCGTCCTTCACCGCGGGGACGCCGAACAGGATGATCCCGCCGACGCCCGCCTCGGCGGCCTCGTGCGCGGCCTTGCGGAGGCTGTCGCGGGTGTGCTGGAGCACGCCCGGCATGGACGCCACGGGCTGCGGCTCGCCGATGCCCTCCTTGACGAACATCGGCAGCACGAGGTCGGCCGGCGCGAGCCGCGTCTCGGCGACCAGCCGGCGCAGCGCGGGAGTGCGGCGCAGCCGCCGCGGCCGCGCGACCGGGAACTGAGCAGACATGATCCTTCTTTCCCGGGGCCGCGGTCCGCGGTCCCGGCGCGAGTCGTCGTCCGGCGGCACGGTGCCGCCTCCGGCGGGCTGCTTGCGGCGGGCTACTTGCGGCGGCGGGCGCCGCGCCGCATCTGGCTCGGCTTGCGCAGCGGGTCGCCCGCCTCGATCTGGGCCGCCCTCCGCTTCGCACCGTACTCCGCGAGCGCCTCGGCCAGTGCCGAGACCGACGGCTTGTCGGCCATCACGTCGACGCGCAGCCCGTACTCCTCGGCGGTCTTCGCGGTCTGCGGGCCGATCACCGCGATGACGGTGACGTTGTGCGGCTTGCCCGCAATCCCGATGAGGTTCTTCACCGTGGAGGACGAGGTGAACAGTACCGCGTCGAACCCGCCGCCCTTGATCGCCTCGCGGATCGGCGCGGGCGGCGGCGCGGCCCGGACCGTCCGGTAGGCGGTGACGTCCTCGCACTCCCAGCCGAGCTCGGTGAGCCGGGCGATGAGGGTGTCGGTGGCGATGTCGGCGCGCGGCAGCAGCACCCGGTTGATCGGATCGAGGTCCTCGTCGTAGGGCGGCCAGACGTCGGCGAGCCCCTCGCTGGACTGCTGCCCGGACGGCGTCAGGTCGGGCTGGATGCCGAACTCCACCAGCGCGGCGGCGGTCTGCTCGCCCACGGCGGCGACCTTCAGCCCGGCGAACGCGCGGGCGTCCAGGCCGTAGTCGACGAACTTCTCGCGGATCGCCCGGACGGCGTTGGTGGAGGTGAAGACCACCCACTCGTACCGCCCGGTGACGAGGCCCTTGACGGCGCGGTCCATCTGCTGCGGGGTCCGCGGCGGCTCGACGGAGATCGTCGGGACCTCGTCCGGGACGGCGCCGTAGCCGCGGAGCTGGTCCGACAACGACGCGGCCTGCTCCTTGGTGCGCGGCACCAGCACCCGCCAGCCGAACAGCGGCTTGGTCTCGAACCAGGACAGCCGGTCGCGCCAGGACACCACGTCCCCGACGATGATCAGGGCGGGCGCCTCCATGCCCTTGGTGTCGGCGGCGAGCCGGTGCAGGGTCGAGACGACGGTCTCCTGCTCGGTGGTGGTGCCGAGGCTCGTCATCGCGGCCGGGGTGGAGTCGGGACGGCCCGCGGCGATCAGGCCCTTCGCGGTCTCGGCCACCGCCCCCTCGGCGCCGATGACGACGAGGGTGGCGTCGGCGTCGGCGAAGCGCTCCCAGTCGACGCCGCCGCCGGACGCGTCCACGACGCGGACCTCGCGGTGCTTCGGGTCGGTCAGCGGGATGCCCGCGTAGCCGGGCACACCGGTCACGGCGGACACGCCGGGGACGACCTCGAACGGGACGCCCGCCTTGGCCAGCGCGGCGCCCTCGGCGGCGAGCCCGCAGCCCAGCCCGGGGTCGCCCTGGAACAGCCGGACGACGCGTCGGCCTGCCTTCGCGGCCCTTGCGGCGAACTTCACGGGGTCGCCGTCCGCCGCGTCGAGGATCTCGGCGCCCGGACGGCAGTGCGACAGCATCTCGTCCGAGCAGTGCTGGCGGCTCACCACGACGGTGTCGGCGCGTTCCAGTTCGGCCGCCGCGCGCAGGGTCAGCAGCCCGGGGTCGCCGGGGCCCATGCCGACGAGGGCGACGGTGCCGGGGTCGGCGGTCCGGCGGGCGGGCGGTCGCTCGGCGGCGCTGTCCGCGGCGGACCGGC
>NZ_CAACUY010000438.1 GCF_900659615.1 Actinomadura fibrosa | reverse complement strand
GCCAGGCCCGCGCGGACCTCGGCGACGTGCAGGGCCAGTTCGCGGTAGGTGAGGACGCGGTGCCCGTTTGGCCGTACGCTGAGCGCGGCGCCGCGTTCCGCGGGGGAGCGCCGCGGCCCGGCGCCCCGCCCGCGACGTGGTGGGATGGAAGAGCAACGAACCGACAGCGGTGGGAAGAAGAGGATCTCCGTGACCAAGGCACCGACGCGACTGTGGGGCGGCCGTTTCGAAGGCGGCCCGTCGGACGCGCTCGCGCGGCTCTCGGTGAGCGTCCAGTTCGACTGGCGGCTCGCCCCCTACGACCTCATGGGCTCGCGCGCGCACGCCCGCGTCCTCCACCGGGCGGGGCTGCTCACCGACGACGAGCTCCAGCGCATGCTCGGTGCCCTGGACGACCTGGAGGCCGCCTGCCGCTCCGGTGAGTTCCGCCCCGCCGTCGCCGACGAGGACGTCCACACCGCGCTCGAACGCGGCCTGCTGGAGCGCCTCGGCGCGCTCGGCGGCAAGCTGCGCGCCGGCCGCAGCCGCAACGACCAGGTCGCCACCGACCTGCGCCTCTACCTGCGCGACGCCGCCCGCCAGATCGTCTCCCGGCTCGTCGAGCTGGAGACAGCGCTGATCGCCCAGGCCGAGCACAACCTCGGCGTCGCCGCGCCCGGCATGACCCACCTCCAGCACGCCCAGCCCGTGCTGTTCTCGCACCAGCTGCTCGCGCACGTCCAGCCGCTCACCCGCGACATCGACCGGCTCCGCGACTGGGACCGGCGCACCGCGGTGTCCCCGCTCGGCTCCGGCGCCCTCGCCGGCTCGTCCCTGCCGCTCGACCCGCAGGCCACCGCCGCCGAGCTCGGCTTCGACAGCGCCGCCCCCAACTCCATGGACGCCGTCGCCGACCGCGACTTCGTCGCCGAGTTCCTCTTCGCCGCCGCCCTCACCGGCGTGCACCTCTCCCGCCTCGGCGAGGAGATCTGCCTCTGGGCGTCGCAGGAGTTCCGCTGGATCGAGATGGACGACACCTACGCCACCGGGTCGTCGATCATGCCGCAGAAGAAGAACCCCGACGTCGCCGAGCTCGCCCGCGGCAAGGCCGGCCGCCTCATCGGCCACCTCGTCGGCCTGCTGACCACCCTCAAGGGCCTCCCGCTCACCTACAACCGCGACCTCCAGGAGGACAAGGAGGGCGCCTTCGACGCCGTCGAGACGCTCCTGCTCGTCCTGCCCGCCATGTCCGGCCTGATCGCCACCATGCGCGTCAACACCGACCGCCTGGAGGCCCTCGCCCCCGAGGGCTTCGCCCTCGCCACCGACCTCGCCGAGCTGCTCGTCCGCCGCGGCGTGGCGTTCCGCGACGCCCACGAGGTCGTCGGCCACCTCGTCGTCTGGTGCCAGGTCAACGACAAGGACTTCGACGACCTCACCGACGACGAGCTGGCCAAGGTGTCCCCGCACCTGACGCCGGACGTCCGCGAGGTCCTCAACGTCCAGGGCGCCCTGGCGTCCCGCAAGGCCTACGGCGGCACCGCCCCCGACCGCGTCGGCGAGCAGATCGTCGCGCTCCGGGCCCTGGTGAACGACCACGCCGCCTGGGCCGCGGGCTCCGACTCCTGACCGGCCCGCCACCGCCACCGGCCTCGGGCCTCCAGCCGCCCGGTCCCGCCGCGGGACCGGGCGGCCTTCGCCGTCCCCTAAGCTGACGGACCGGCGGACCCAACCACGACCACGGTGAGGCGATGAGCGGAGCGCTGCTGCCACGGGACTTCTTCGACGGACCGGTCGACGAGATCGCCCCCGCACTGCTGGGCCGCCTCCTCCGGCACCGCACCCCCGAAGGCGACGTCACCCTCAGGCTCACCGAGGTCGAGGCGTACGCGGGCCCCCTGGACCCCGCGTCCCACGCCTACCGCGGCCGGACGCCCCGCAACGCCGTCATGTTCGGCCCGCCCGGCTTCGTCTACGTCTACTTCACCTACGGCATGCACTACTGCATGAACCTCGTCTGCGGGCCCGACGGGACGTCCTCGGCGGTCCTGCTCCGCGCGGGCGAGATCGTCGACGGCGAGGACACGGCCCGCGAGCGCCGCCCCCGCTCGTCCTTCCGCGACCTCGCGCGCGGCCCCGCCCGGCTCTGCCGCGCCCTCGGCATCGCCCGCGACCAGAACGGCCTGGACGCCTGCTCGCCCGACGGCCCGCTCACCGTCCTCGCGGGAGAGCCCGCCGACCCCGGCCTGATCAGGAGCGGCCCCCGCACCGGCGTCAACGGGGCCAAGGAGGTCCCGTGGCGGTTCTGGATCGACGGCGACCCGACCGTGTCGCCCTACCGCCCGCACGTCCCGCGGCGGCGGAAGGCGGCCGCACCGTAGCGTCCTCCCGTCCGTGACCTCCGAATATCGTTACCGTGGTGCGCGGTCCATCGGGCACGCTGATGGACGTACCGGACGAGCATTGCGGAGACGAGGGAGAACGTGACCGACATCCTGGACGACCTCGCGTGGCGCGATCTGATCGCGCAGTCCACTGACCTGGACGAACTGCGGGCCCTGCTCGCCGCGGGGCCGGTCACGCTGTACTGCGGGTTCGACCCGACGGCCCCCTCGCTCCACCTGGGCAACCTCATCCAGATCCTCATGCTGCGGCGCTTCCAGCGGGCGGGCCACCGCCCGATCGGCCTCGTCGGCGGCGCCACCGGCCTGATCGGCGACCCGAGCGGCAAGAGCGCCGAGCGCGTCCTCAACACCGAGGAGACCGTCGCCGGCTGGGTCGAGCGGATCCGCGGCCAGGTATCGAAGTTCCTCGACTTCGACGGCGGCCCGACCGGCGCCACGATCGTCAGCAACCTCGAATGGACCGGGCAGCTCACCGCCATCGAGTTCCTCCGCGACATCGGCAAGCACTTCCCGGTGAACCGGATGCTGGCCCGGGAGACCGTCAAGGCGCGCCTTGAGAGCACCGGCATGAGCTACACCGAGTTCAGCTACGTGCTGCTCCAGGCGATGGACTTCCTGGAGCTGTACCGGCGGCAGGGCTGCCGACTCCAGACCGGCGGAAGCGACCAGTGGGGCAACCTCACCGCCGGCGTCGACCTGATCCGCCGCGTCGAGGGCGGCAGCGCCCACGCGCTGACCACGCCCCTGCTCACCAAGGCGGACGGCTCCAAGTTCGGCAAGACCGCGGGCGGCGAGACCTACTGGCTCGACCCCGAGCTGACCTCGCCGTACGCGTTCTACCAGTTCTGGATCAACGCCGACGACCGGGACGTCGAGAAGTACCTCAAGGTCTTCAGCTTCCGGTCCCGCGAGGAGATCGGGGAACTGCTCAAGCAGGGCGCCGAACGCCCCGCCGCGCGCGCCCCCCAGCGCGCCCTGGCCGAGGAGATGACCACTCTCGTCCACGGCGCGGACGAGACCGAGCGGGTCGTCGCCGCGTCGCGGGCCCTGTTCGGGCAGGGCGCCCTCGACGAACTGGACGAGCGCACGCTGAAGTCCGCGCTCGCCGAGGTGCCGCGCACCGAGGTCCCACCGGGCGAACTGCCCAGCGTGGCCGACCTGCTCGCGTCCTCGGGCCTCTGCAAGAGCAAGTCGGAGGCGCGCCGCGCCATCGCCCAGGGCGGCGCCTACCTCAACAACGCCAAGGTCGAGGCGGAGGACGCCGTCCCCACCGCCGCCGACCTTCTGCACGGACGCTTCCTGGTCCTGCGCCGCGGGAAGCGCAACGTGGGCGGCGTCGAGGTGACCGCGCCCTGAACGCCCGCTGACCTGCGCGTATCGAGCGCCCGTCCGGATCCTCCGGGCGGGCGCTCGGCCGTCCTTGCCCCTGAGCGCGAGTAGATACACGTCACAGTGCGGTCACGAGGACGGCCCCAGGGCCGCTCCGGGAGCGCATAAACGCCCTCTGACCTGGGAAGACATACCCGCTGGGAGCCAATTTGACGGTGCTGCCGGAGCGACCTAATCTTTCATTCGCCCCACGGGGGAGCGGGACGCCGACAGGCGGCCGGCCCCAAGGGGAACCTCCACAGACCGGCTGGGCGGGAGTCTCTCGCGCCCAAAAGGGACTTGGAGGGCTGAACCGGCCAAAGTTTGACAAACCGGTCAGATGAGCTAAGCTTGAAGGGTTGCCCCGGAGCGGGGCTCGCGGGAGCGGGTCCGGCGCGGTGGGTGTCCGTTTCTTGAGAACTCAACAGCGTGTTAAAAGCCAGTGCCTTATC
>NZ_CAACUY010000437.1 GCF_900659615.1 Actinomadura fibrosa | reverse complement strand
CATGCCGGACGCCCTGTTCGGCGGCGCGCCCCTGGAGCAGCTCGTCGAGGCGGAGGTGCGGCTCGAACGCGAGCTGACCGTCGTGGACCTCGACACCGCGAAGGCGCTCCACGACCGGCCGCTGCGATGGGCGTACCCGCCGCAGCTCGGCGCCTACGTCGCCGAGGGCGGCCATGACTACAGCGTGCGGGTGGACCACGCCCAGCACGCCGCCAACCCCGGCACGTTCGACGGCGTGGACGACTTCGACTTCGTGGTGGTCGGCGCGCGGACCCTCCCGGACCGCGACGCCGGGGCGCTCGACGAGGACGCCCTCCTCAACACCGCGGAGATCCGCCGCTACCTCACCCTGCGCGGCCGACGGGGCGGGGCACCGCCGGGCCGGGCGCGGCGGGACGGCGCTCCCCTGCCGCTGGACGAGGCCGTCGCGCTGATGCGCCTCCGCGACGAGCTCGCCGGGCTCAGCGAATCCGACTGGGCCCGGCTCGCCGCCCCCGACGCCGCGGACGGCCCGTCCGGGACCTGGGCCGCCGCGCAGGAGCGGCTCGACCGCTACCTGCACGGCCCCGAGCGCGCCGCCGCGCTCCGGGACGAGGCCGTCCGCGACGCCGAGATCCAGGCGGCGCGCGCCGCCATCGACCCGGTGAGGCAGGCAGCCGCCATCGACGAGCTGCGGGGCGCCGAGGACCTCTACGAGGCGATCGTCGAGTCCGAGACGACCAACAGCGAGAACTCGGTCTCGTGGGTCGAGGCGGCGGCCCTCCAGAAGATGTGGAACGCGCTGGACGCGAGCCGCTTCCGCACCGTGGCCGAGTTCGACGCCGCCGTGCTCCGGCTGCGGGACGCGGTCCGGCGCCAAGCCGTCCTCCACGCCCTGGCCGGCCTGGCGGACGGCGAGCGGGTCCTCCAGGCCGAGGCGCAGCGCTACCGCGACATGGGGCAGGTCATCAAGCTCGCCACCGCGCTGAGCACGGCCCCCGCGGAAGCCGACAAGCCCGACGCCCTCCGCGTCCGCACCGAGTACCCGCTGCTGCGCGACAGGGTCGTCTACGACGGGGCAAAGGCGTCGCGGTATCCGGAGAACCTCCAGGAACTGCTGGCGCAGAACATCGAGGCCCAGTTCCGGAACGTCGCGAAGGGCCGGAAGGAGCTGCGCGCCGACCCCGACCTGGTCTTCGGCCTGGACCTCGTCATGGACGAGACGCTCGCGGCGATGGGACTGCCGCCGGCATCGGTCCAGGCCCAGGTCATCCGCGCCGGCCGGGGCGTGAACAACGTCTCGGTCTGGGACGTCCTCCTGCCGATCCTCACGGTGCTCAGCTTCGCCGCCGGACCGCTCGCCTGGGTCGGGTACCTGGCGAATCTGGGCGCGCTCGGCATCCAGATCGGCAAGTCGTACGAGAAGGAACGCCAGAAGGCCATCCATCGGCTCTACGAGCACGCCGGCAGGCAACTGGCGACCGGGCAGCGCCTCCAGGGCGTCCTGGAGTGGTTCGACAGCTTCATGGAGCCCCTCGGCATCATCGGCGGGGTCATGGGCGGGCTCCACCTCCCGGAAGCCACCGGACCGCCGCTGATCGGCGAGACCCCGCCCGGACGGCCGGTGCCCGCGCTGCCCGACGGGACGCCTCCCGGAGGGAGGCCGGTGCGGTTGCTGACCGACGGCAGCCCGCCCGCAGGGGAGCCGATACCGCCGCGAGGCTCGCCGATGGTGCCGCACGAACCGGGCGGTCCCCTGGCCATTCCGGAACACGGCCCCTGGGTGAGCAGGGCCGACTCAGGCGTCATCGAGATCCGCCATTCCGACCAAAGAGGAATGCTGCGCATCACGAAGGACCGCTACGAGGTCTATCTGGACCCGTCGTCCTCCACGCCGACGTTCTCCCACACCTGGGAGAACCACGACCTCCAGTTCCCTCCGAAGCTGCTCGAACAGAACCCGCACATGGCGGGGCTGCGCGACATCGACCGGGTGACGCTCGGCGGACGCCAGTTCGGCATCGGCGTCTCCCCCGAAGGCTGGTTCGTCTACGCGCCGGGCACCCGCAACACCTTCATCACCGGCAGGTTCCCCGGCGCCGCCGCCGAGACCGCGGCGTCCGCCCCCGTCCTCCCGGGCACCGTCTCGACCATCCGCCCGCCGCTCGCGCTTCCTCCGGGCGACTCCATGCACGCCTTCACCGACGACCTGCGCCGCGCCCTGGCGGCCGACTACACGATCGGCCGACGCATCCTCGACCCGGCCGGCGACGCGAAGATGTACACGGAACTGGTCCAGCGGAGCTACAGTGCGAGGGAGCTGATCGGCACCACCACTCCCGGCCTCTGGGAACGCGTCGGCTTCGACCGCCTCCGGGAGGACCTGCGACTTCCCGATGCGAGGTTCACGATCCCTCGCAAGTCCCGCGAGACCGACGACTACGGGAACGCGCTGCAACCGGGGCAGCGCTCCAAGAGCTTCAAGATCGAGATGCCGGACGGGTCGCTCGCCGCCACGGACTGGACATACGACACGGCGACCGGACGTCTCAGGCTCGACTACGTCAACATTGACAAGACGTTCCCGCGCCGCTTCATCGACATCCAGCCGCAACTGGTACCGGGCCGGGGCGTGCCCCTGGGGACGTACCTCAGCATCTGCATGATGAAGTGGTTCGAGCAGGCCTACGGCGTCGGCCTGGCAGGGCGCCGGATCCTCGAACTCGACACCATCGTGAACGTGGAGTCCGTCGCGCAGTTGGCCCTCGCCAAGCTGCGCGGCATCCCGGAGGCGACCGCGCTGCGGAACGTGAAGGTCGTCCAGATGACGGAGAACCTGGTGGTCCAGAGCGGCGGCCGGATCGTCGAGGTCCGGTTCGCCACCGCGGGCTGGACGGAGCCTTGGGAGACGGCCGCCGACGTCAAGCAACGCGCCGATCTCTTCCGGTCCACGGGCATCGCCCTGCCCTTGAAGATGCAGGTGCGGAGGGGATTCAACATCGAGGTCGTCGTCGAGAATCCGCCTCCGCCCCCGCCTCCTGAGCCGCCTGGCGAGTAAGCGGAAAGGCCTTCCGGTGACGGCGGCGGCCCCAACTCCACCGCCGCCACCGGAAGGCCGGTACGCGGGTCCTTACCGCTGCTGGGTGATGGGTCCGGGGACCGTGCGGACGGCGAGGGACTGGCTCAGCGGACGCTCCCCGCCCGTCGCGAACGGCGATCCGGGGGCCTCCTTCAGGGCGCCGCCGGCCCCGATCGCGAACGCGGACACCTGGCTCGTGTCGCGGATCGCGGCGAACACGCTCCGGCCGTCAGGGGCGACCGCGACCGCGGCGACCTCGGAGTGGCCGGGCGTGGGCGCGGGCGAGCCCGCGGCCGGCGTGAGCGAGCCGTCCGCGGCGATCGTGTAGCCGAGGACGCCGCCGGGAGGCGAGTCGGTGTCGGAGTCGTTGGCGCCGACGTACAGGTGCTGCCCGTCGGGCGTGACCTTGAGGCCGACCGGGGCCTCGGGCGCGGCGAACGGCGAGCCCGGCACGGGGGCGAGCGAGCCGTCCGAGGCGCGCCGGTAGCCCCACACCTCGTCCCTGAGGTTCGAGGTCACGTACACGAAGGCGCCGTTCGGGCTGATCGCGATGCCGAAGCTGGCCTGCCCGACCTTCGCGACGTCCTCCCCCGGCCCGAGCGTGCCGTCCGCGCGCACGGCGAACCTGGTGATGACCCGCGCCGGGCTCTCGGCGGTCTCGTCGACGTCGGCGTAGACCAGGTAGAGGAAGCGCCCGTCGGGGGACAGCACCGTCTGCTTCGGGTGGTCGGAGGTGGTGCGGAAGTCGCCGATCCTGGTGGGCGTGCCGTCCGTGCCGAGCCGGTACGCGGAGATGGTCGCGTCGGCGGTGTTGGTCACGTAGAGGGTGCGCCCGTCCGGGGAGACCGTCGCTCCCCAGGGCTCGTCGCCGGTCTGGACGACCCGCGGGTCGGGCTGGAGCGCGCCACGCACGCCGACGCGGAACACCGAGAGGGTGTCCGAGTCGCTGTTGACGACGTACGCGGTGGCGCCGTTCGGCGGCACGGCGATCCCCCGCGGAAGCTGCCCGCCGGTGGACACGGGCTTGCCGGCCGGCGTGAGGGCGCCGCCCGGGCCGATCGCCAGCGAGGAGACGTCGCCGGAGACCGCGTTCGTGACGTACAGGGTGCTGGTCGGCGGCACGATCGGGCCCGCGGCGGCCTGGGCGGCGACGGGCGTCGCGGCGGGTACGGCGGCGGCGAGCAGCGCGGCGGCGGCGAGGACGGCACC
>NZ_CAACUY010000436.1 GCF_900659615.1 Actinomadura fibrosa | reverse complement strand
CGCCGGGCCCGCGGGCCGCGCCACCGCCGCCCGCCACCGCTCCAGCCGCGCGGACGCCGCCGCGAGCTCCGCGTCCGCCCACTCCCAGTCCGACCGGTAGTGGTGGGCGAGCAGCGCCAGCCGGATCGCCATCGGGTCGGTGCCCGCCTCCCGCAGCCGCGACACGAACACGAGGTTCCCGCGCGACTTCGACATCTTCTCGCCGTCGAGGCCGACCATGCCGGCGTGGACGTAGGCCCGGGCGTGCGGGCGCTCCCCCGTGGCGACCTGGGCGTGCGAGGCGCCCATCTCGTGGTGCGGGAACGCCAGGTCCGAGCCGCCGCCCTCGACGTCGAACGCCATCCCGAGGTGCTCGATGGAGATCGCCGAGCACTCCACGTGCCAGCCGGGGCGGCCCTCGCCGAACGGCGACTCCCAGCCGGGCTCCCCCGGCCGCCGCCGCATCCACAGCAGCGCGTCCAGCGGGTCGCGCTTGCCGGGCCGGTCCGGGTCGCCGCCGCGCTCGGCGAACAGCGGCGCCATCTCCTCCCGCGACAGCCCGCTGACCTCCCCGAAAGCGGGATCGGCGGACACCGGGAAGTAGATGTCGCCGCCGACCTCGTAGGCGGCGTCCTTGGCCCGCAGCTTCTCGATCATCTCGACGATCAGCGGGATGGACTCGACCGCGCCGACGTACTGGTCGGGCGGCAGCACCCGCAGCGCCGTCATGTCGTCGCGGAAGAGCTGGATCTCGCGGTCGGCGAGCTCCCGCCAGTCCTGCCCCGTCTGCTGGGCCCGCTCCAGCAGCGGGTCGTCCACGTCCGTCGCGTTCTGGACGTAGTGGACGCGGTGGCCGAGGTCGCGCCACACCCGGTTCACGAGGTCGAACGCCAGGTAGGTGTTGGCGTGCCCGAGGTGCGTCGCGTCGTAGGGGGTGATCCCGCACACGTACATCCGGGCCGTCGCGCCCGGCCGCGTGGGCCGCGCGGTGCCCGCCGCCGTGTCGTGCAGGCGCAGCGGCCCCGCCGCGGCGGGCAGTCCGGCGTCGGAGAGGCTGGGGACATCGGAGGCGGGCCACGATCGCATACCCGAAGCTTATCCATGCCGACTCGGTGGGATTGGCCCGGCTTCGCCCGTCCTCAGGAGAGCCGGACCCGCGGGTCCAGGAACGAGTAGCCGACGTCCACGAGCAGGTTCGCGACGATCACGAACAGCGTCACCACCAGCGTCACCCCGATGATCACGGGGGTGTCGCCGAGCGCGATGGACTGGTAGACGAGCTGCCCGACGCCCTGGAGGCCGAACACCTTCTCGGTGACGATCGTCGAGCCGATCAGCGCGCCGAGGTCGATGCCGAACTGGGTGACGACCGGGGTCAGCGCCGCGCGGAGCCCGTGCCGGTACACGACGCGGCGGCGCGACAGGCCCTTCGCGCGGGCCGTCCGGACGTAGTCCTCGCCGAGCACGTCCAGCATCGCGCCGCGGGTGAGGCGGGTGTAGGCGGCGATCATGAGGAAGGCCAGCGCGATCCACGGGAGGATCATGCGCTGCAGGAAGTGCTCCTGGAGCGGCGGGCCCGCCTCGAAGAACCGGAAGCCCGCCTCCCCCAGCCGCGTCGCGAACAGGTACAGCAGGACCAGCGCCATCACGAACGGCGGCGTGGACAGCCCGATCAGCACGAACACCGTCGCGGCGCGGTCGGCGACGCTTCGCGCCCGGGTCGCGCTGAGCACGCCGGTGACGACGCCGCCGACGAACCACAGGATCCCGGCGCCGACGACCAGCCACACCGTCGTGGGGAGCCGGTCGGCGATCAGGGTCGCGACCGGCGTCCCGTTGATGTAGGAGGCGCCGAGGTCGCCCCTCAGCAGCCGCTTGAGGAACTCCCAGTACTGGACGAGGACGGGCTCGTCCAGGCCGAGGTTGCGGCGGATCTGCTCCAGGGTGTCGGTCGTGGCGCGCGGCCCGCCGATGACCCGCTCCACCGGCACGGGCGAGATGTGCAGGAACACGAACACCAGCGTGGACACGAGCCACAGCACGACCACCGCGTACAGCAGGCGGCGGATGACGAAGCGGGTCACGACCGGGTCACCTCCGCCCGCCGGACCGGTCGCCGCGCGGATCGAGCGCGTCCCGGATGCCGTCGCCGAGCAAGTTGAACGACAGCGTGGTCAGCAGCAGCAGCACGCCCGGGACGGCCAGCAGCCACCACGCGGTCTGGAACACGTCGCTGCCCTCGCCCAGCATCGACCCCCAGCTCGGCATCGGGAGCCGCACCCCCACGCCGAGGAACGACAGCGTCGCCTCGAACACGATCGACGTGGGGATCAGCAGCGACGTCAGCACCGTGACCTGCGCGACGAGGTTCGGCAGCACGTCCACCAGCATGATCCGGGTGTTGGACGCGCCGAGCGAGCGGGCCGCCTCGACGAACTCCTTCTGCTTCAGCGACAGCACCTGCCCGCGAATGATCCGGCCGAACGCCGCGAACGAGAAGAACGCGATCACGAGGATCGTCATCGTGAGGCTCGCGCCGACCGAGGAGATCTGGAACGTCGTCGCGAGCAGGATCGCCACCAGCAGGTACGGCAGCGCGAGCGTCATGTCCATCAGCCGGGCCAGCAGCGTGTCCAGCGCGCCGCCGACGTAGCCCGACAGGACCCCGACCAGCGTCCCGACGACCGAGGCGAGCAGGGCCGCGAGGATCCCGACGACCAGCGAGATCCGCGCCCCGTACGCGGCGCGGACGAGGACGTCGCGGCCGAGCTGGTCGGCGCCCAGCCAGAACTCGCCGGACGGGCCGCGGGGCTGCCCGTCGGGGTCCAGGCCCGTCTTCGGGAACGTCGCGTCGTAGGGGTGGCCGGTCCAGCGCGCCCACAGCGGCGCGAGCACCGCGAACAGCACGATGAGCGCCAGGACTCCGAGCGACGCGACCGCGAGCCGGTCGCGGCGGAACCGCGCCCAGGCGAGCTGGAACGGGCTGCGGCCGCGGACCCGGGCCGGCCCGCCCGGCGGCGGACCGCCGTCCTCGCGGAGCTCCTGCGCCTCCAGCTCGGTGTAGCTGCTCACTGCTCGACCTCCGGAAGGTCCGGCTGCGTGGAGACCTGCGCGATCGACGCCTCCCGGCCCGCGAGGCTCTCCCCCGGCTCCACGGGGAAGTGGCAGGCGGTGACGTGGCCCGGCGCGTCGCCGTCCCGCCGGATCAGCGGCGGGTCCTCCTCGACGCAGCGGCCCGCGGCCTTCGGGCAGCGCGGATGGAACCGGCAGCCCGGCGGCGGCTGGATCGGGGACGGCACGTCGCCGGTGAGGACGATCCGCTCGGCGCGCTCGGCCGCGTCCGGGTCGGAGACCGACGCCGCCGACAGCAGCGCCGCCGTGTACGGGTGGCGGGGCCGGACGTACACGTCCTCGACGGCGGCGGCCTCCGCGACCTTCCCGAGGTACATCACCGCGACCCGGTCGCTGACGTACCGCACCAGCGACAGGTCGTGGGCGATGAACACGTACGTCAGCCCGAACTCGTCCTGGAGGTCCTTGAGGAGGTTGACGACCTGCGCCTGGATCGAGACGTCCAGCGCCGACACCGGCTCGTCGCACACGATCAGCTTCGGCCGCAGCGCCAGCGCCCGCGCCACCCCGATGCGCTGCCGCTGCCCGCCGGAGAACTCCGCCGGGAACCGGTTGTAGTGCTCGGGGTTCAGCCCGACCAGCTCCATCAGCTCCTGCACGCGCCGCTTGCGCTCGGCGCCGGCCGCGGTCGCGTGGACGGCGAACGGGTCGCCGATGATCGAGCCGACGCGGCGCCGCGGGTTCAGCGACCCGTACGGGTCCTGGAAGATCATCTGGACGTCGCGGCGGAACGCCTTCAGCCCGGACTTCGGCAGCCCCGTGATGTCGGTGCCCTCGAACAGGATCCGGCCGCTGGTCACCGGGTGCAGGCCCGTGATGCAGCGCGCGAGCGTGGACTTCCCGCAGCCCGACTCCCCGACGATCCCGAGCGTCTCGCCGCGCCGCACCCGCAGGTCGACGCCGTCCACCGCGTGGACGCGGCCGACCTCCTTCTTGAACACGATGCCCTGCCGGATGGGGAAGTGCTTGTACACGCCCTCCACCGAGACCAGGACCTCGCCCTCGCCCTCGATCCTCCGCGCGCTCACCCGCCGCTCCCGTCCGGGCGCGTGCCGCCGCCCTCCGCCAGGCCGCCGTCCTGAGCCAGGCCGTGGTCCTCCGCCAGACCGCGGTCCTCCGCCGGGCCGCCGTCCGCTGCCGGGGCGGCGCCGCTTCGGGTGGCGCC
>NZ_CAACUY010000435.1 GCF_900659615.1 Actinomadura fibrosa | reverse complement strand
CGTCCGCCGCCGACGGCGCGCCGGGCACCACGCCGGGCACCGGGCAGGACGGTGCGCCGGGCCGCGGGGACGGCGGCGGGGACGCCGGGGGAGCGGCATCGGGCGGGCAGAGGGGATAATCTCCACAGGCGCTGATCGGGGATCTGTTTGCGGAGGGTTGTGACGCTGGTGCGTCCGATGGTCGATGAGGTGCGGATCCAGGGCCTCGGCGTGATCGACGAGGCCGTGCTCGATCTGTCGCCGGGGTTCAACGTCGTGACCGGCGAGACCGGCGCGGGCAAGACCATGGTGGTGACGAGCCTCGGGCTGCTGTTCGGCGGGCGCGCCGACCCGCAGCGGGTCCGGCCGGGCGCCGACCGCGCCACCGTGGAGGGCCGCATCGTCGTCGACCCGGGCGGCCGCGTGGTCGAGCGGGTCGACGAGGCGGGCGGCGAGCTCGACGACGGCGCGCTGATCGTCACCCGGTCGGTGTCGGCGGAGGGCCGCTCCCGGGCGTTCCTCGGCGGCCGGTCCGTCCCGGTGAGCGTGCTGATCAACCTCGCGGACGACCTGGTCGCCGTGCACGGGCAGTCCGACCAGCAGCGGCTGCTCCAGGCCGGGCGGCAGCGCGGCGCGCTCGACCGGTACGCGGGCGGCGCGCTGACCAAGCCGATGCGCGCCTACACCAGGGCCTACCAGCGGCACCGGCAGGTCGCCGCGCTGCTGGAGGAGCTGACGACCCGGGCGCGGGAGCGGGCGCAGGAGGCCGACGTGCTCCGCTTCGGCCTGGAGGAGATCGAGAAGGTCGAGCCGAAGGAGGGCGAGGACACCGACCTCGCCGCCGAGGAGGAGCGGCTCGGGCACGCCGACGCGCTGCGCGGCGCCGCCGACACCGCGCACGAGGCGCTGCTCGGCGACCCCGCCGCCGCGTTCGAGGCCGCGAACGTCGTCGGGCTGCTCGGCACGGCCCGCAACGCGCTGGAGGCCGTCCGCGACCACGACCCCGAGCTCGCGGCGCTCGCCGACCGGCTCGCCGAGGCCGGGTACCTCGTCTCCGACGTCGGCACCGACCTCGCCTCCTACGCCGAGTCCGTCGACGCCGACCCGGCGCGGCTCGCCGCCGTCCAGGAGCGGCGCGCCGAGCTGATCGCGCTGACCCGCAAGTACGGCGGCGCGGACGGGACGGTCGCCGAGGTGCTGGAGTGGGCGCGGCGGTCGGCGGCGCGGCTCACCGAGCTGGAGGGCGACGACGACCGGATCGAGGAGCTGCGGGCCGAGCACGCCGAGCTGACCGAGCGGCTCGCCGCCGAGGCCGGGGAGCTGACCGCGGTCCGCACCCGCGCCGCCGAGCGGTTCTCCGCCGCCGTCACCGCGGAGCTGACCGCGCTGGCGATGCCGCACGCCCGGGTCGAGGTGACCGTCACCCCGTCCGGCGAGTACGGCCCGCACGGCGTCGACGAGGTCGAGGTCCGGCTGGCGCCGCACCCCGGCTCGCAGCCGCTGCCGCTGCACAAGGGCGCGTCCGGCGGCGAGCTGTCGCGGGTGATGCTGGCGATCGAGGTCGTGTTCGCCGGCGCCGACCCCGTCCCCACGTTCGTGTTCGACGAGGTCGACGCGGGCGTCGGCGGGAAGGCGGCGGTGGAGATCGGGCGGCGGCTCGCCCGGCTGGCCCGCAACGCCCAGGTGATCGTCGTCACGCACCTGCCGCAGGTCGCCGCGTTCGCCGACCAGCACCTGCTGGTCGAGAAGTCCGACGACGGCACCGTCACCCGCAGCGGCGTCACCGCCCTGGACCGGGAGGGCCGCGTCCGCGAGCTGTCGCGGATGCTCGCCGGCCTGGAGGACTCCGAGCTCGGCCGCGCCCACGCCGAGGAACTGCTGGCGATGGCGGCCGAGGAACGCTGACCGGTCGAGGGGACATCGGGGGATTGGGAACTACAGAGGGTGGCCGAACGGACACGCCTGCCCGCCCGTCCCTGCCGATGTTCGCGCCCGTGCTCTGGCAGGATGGCAACCGATGAACGACCCGTCTCCCACCACCGAGCGCCGTGTCCGGCTGGCGCAGCGGCTGCCGCGGCGCGTGCTCGCCCTGGGCCGCGGCCGCGACGACGGCCGGACGGGCGTCAGCGCCGTCGCCCGGCTCGACCGCCGCACCAAGGACCTGACCAAGCGGCTCCAGCCGGGCGAGGTCGCCGTGATCGACCACGTCGACCTCGACCGGGTCAGCGCCGAGGCGCTGGTGTCGTGCGGGGTCGGCGCCGTGGTCAACGTCGCGCCGAGCATCTCCGGCCGCTACCCGAACCTCGGCCCGCAGATCCTCATCGAGGCGGGCATCCCGCTGCTGGACGACGTCGGCCCGGAGATCTTCACCAAGCTCACCGAGGGCGACCACGTCCGCGTCGAGGACGGCACCGTCCTGCGCGGCGAGGACGTGATCGCCAAGGGCACCGAGCAGACGGCCGAGACCGTCGAGACGGCGCTGACCGAGGCCAAGGCGGGGCTCGCCAGCCAGCTGGAGGCGTTCGTCGCCAACACGATGGAGTACGTCAAGCGCGAGCGCGACCTGCTCATCGACGGCGTCGGCGTCCCCGAGGTGAACACGAGGATCGCCGGGCGGCACGCCCTCATCGTGGTCCGCGGCTACCACTACCGCGAGGACATCGCCACCCTGCGGCCCTACATCCGCGAGTACCGCCCCGTCCTCATCGGGGTGGACGGCGGCGCCGACGCGCTGCTGGAGGCCGGCTACCGCCCCGACATGATCGTCGGCGACATGGACTCGGTCTCCGACGACGCGCTGACCTGCGGCGCGGAGATCGTCGTGCACGCCTACCGGGACGGCCGCGCGCCCGGCCTGAAGCGGGTGCACGAGCTCGGCACCGAGGCGGTGGTGTTCCCCGCGACCGCGACCAGCGAGGACATCGCGATGCTGCTCGCCGACGACAAGGGCGCCACGCTCATCGTCGCGGTCGGCACGCACGCCAACATGGTCGAGTTCCTCGACAAGGGCCGCGCCGGCATGGCGAGCACGTTCCTCACCCGGCTGCGGGTGGGCAGCAAGCTCGTCGACGCCAAGGGCGTGAGCCGCCTCTACCGCAGCCGCATCTCCGCCTGGTCGCTGCTGTTCCTCGTCCTCGGCGCCTTCGTCGCCATCGTCACCGCCGTCGCCATGTCACCGGCGGGGGACGTCATCAGTCCCCTGCTCGCCGACCGCTGGCACGCCTTCGTCTTCTGGCTGACCGGACTCTTCACGTGATCGATTTCCGATACCACCTCGTCTCCATCGTCGCGATCTTCCTCGCGCTGGCGCTCGGCATCGTGCTGGGCTCCACGACGCTGTCGAACTCGGTGAGCGACACCCTGCGGCAGCAGGCCAGCTCGGCGGCCAAGACCGCCAACCAGGCGCGGCTCGACCAGCGCCGGACCGAGCGGCAGCTCGCCGGCGAGGAGCAGTTCGCGAGCGGGCTCTCCACGCAGCTCGTCGCCGAGCGGCTCAAGGGCCAGTCCGTCGTCCTCGTCGAGACGCCCGGCGCGAGCAACGACAGCATCGAGCAGGTCAGCGAGCTCGCCAAGAACGCCGGCGCCGCCGTGACCGGCCGCGTCACCGTCCAGAAGAAGCTCCTGGACGACGACCAGCGCGTCACCGTCGACGAGCTCGCCACCCAGCTCAAGGGCGACGGCGTCGAGTTCCCCGCGAACGCCGACGCCTACGCCAAGGCGGGCGCCGTGCTCGCCGGCGCCATCCTCACCCGGGACGCCGCCGAGACCGGCCGCGAGGACGCCACCGGCGCCGCCGTCCTGAACGGCTTCAAGCAGGCCGGATACCTCACCGCCAGCGGCAAGCCCGGCCAGCACGCCACCCTCGCCGTCATGGTCGCGCCGTCCAGCCCCTACGCCTACGAGGGCGGCGGCGACGCGAACAAGGCCCTGATCTCGCTGGCCACCGCACTCGACGACGCCGGGCGCGGTACCGTCGTCGGTGGTCCCACCACCTCCGCCCAGACGGGCGGGCTGATCGCGGCGCTCCGCGACTCCGACGCCGAGAAGTCGGTCTCCACGGTCGACACCGTGGACACCTCCTCCGGCCAGGTGGTGGCGATCCTTGCGCTGCAGAACGAGATCGGCGGCAAGTCCGGACAGTACGGGACGGGCGACGGCGCGAGCGGCTACCTGCCCTCGCCCGCGCCCACGGCGGGGAAGAACGGGTGACCTGATGGACCGACGCATCGCCTCCGGCCCGGCGAAAGACGCGGCGAAGGGCGCGGCGAAAGGCGCGGCGAAAGGCGTGGCGGAGGGCGCGGCGAAAGGCGCGCGGCTGGCGGCCGGCACGGCGCTCGGCGCCGCCGCCGCCCGCGCCGCCT
>NZ_CAACUY010000434.1 GCF_900659615.1 Actinomadura fibrosa | reverse complement strand
CGCGCGGTCCGCGGCCGGGCGGCGGCGGCCCGGGGCGGCGGCCCCCGGCGCGGAGGCTGCGCAACCGCGTCCCCTTCCACCGGCGCGACCCCGTCAAGCGGCTGAACGTGGGGCTGCTCGTCGTCGCGTTCGTGCTGTCGCTGTTCGCCGGACGGCTCGTCCAGCTCCAGACGATCGAGTCCGGCAAGTACACCGAGCAGGCCATGCGGCAGCGCCTCCAGAAGATCGACCTGCCCGCCGTCCGCGGCGGCATCACCGACGCTCAGGGCCACGACCTCGCGATGACGGTGGAGGCGCGCGCCGTCTTCGCCGACCCCTACGTCATCAAGCCGGAGAAGCGGCAGGCGATCGTGAACGCGCTCGCGCCGGCGCTCGGCCTCGACCCCGCGACCGTGCTGAAGGGCATCAGCAAGCCGAAGTCGCGGTTCGTGTACCTGGCGCACGGCGTCCGGCCCGACCAGGCGCAGCTGATCCTGTCGTGGAAGTTCCTCGGCATCGGGACCCTGCCCGAGTACCGCCGCGAGTACCCCAACAAAACGCTCGGCGCGGGCGTCATAGGGTTCGTGAACGGCGAGGGCGAGGGGGCCGCCGGCCTGGAGCAGACCATGAACGGGACGCTCTCCGGGCAGGCCGGCTGGCAGCGCGTCGAGATCAGCGCGGACGGCCAGCACATCCCCATGGGCGAGGACCAGAAGCGCCCGTCGGTGCCCGGCACCGGCGTGCGGCTCACCCTGAAGCGCGACATCCAGTTCGCGGCGCAGCGGGCGATCGAGCGGCAGGTCAAGGCCAGCGGAGCGCGCAGCGGCAGCGTGATCGTCATGGACCCGCGGACCGGCGGGCTCCTCGCGATGGCCTCGGCGCCCGGCTACGACCCGAACGACTACGCGAAGTCCAGGCAGGCCCTGTGGGGCAGCCCCCTCGTGCAGGACTCCTACGAGCCGGGCAGCACCGGCAAGGTCGTCACCGCGGCCGCCGTGATGGAGAAGGGCGGCGTCCGCCCGGACACCCCGTTCACCGTCCCGGACCGGATCACCCGGTACGACCGCACCTTCAACGACTCGCACCACCACGCGCCCGAGCGGCTGACCTTCGCCGGCGTGCTGGCCAAGTCCAGCAACGTCGGCACGATCATGGCGAGCGAGCACATCTCGGAGCAGCAGCTCTACCAGACGCTCCGCGACTTCGGGTTCGGCCAGAAGACCGGCCTGCCGCTGCCGGGCGAGACGGCCGGGCTGCTCAAGCCGCCGAACCAGTGGTGGGGCCCCGACCGCTACCCGATCTCGTTCGGCCAGACGGTCTCGGTGAACGCCGTCCAGATGGCGAGCGTGTACGCGACGATCGCCAACGGCGGCGTCCGCGTCGCCCCGAACCTCGTCGCGGGCACCGTCGGCGAGAACGGCAGGTTCACGCCCGCGCCCGCGCCGGCCCGCAAGCAGGTCATCAGCGCCGCGACGGCCCGCGACATCAGCGACATGCTGGAGGGCGTCACCACGTCCGAGGGCACCGCCCCGGACGCGCAGATCAAGGGGTACCGCGTCGCCGGCAAGACGGGCACGGCCGAGATGGTCAACCCGCGCTGCGGCTGCTACAAGAACGGCGGCTACGTCGCCTCGTTCGCCGGGTTCGCCCCGGCGGACGATCCGCAGCTCGTGGTGCAGGTCGTCCTGCAGCACCCCACCCGGGGCAGCCACTATGGTGGCGATGCGGCCGCTCCCGTCTTCAAGGACGTGATGAGCTTCGCCCTCCAGACCCAGAAGATCCCGCCGACGGGGAGCAAACCGCCGATCACCAAGATCTACGCCGGAGGCTGACCCCAGCGAGTACCCTCCTCGCCGTGAGTTCACGATCCGCGTCCCAGCGTCCCCGTTCCGTCCGCACCGAAAGAAACGCCATGCGCCCCACGACCAATCCGGCCCGGCCGCTCACCGGGCTCGCGGCGCTCCTCGGCGTCGGACGGGGCGACGGGGGCGGCTGGGGCGGCGTGGCGGCGACGGGGATCACGCACGACTCGCGCGCGGTGCTGCCCGGCGACGTCTACGCCGCGCTGCCCGGCGCCAGCGCCCACGGCGCCCAGTTCTCCGCTCAGGCCGCCGGGGCCGGGGCGGTCGCGATCCTCACCGACGCCGACGGGTACGACCGGGCCGCGGCGACGGGGCTGCCCGTCCTGGTCGTGGCCGACGTCCGGGCGCGGCTCGGCGAGGCCGCCGCGTGGGTGTACGGCGAGCCCGCCCGCGACCTGCTGCTGATCGGCGCGACCGGCACCAGCGGCAAGACCACCACCGTGTTCCTGCTGGAGGCGGGGCTGCGGGCCGCGGGCATCCGGACGGGCCTGGTCGGCGGCGTGGAGATCCGCGTGGGCGACGTCCGGGTGCCGAGCGCCCTCACCACGCCCGAGTCCACGGACCTGCACGCCCTGTTCGCGATGATGCGCGAGGACGGCGTCGGCGCCGCCGCGATGGAGGTGTCCAGCCACGCCCTGGTGCAGGGGCGGGTCGCGGGGGCCCGCTACGACGTCGCCATCTTCACGAACCTGTCGCAGGACCACCTGGACTACCACCCCACCATGCAGGACTACTTCCTCGCGAAGGCGAGGCTGTTCACGCCGGAGTACTCGCGCGTGGGCGTGGTCAACCTGGACGACCACTACGGCCGGGAGCTGCTGGAGATCGCGACCGTGCCGACGACGACGTACTCGGCCACCGGCGACCCGGCGGCGGACTGGCGGGCCGAGAACGTCCGCGTGGGCGCCGACGGCAGCGTGTTCCGGGTCGTCGGCCCGGGCGGCGTCGAGGCCGACGCGAGCGTGCGGCTCGCGGGGCCGTTCAACGTGGCGAACGCGCTCGCCGCGATCGTCGCGCTGGTGGAGGCGGGCATCCCGCTGCCGGCGGCGGTGCGCGGCGTCGGGGACCTACCGGGCGTCCCGGGCCGGCTGGAGCGGGTGGACGAGGGCCAGGAGTTCGTCACGCTCGTCGACTACTCGCACAAGCCCGGCGCGGTGGAGGCCGTGCTGACGGCGCTGCGCCCGGTCACCGAGGGCCGCCTCGCGGTGGTGCTCGGCTGCGGCGGCGACCGCGACCGCGGCAAGCGGCCGCTGATGGGCGAGGCCGCGGCGCGGCTGGCGGACCTGGCGTACTTCACCAACGACAACCCGAGGTCGGAGGACCCGCTCGCCATCCTCGCCGCTATGGTCGAGGGCGGGCTGAAGGTGCCGCAGCCGCACCGCGCGCACATCGTGGTGGAGCCCGACCGCGCCGCCGCCATCGGGCTGGCCGTCGGCCGGGCGCGGCGCGGCGACGTCGTGGTCGTCGCCGGCAAGGGGCACGAGCAGGGCCAGTACGTGGCGGGCGAGGTGCACGCGTTCGACGACCGGGAGGTCGTCCGCGAGGCGCTGCGCCGCGCGATGAAGAGTAGAGGGGACGGGACGCAGGCGTGATCCCACTTCCGCTGTCGGCGATCGCGGAGATCACCGGGGGGACGCCCCACGGCGACCCGGGGACGACGGTCCGCGGTCCCGTGGTCGTGGACTCCCGGGCGGTGGAGCCCGGTGCGCTGTTCGCGGCGCTGAAGGGCGAGCGGTCCGACGGCCACGACTTCGCGGCCGCCGCGCTCGCCGCCGGGGCCGCCGCGGTGCTGGCGCAGCGCCCCCTGGACGACCCGGCGGCCGGGCCGTGCGTGGTGGTCGACGACGTCCAGGCGGCGCTCGGGAGGCTCGCGCGGGGCGTCCTGGAGCGGCTCCCGGACGTGACGGTCATCGCGGTCACCGGCTCGGCGGGCAAGACGTCCACCAAGGACCTCATCGCGCAGGTCGTCGGCCGCGCCGGGCCGACGGTCTGGCCGCCGGGCTCGTTCAACAACGAGATCGGGCTGCCGCTGACCGTGCTGCGCGCCGACCCGTCCACCCGGCACCTGGTGCTGGAGATGGGCGCCCGCGGCATCGGCCACATCGCGTACCTGACGGGGATCGCGCGGCCGGACGTCGGCGTCGTGCTGAACGTCGGCACCGCGCACGTCGGCGAGTTCGGGAGCCGCGAGAACATCGCCCGCGCGAAGGGCGAGATCGTCGAGGCGGTCCCGGCGGGCGGCACGGCCGTCCTGAACGCCGACGACCCGCTCGTCAGCGCGATGGCGCCGCGCACGGCGGGGACGGTGGTGACGTTCGGCCGCTCGCCCGGCGCGACCGTCCGCGCCGCCGGCGAGACGCTGGACGAGCGGGGCCGGGCGGCGTTCACCCTGGTGACGCCGGAGGGTTCCGCGCCGGTCTCCCTGCGGCTGTACGGTGCGCACGCGGTGCCGAACGCGCTGGCGGCCGCGGCGGCGGCGCGGGCGGCGGGCCTGCCGGTCGGCGAGGT
>NZ_CAACUY010000433.1 GCF_900659615.1 Actinomadura fibrosa | reverse complement strand
AGGGCCGCCAGGTGGCCGCCGGCGGACTCGCCCCACGCGACCGTCCGGCGCGGGTCGAGGTTCAGTTCGCCCGCGCGGGCGCGCAGCCAGCCGAGCGCCGCGGCCAGGTCGTCCAGCTGCGCGGGGTGGGCGGCCTCGCCGGTGAGCCGGTAGGACGCGCAGGCGACGGCGAACCCGGCCCGCGCCATGCGTGCGAACGGGCCGGGCCGCCAGTCGCGGAAGCGCGGCCCGAGCCCGGTCCGGGAGCCCGCCCGCCAGCCGCCGCCGTGGACGAAGACGATGACCGGCAGCGGCCCGTGCGTCCCGTCCGGGAGCCAGAGGTCGAGTTCCAGGGGACGGAACCCCGGCCGGACGGCGTAGACGGCGCCGCGCAGCAGCCGCACTCCGGCGGCGGGGCGCTCGGCGGGCGGAAGCGGCAGGCGCGCGGGGTCGGGCGGGCGCAGCAGGGCGGCGGGGAAGGGGGCCATCGCGGTCAGCCCGCCGTGCGCCAGCGGTGGTCCGGCAGGAAGAGCACGTCGTGCTCCTGCGGGACGGTGCCGAACCTGTGGGGCTCCGGCACCACCGGCGTCCGCGGCAGGCCGTGGTCGAGGGTGGCGGCGCCGAGGCTCTCGAAGAACCGCTCGAACGTGCCGCCGGGACCGGCCGCCACGCCCACGATCTGGCTGTGGTGCCGCTCGATGCGGTAGGCGTGCGGGCAGTTCTTCGGCACGAACCCGAAGTCCCCGGTGGTGAGCAGCCGCTCGTACTGCTCCCCCTCGGTGTCCTCCACGAACAGCCGGACGGCCCCGGCGGTGATGTAGAAGACCTCGTAGGTGTCCGGATGGGAGTGCGACGGGATCACGTCGCCCTTCGGGCCCTCGCAGGTGAAGAAGTTGAAGGTGTTCTCGGTCTGCTCGCCGCCCGCGTAGATCGTGAACAGGTCGCCGAACAGGTGGGCGCGGTCGCCCTGGCCCTTCTCGACGAAGTACGGCCTTCCCAGGTCCGGCGGGATGTGCGAGCGGGAGCGGTAGGGCGTGGCGTACTCGATGGTCATGGCACCTCCGGTGGCGAACGGATTCCGTCAGGTTACCTGACAGTATGGGCGGGGCCGGGCCGCCCGCCGGGGGCGGACGGCTATGCTCGACCGACGTCCCCACCGAGGAGCCATGGCCGACGCGGCACCGAACCTGCCCCAGCTGCTTGGCGAGGCCAGGCGGTGGTTCGACGACGCGCTCCTGGCCGGCATGCGGGCCGCGGGGGAGCGGCCGGTGACCGTGGCGCAGGCGTCGGTCTTCGCCACCCTGGACGCCGGGGGCACCACGGTGTCCGAGCTTGCCCGGCGGATCGGCGTGACGCGGCAGACCGCGCACCAGGCCGTGCACGGCCTGATCGGGATGGGCCTGCTGGAGCAGGTGCCCGATCCGGCGTCCGGGCGGACGCGGCTGATCCGCACCACCGCCGAGGGCGACCGCGTCCACCGCAGGGCCCAGGCGGCGCTCGCCGTGATCGAGGACGTCCTCGCCGAGCGGATCGGTGCCGCCGGTACCCGGGAACTGCGCAGGCTGCTGACCCTCCCGTGGGGCGAACCGCCGGACGTCCGGGTCCCCTGAGGCCCCGCGCCGCCGCGGCCGTGAGAGCCGAGGTTGCGGAGAAAGCGGACATTCCTGCGGTTTGAGGTGCGGCAGGGGAGGTAGACAGCGGGCGGCGCACACCAAGACCGTGCCCGCGATCCGAGATCGGAGGTGTCGCCGATTCTGGTCCTGCTGTCGAGCCCCGTGGCGGCCTTGGTCATCCTGATGCTGATGGCGAAGCTCGAAACGGCGCTCCTCTCCGGCCCTCCGCCCGCGCCCCGGCCGGCCGCCCGCCCGTCCGCGGCGAGCGTCCCGGACGGGCCCGTCCTGTCGATCGCGGAACCCCCGCCGGCCGAGCCGGCGGAGCTGCGATCAGCGGCCTGACCGCATCCACGCCGAACCCGGTGCCATTCCCGAATGGCACCGGGTTCGGCGTTCGTACCGGGCGGGAGTGGCGACGAGTGGCCGGTGTTTCACTATCCGGAGCGAAATGCAACCGTTATCGAAGGGCGGCATGGAGCCTTTCCCTCCGGGGAGAAAGCGCGCCAAGGAGGAAAACGACATGCCTTGGTTGATGATCCTGGTCCTGCTGCTCGCCCTGATCCTGCTGGGAGCCGGCTTCGCGCTGAAGCTCCTGTGGATCCTCGCGGTGATCGTGCTGGTGCTCTGGCTGCTGGGCTTCGTCGCCCGCGGCACCGGGCCGTCCGGGAAGCGCGGCCGCTGGTACCGCTGGTAGCGATATAGATAGATCCGGCGAGCCCCGGCGCACCCGATGGAAGGGTGCGCCGGGGCTCTCCTTTCGCCTTTTTGCCGATAATTGGTCCGCGGAATGGCGTGCGATGGGCCGTGGCTCGGCGGACCGGTGCCGGCGGCTCCGGGAACTCGCCGGCACCGGCGCTCCGGGGTCAGCGGTTCAGGGGACTGGCGTCCAGGTCGTCCAGGAGCGCGCGGACATCGTCGTAGACGGCCGCGGCGCCCGCCTCCTCCAGCTCGGCGCGGGCCCAGCCGCCGCTCAGCACGCCGACGCACGGCAGCCCCACGCGGGCGGCGGCCTCCACGTCCCAGCGGGTGTCGCCCACGAACACGGCCCGGTCGGCGGGCACGCCCGCGCGGCGCAGCGCGAGCTCGACGAGGTCGGGGGCCGGCTTGCTCTCCTCGACCTCGGACGCGGAGGTCGCGTCCGCGATGGCGTCGTCCGCGCCGAGCGCGGCGCGCAGGGCCCGCATCTCCGGCTCGGCGGCGGAGCTCGCGAGGATGACGCGGGCGCCCCGCGACGCGCACGCGCGCAGCAGGTCGGCCGCGCCGTCGAACGGCGCGAGCCGGTCCCAGTACTGCGCGTACAGCGCGCCGTGCGCCGAGCTGATCGCGTCGTCGGCGGACCGGTCGCGGCCGGACGGGAGGACCGCGTCGAGGAGCTTGTCCGAGCCCATCCCGATGGCCCGGTGCACGCTTGCGGTCGGCACCGTGTGGCCGTACTGCCGGAACGCCTGCCACCAGCTCGTGGCGTGGAGGTAGTTGGTGTCGACGAGCGTGCCGTCGACGTCGAAGAGCACCGCATCGATCATGCCGACGGACCTACCCGGCGGGCGCGCGGGAAACCGCGCGCCGGGCCGGGCGGGGACCCGGGGGCCCGGGCCCGCGGAGCCGCCGCGGTGATGCACCATGGGGATCATGACGACGCTTCCACTCACGCCGGACGAGCTGCTGACCACCACCCGAACGGTGCGCAAGCGCCTGGACCTCGGCCGCCCCGTCCCGATCGAGCTCGTCCGCGAGTGCCTGGAGATCGCCGTCCAGGCGCCGAGCGGGAGCAACCGGCAGGGCTGGCACTGGATCGTGGTGACCGATCCGGAGGTGCGCGCGTCCATCGGCGAGTACTACCGGCGGGCGTTCGAGGCGTACGCCGGGTCGAGTGCGTCGGCGGCCGGGCTCTACCAGGACGACCCGGAGCGCGCCGAGGTGCAGCGGCGGGTCAGCGCCAGCGCCGCGCACCTCGCAGAGCACATGGGCGAGGTGCCCGTGCTGGTCATCCCGTGCCTGACCCTGCAAGGGGGGAGCCTCCCCGAGGGCAACCAGGCGGGCCTGTGGGGATCGCTGCTGCCCGCGGTGTGGAGCTACGCGCTCGCGGCCCGCGCCCGGGGCCTCGGCACCGCCTGGACGTCGCTGCACCTGGCCTACGAGAAGGAGATCGCCGAGCTGCTCGGGCTGCCCGCCGGCGTGCGGCAGGGCGCGCTCGTCCCCACCGCCTACTACACCGGCGACACCTTCAAGCCGGCGCCGCGCGTGCCGCTCGACGAGATCCTGCACCTCGACCGCTGGTGACCCCGCCGGAGCTCACGGCGGGCGCAGCGCCCGGCGGGCGACGAGCGCGGCCCCGGCGAGCTGCGCGTCGCCGGGGCGGGCCGGGTCCAGGCCGGTCAGCTCGCGGATCCGCCGGACGCGGTAGGTGACGGTGTTCGGGTGGACGTGCAGCGCGGCTCCGGCGCGGCGCCGGTCCAGCGCGCTCGCCAGGTAGCACTCCAGCGTGCGGAGCAGCTCCGGCTTGCGGTCGAGCGGGTCGAGCAGGGCGGCGAGCCCGGGCAGCGCGCCGCTCGGGCGGCTGAGCTGGTAGTCGAGCAGGACGTCGGCGAGCCGGTACAGCCCCGGCGGCCGGCCGGTGCGCCGGACCACGTCGAGGACCTCGGCGCACTGCGCGACCGCGGCGGGCACCCCGGCCGGCCCGGCGACGTCCGCCGCCGCGGTGACGGCGGTGTCGGCGAGCTTCGCGGCCCGCGCCGCGAGGCCGCGCAGGACGTCCCAG
>NZ_CAACUY010000432.1 GCF_900659615.1 Actinomadura fibrosa | reverse complement strand
CGCCGTGCTCGGCAGCGCGGCGGCGATCGACGCCGCGCGGGGCGGCGCGACCGTGGACGCGGCGATCACCGCGTCGCTCGTCGCGCTGGTCGTCTACGGGCTCGTGCGGCTGGCGGACCGGGCGGACGACACGGCGGCGGCGCGGCTGCCGCTCACCATGGCGGCCGTCGCGCGGGAGCGGCTGCGCATCGCGGCGGAGCTGGACGAGGGGCTCGGCGAGGGGCTGCGGACGATCGCGGAGGGCAGCCGGCGAGCGCTGGACCGTCCCGAGGAGATCGCCGGGGTCCTGGACGTGGCGCGGCGCTCCCTGAACGACGCGCGAGCCGCCGCGGCCGATCTCCGGAGCATGTCCCTGGCGCCGGAGGTGGCGGCGGCGCGCGCGCTGCTGGAGGCGTCCGGCGTCGAGGTGGACGTGGAGATCGGCCATACCGAGCCCCTAGGCCCGGCCGGAGCGCTCCTCGCGACGGTGCTGCGCGAGGCGGTCACGGACGTCGTGCGCGGAGACTCGGCCAAGCGATGCCTCATCGAGACGTCGGAGGACGGCGGCGACGTCCGGTTGCGGGTCGTGAACGACGGCGTCCGGACGGCGGCGCGCGGCGAGGAGGGGCTGGAGCAGGCGGCGGACCGCGTCCGGTCGGCGGGCGGGACGTTCAGCACCGGCCTCGGGCACGACGGCCGGTTCACCGTGGAGGCCGGTGTGGCGGCGGGGAGGCGGCCCGTCGACCTGCCGGACCGCGCCGCCTACCGGCTCTCGATCACGCTGCTGGCGGCGGTCCTCGCGGGCTTCTCGGTGAAGGGCCTGCTCCAGATCCCGTGGGGGCCGGCGTGGGCGGGCGCCGCGGCCGGCCTGCTCGTGGTGTCCGCCGTCCAGCTCGTGTGGACGACCGGCGGGCGGCCCCGCGCGTGGCCGGTGGCGCTGGCGGTGGTGAGCTTCGCGCCGGTCCCGGTGATCGGGCAGGCGTGGCTCGGCGTCGCGGGGTTCCTCGCGGGGACGCTGCTCGTCGGGCTGCCGCGGCGGGCCGCGGTCCCGCTGGTCGCGGCGGTGGCGGCGGGCGTGGCCGGGACGGGGGCCGCGCTCGGCCTCGGCACGGCCGCGACGGTGAACTACGCGCTGAGCACGCTGGTCACCGGGCTCGTGGTGGACGGGCTGGTCCGGCTCGCGCGGATCGTCCGGGACCTCCAGGCGGCGGGCGCCGCCCTGGCCCGCGCCGCGACCGTCCAGGAGCGGCTGCGCGCGGCCCGTGACCTGCACGACCTGCTCGGCCACAGCCTCGCGGCGATCCTCCTCAAGTGCGAGCTCGCGCGGCGCCTGGCGGACCGGGACCCGGGGCGGGCGAAGGCCGAGCTCACCGAGGCCGTCGAGATGGCGGACCGGGCCCGCGCGGACCTCCGTACCGCCACCGGCGGGAACGCCGAACTGTCGCTGGACGGGGAACTACGGTCGGCGCGGTCGGTCCTCGCGGCGGCGGGCGTCGAGGTCACGGTGGAGGCAGGCCACGCGGAACTGTCGGCGGAGGCGTCGTCGGTGCTCGGTATCGCGTTGCGGGAGGCGGTGACGAACGTCCTGCGGCACAGCGCCGCGCGGCACTGCACGATCATCACCGTCCGGGACGGCGCCGCCGTGCGCCTGACCGTGGAGAACGACGGCCTCGACCCCGGCGCGGCCCGGACCCCGCCCGGCTCCGGCATCGGCAACCTCACCACACGCCTGGCCGCCCACAACGGAACCCTCACAGCCCGAGCCGACGGCAAAGGCAACTTCCGCCTGGAGGCGGTTGTGAAGCCCTAACCTGCGGCCGGTCGGGACTGCGTTAATACAACCAGCCGGCTTCGTGGGCTATGCGGGCGGCGTCGGTGCGGTTGCGGGCGTTGAGCTTGGTGACGACGGCGGTCAGGTAGTTGCGGACCGTCCCGGCCGACAGGAACAGGCGCTCGGCGATCTCGGGCGGCTCGGCCCCCTCGGCGGCGAGCCGCAGGACGTCGGTCTCGCGCGGGGTGAGCGGGTTGTCGGCGAGGTCCCAGGCCGTGAGGGCCAGCGACGGGTCGAGGACGCGGCCGCCCGCGGCGACCGTGCGGATCGCGGCGGCCAGCTCGTCCGGCGGCGCGGTCTTCAGCAGGAACCCGCGGACGTGCGCGGCCAGCGCGCGGCGCAGATGGCCGGGCTTGCCGTGCCCGGTGAGGATCAGCACCCCGGTCTCCGGCAGCGCCTCCGCCAGCGCGGCGGCCGCGGCGAGACCGTCCAGGCCCGGCATGTCGACGTCCAGGACCGCGACGTCCGGACGGGCGGACCGCGCGGCGGGCACCACCGCGTCGCCGCGCTCGACCTCGGCGACCACGGTCAGGTCGGGCTCCAGCGCCAGCAGCGCGGCGAGGGCCCCGCGCACCACGTGGTGGTCGTCGGCCAGCAGCACCTTGATCACAGGCCATGTCTACCAGGGCCCCGTCACGGCCGGACCCGTGACGAGGTCACGGGTGACCGGTGACGGCGTCTCTGGCCCGGGAACGCCCAGGTCAGAAGACTGATGGGCATGGAGACGACGGTGGATGAGCGTCCGCGGGTCGGTGCCGCGGACGGCGGCGCGGCGGTCCGCATGGACGCGGTGAGCAAGGTGTACGGCAGGGGCAGGGGCGCGGTGGCGGCGCTGCGGGAGGTCACGACGGCCGTCCCGCGCGGCCGGTTCACGGCCGTCATGGGGCCGTCCGGGTCGGGCAAGAGCACGTTCCTGCACTGCGCGGCCGGGCTGGACACCCCGACGTCCGGGACGGTGCGGCTCGGCGGCACCGAGCTGTCCGCGATGGACGAGACGCGGCTGACGGAGCTGCGCCGGGAGCGGGTCGGGTTCGTGTTCCAGGCGTTCAACCTGGTGCCGTCCCTGACGGTGGAGAAGAACATCACGCTGCCGCTGCGGCTGGCGCGGCGGCGCGTGGACCGGGCCTGGCTGGACGAGGTGGTCGCGCGCGTCGGCCTGGCGGAGCGCAGGGCGCACCGCCCGGCGGAGCTGTCCGGCGGCCAGCAGCAGCGGGTCGCGATCGCCCGTGCGCTCGTCACCCGCCCGGACGTCGTGTTCGGCGACGAGCCGACCGGCGCGCTCGACACGATGACGGCGCGGGACGTCCTGACCCTCCTGCGCGAGACGGTGGACGGCATGGGGCAGACCGTCGTGATGGTCACCCACGACCCGGTCGCCGCCTCCTACGCCGACCGGGTGCTGTTCCTCGCGGACGGGCGGATCGTCGACGCGATGGACGCGCCGTCCAGCGACCGGGTCGCCGCCCGCATGACGCGCCTCGGAGCCTGGACATGACGGCCCGCAAGGCGAGCCTCGCCGGGGCGTTCGCCGCGCTGCTCTGCGCCGCCGCCCTCGTGTGCGCCTGCGGCGTCCTCCTCGACACGGGCCTGCGCGGCTCGATCGCGCCCGAGCGGTACGCGGGCGCGCCCGTCGTCGTGACCGGCGACCAGTTCGTCCACCAGACGACGGTCAAGAAGAAGGGCAAGGTCAAGCACAAGGCCAAGGGCATCGCCGAGCGGGCCTGGCTGCCCGCGCCGGTCGCGGACCGCGTCCGGTCCGCGCCGGGCGTCCGGTCGGTGATCACGGAGGTGAGCTTCCCTGCTGAGATCGCGGGCACCGAGGGCGGCCCGGGCCGGGAGTCGCTCGGCCACGGCTGGGAGTCCGCCGCGCTCACGCCGTTCACGCTGCGCGAAGGGCGTCCTCCCGCCGCCGACGACGAGATCGTCGTGGACGCCGCGACGGCCCGCGCACGGAACCTGCGGCCCGGCTCGCGGGTGGACGTCGCGTCCGCCGAACCCGGCGCGTACCGGGTGGTCGGCGTGACCCGGCAGTCGCTCACCGACCAGACCGCGATCTTCTTCTCGACGGCCCGCGCCGCGAAGCTGTCCGGGCGTCCCGGCATGGTCAGCGCGATCGGCGCCACCGGTTCCGCGAAGGCGGTGCGGGACGCGGTGCGCGGCACCACCGCCACCGTCCACACCGGCGGCGGCCGCGGCCGGGCCGAGTTCCTCGGCGCCGAGCGGGCCCGCGTCAAGCTGATCAGCATGGGCGGGGCGCTCGGCGGGACGGCGCTGCTCGTGGCGGTCATCGTCGTGTCCGGCGCGTTCGCGCTGTCGGTCCAGCAGCGGGAACGGGAGATCGCCCTGCTGCGCGCCATCGCCGCCACGCCCCGCCAGGTCCGCCGTATGATCGGCCGCGAGGCGCTGCTCGTCGGCCTCGCCGCCGGACCGCTCGGCGCCGCCGCCGGGCTGCCGCTCGCGTTCTGGCTGCGCGACCGGTTCCGCGGCCTCGGCGCGCTGCCGCCCAATCTGGACCTCGTCGTCGGCCCGTTCCCGCCCGCCGCCGCGGTGCT
>NZ_CAACUY010000431.1 GCF_900659615.1 Actinomadura fibrosa | reverse complement strand
ACCGCCGCCGCGCCGCCGCGGCCGAGCAGCGGCCCCGCGGAGTCGCCCGCGATCACCACCTGGACGCCGGACATGTCGGGCAGGCCGCGCAGGTCCAGGGCGTGCAGCGAGCGCAGCGCCGCCCCGCCGGGCGGGAGGTCCTTGCCGAGCGCGTCCAGCAGCCGCCCGCCGAGCCCCTGGACGAGGCCCGCGCCGCCGTCGGTGCACGCGCCGCCGCCCAGGCCGAGCACGATGCGGCGGGCGCCGAGCCGCACCGCGTGCGCGAGCAGCTGGCCCGTCCCGACGCTGGACGCGACGAGCGGGCGCGGCCGCCCGTCCGGGAGCAGCCGCAGGCCGGACGCCTCGGCCAGCTCCACCACCGCGGACCGGCCGTTCAGCGCCAGCCGGGCGGTCACCGGCAGCCCCGTCGGCCCGCACACCTCGACCTCGACCCGCCGCCAGCCGGCCGCCACGGCGGCCTCGACGGTGCCGTCGCCGCCGTCGGCGACGGGCAGCTCGACCAGCGGGACGTCCGGGCGGGCGCGGCGCAGCCCGGCGGCGAGATGCCGGGCCACCTCCGCCGCGGTCAGCGCGCCCGGGAACCTTCCGGGGGCCAGCAGGACGTGACCGCGCGGGGGCGGGTGGGGGGGAGAGTCCGCGGACGCCACAGCCACGCCTTTCACGCCGGGAGGTAAGGCCCTACCTTCTGCTTACGCCATGACGGCACTATTTGACACCCGGAAGGGCCCCGGAGACTGGCGAACGGCGCAGAGACGCGGCACCGGAAGGGCTCCCGCCCTCCCGGCCCCGGCTATTTCACGCCCAGCCACTCCTCGATCGGGTGGATCGCGAAGAAGAGGAGGAAGAGCACCACGACCGGCCAGAGGGCGGGGGCGATGTCGCGCCACCTGCCGCGCGCCGCCTTGATCACGGCGTAGCTCACGATGCCCATCCCGAGGCCCGTGGTGATCGAGTACGTGAACGGCATCAGCACGATCGTGAGGAACGCCGGGATCGTCAGCTCCGGATCGCTCCAGTCCACCTTGGCGACCTGCGCCATCATCATCGCGCCCACCACGACCAGGGCGGGCGCGGCGGCCTGCGCGGGCACCACCCCGGCCAGCGGCGTGAGGAAGAGCGTCACGGCGAACAGCAGGCCGGTGGCGATGTTGGCGAGGCCGGTCCGCGCGCCCTCGCCCACGCCGGCCGCCGACTCCACGAACACCGTGTTCGCGGACGAGCTGGTCAGGCCGCCGAAGGCCGCCGAGAGGCCGTCCACCGACAGGATGCGGCCGAGGCGCGGCACCTGGCCGCGCTCGTCCACGAGCCCCGCCTCGTCGGAGATGCCGAGGATCGTGCCCATCGCGTCGAAGAAGCCGGACAGCACCAGCGTGAACAGCACGACCAGCGCGGTGATGAACCCGGCCCGGCCGAACCCGCCGAACAGGTCGACCTCGCCGAGGAGCCCGAAGTCGGGCGCCGCGAACAGCTTGTCGGGCACGTCCGGCGTGACCACGCCCCAGCCGCCCTTGCGGATGCTCGCGTTGTCCTGGATGAGGACGGCGACGACCGTGCCGACGACGATGCTGATGAGGATGGCGCCGGGCACCCGCCGGACGAACAGCACGATCATCAGCAGCAGCGTCAGCGCGAACACCAGCGCCGGCCAGGTCTCCAGCCGCCCGCCGGTGCCGAGGGACAGCGGCGGGCTCGCCGCGCTGGAGGTGACGAAGCCGGCGTCGACGAGGCCGACCAGCGTGATGAACGCGCCGATGCCGGCCGCGATCGCGTGCTTGAGCGCCAGCGGGATCGAGTTCATGATCCGCTCGCGGATCCCGGTGAGGGCCAGCAGCACGATGACCAGGCCCTCGATCACCACCAGGCCCATCGCCTGCGGCCAGGTCATCACCGGCGCCGCCTGGAAGGCCACCACCGCGTTGATGCCGAGGCCCGCCGCGAGCGCCAGCGGCACGTTCCCGGCCAGCCCCATGATCACCGTGGTGACCGCCGCCGACAGCGCCGTCATCGTGGTGAGCTGCGGGATCGACAGCGTCGCGCCCGTGACGTCCTTCGCCCCGCCGAGGATGATCGGGTTCAGCAGGATGATGTAGGCCATCGCGAAGAACGTCGTGACCCCGCCGCGCAGCTCGCGGGCGACGGTCGTCCCGCGCCCGGAGAGGTCGAACAGCCGGTCCAGCGGTCCGCGCTCGCCGGCGGGCGGTGGATCGTCGGTCGGGACGGTACTGGCCTCTGACATGGCGCGTGCTCCGCTTCCAGCAGCATGATCTCGGAAAATGGCGAGCACAGGGTAACTGCCCGGCCGCCCCCCGTCGCGAACCGGGGACGTCCGCTATAGCCTGCCCTGGTGCGAATGCGAGCCCCGGCGGATCCGGCCGCCCGTCAGTCCTACGCACTGCTGCTGGACTCGGTGCCGGAGAGCACGCGCTGGTCCTTCCGCGAGCGGATGCTCGGGCCGCTGGAGGAGTACGACCGCACCAGGCAGGCGGAGCTCGTGCACACCCTGGAGGTGTTCCTCGCCTGCTCGGGGTCGTGGAGCCGGAGCGCGTCGCGGCTGCACGTCCATGTGAACACGCTTCGGTACCGGATCCGCCGAATCGAGGACCTGACGGGCCGGGACCTCGGCACACTAGAGGATCGAGTCGACTTCTTCCTCGCCCTCCGCGCGACGCGGCCGGCGAGCACCTTGTAGGCGGTGGTCATGGATCGGGAGACACTGGGGCAGCGCATCCGCGCCCTGCGGATCCGGCAGGGCGTGAGCCAGGCGCAGCTCGCCTTCCCCGAGCTGTCCGACAGCTACATCTCGCTGATCGAGAGCGACAAGCGGGTGCCCGCGCCGAGCGTGGTGGACCTGCTCGCCGCGAAGCTCAACTGCTCGGCGACGTACCTGGTCAGCGGCGTCAGCGAGGACGTGGTCGACGAGCTGCGCGTCACCCTCGACTACGCCGAGATCGCGCTGCGCAACGGCGCGGCGGCGGAGGCGCGGGCCCGGTTCGCCGAGGTCCTCGCGAACGCCGACGCGGTGGCGCTGCCGGAGATGCTGCACCAGGCGCGCTGGGGGCACGCCCTCGCGCTGGAGGCCGCGGGCGAGCTGGAGGAGGCGATCGCCGGGCTGCTGGAGCTGACGTCCGAGGCGTCCGCGGAGGCCGACCTCGACCACTGGGCGAAGGTCCACGTCGCGCTGAGCCGGTGCCTGCGCGAGCGCGGCGACATCAGCGCGGGCGTGCAGGCCGCCGAGGGCGCGCTCCGCCACCTCATCGCGACCGGCGCCGACTCCACCGACGCCGCCGTGCACCTCGGCGCGGCGCTGCTCGCCGCGTTCATCGAGCGCGGCGACCTCGTCCGGGCCCGGCAGCTCGCGGCGCAGCTCGTCGAGCGCGCCGAGCGGATCGGCAGCCCCCGCGCGCGGATGGTCGCCTACTGGGAGGCCGCCTACGTCGCCGAGATCCGCGGCGAGTACGAGGACGGCGTCGCCCTCGCCGAGCGGGCGCTGATGCTCGCCGGCGACGGCGAGGACCCGCGCAACCTCAACCGGCTCCGCGTCATCTACGCCGGGCTGCTGCTGCGCGCGCGGCCCGACCAGGCCGTCCGCGCCCGCGAGCTGCTCGGCCGGGTGCGCGGCGAGATCAGCACGAGCTCCGCCGGGGAGATCGACGTCGCCTGGTGCCTCACCGAGCTGGCCCGCGCCGAGACCGCGCTCGGCCGTCCCGCCGAGGCGGTGCGGCTCACCGAGGAGGCCCTCGACCTGCTCGGGGACGCGCCGCGCCGCGCCACCGCCGGGGCGCTGACCGTGCTCGGCGAGGCGTGCGTGCGGCTCGGCCGCCGCGAGCGCGCCGTCGAGGTGCTCACCCGCGCAGCGACCTGCCTGGAGGAGATGGAGTCGTCCCGCGAGGCGGCGCAGGCGTGGTTCGACCTCGCCGAGGTGCTGGCCGAGACCGGGACGACGGGCGAGCCCCGCATGGCTGCGTACCGCCGCGCCCTCACCTGCGTGGGCGTCTGACGCCAGAAGGCCGATATTCCCGGATGAACCGATTTCGGGCCGACCGCGTCCATAATCGTGCTGCGAGTCGCCTGAGGTGGGGGGTTGTCCGGGGATGTTCGGTGTCGTACGACCGTGCAGGCACGTCCTGTGCGGATCGCTCTTCCAGGACTGGATGGCGCACCTGTGCGGGCTCTGCCTGACGCTGCGCGCCGAGCACGGGCAGGCCGCCAGGCTCGTCACGAACTACGACGGGCTGCTGGTGTCGGTGCTGGTGGAGGCGCAGGCGCCGGAGCGGTCGCCGCGGAGCTGCGCGCGGGTCTCGGTCCGGGCCAGCAGGACGAGGCCCGCCGCGTCGAGCAGGATCGAGTCGCCGAAGTCGACGACGACGCCCGTCCG
>NZ_CAACUY010000430.1 GCF_900659615.1 Actinomadura fibrosa | reverse complement strand
ATGGGCGCGGACGCTGCGGACCGCCCCGCCGTACGCGCCGGTCCGCGGCCGGGCGAGGGCGTTGCGCGCGTCCGGCGGGCAGCCGTCGGGGTCGGCGCAGTCGACCCGGAGCTCGAAGCGGGACACGCGGGGCGCGATCAGCTCCTCGCAGGACGCGCGGGTCCAGCGGAAGGCGCGGGCGACGTCGCGCTCGACGGCCGTCCGGCCGGTGCCGGAGTACAGGGCGAGGTTGAACAGGTCTCGCGAGTCGAACCGCTCGCGGCCCGGCTCCCCGGTGCACGGCAGCCCGCGCCGGACGAGGGCCGCCAGCGTCGCCTGGTCGCACGCGAGCGCCGCGGCGGCGGCGCGGCGGCCGGTGTCGGGCCGGTGGTGCTCCGGCGGGATGACGAACAGCCCCTCCAGGGCCTGGAGGAGCGCGCCGTCCGCGCGGAGGGACCGCCTCCGGTCGCGTGATCGCCCGGCCGCCACGTCAGCGGGTCGCGGCACGGTGGACGGAACGATGGACGACTCTGGGGACGGCTCCGTGGACGGGGCGGGGGTCGGGCCGGACGTCCATGCGCGGCACTCCTGGATCGCGCGGCGCGCGGGCCGCCTGCGCGAGGTAGGCGATTCGGCTCTCCGGCATGTCTATCACCGACCCGGTGCCCGCAGGGGTCCGCGAGGCGTACGGGGGAAGGAGGCTGGGGTAATCGGACGCGACCATGGAGGCCACTCTAGGCGCTTATTGGCGGTTCGCCAATAACATCGCCCCACGTCGCGGTGTCAGCGGGGACGCCAGGGGGACGCGGGGTCGGTGGCGCGGGGGGTTTCGGCCACCCGCAGGGCGTAGGTCGGGCGCCCGCCCTCGACGGGGCCGAGGTAGTCGTGGCCCGTCAGGTGGCACCAGGCGGGCAGGTCGATCGGCGCGGCCGGGTCGGTGGCGATCAGGTGGACGACCGTGCCCGCCGGCAGGTCGGCGATGCGGCCGCGCAGTTCCAGCAGCAGCCGCACGCAGGAGCGGTCGCCGCCGTCGATCACGACCGGGTCCGAGCTCATCCGGCGCCCTCCGCCTCGCTCCCCCGGGACGCGGCGCCCGCGGGGGTCGGTCAGGATCTCGAAATATACGGCTCCGGGGTGACGGAGGGGGACGGATCGTTCCAACGCAGGAGCGCGGGCCGGACGGGGTCTCCCGGAAGCGGCCCGAGCGGCGAGTACGCCGGGGAACCCGCGATTTCGGGACCGAACGGGGTAAACGCCGGGAGCCGCATGATGGCCGAGCGAGTTCCGGAACTTGACCGTCCCTTTCAGGTTCTGTCCAGCTTTGAGGCTTACAGTCGCAGTGAAACCTTCCGGGCGGCATCCATGTGAGGAACCGACTTTGGGGCCACGCCATGAACTTCGGAGCAGCGCGAGTGGAGAGCACGGACACCTGCGGGGTGCTGGAGTTCCCCGCGGAGGTCGACCTGAGCAACGGCGAGGAGATCCTCGGCCAGGCCGTCGGGCTGCTCGACTCCGGAACCCCGGCCCTCATCCTTGACCTCACCGGCTGCACGTTCTTCGACTCCAACGGGCTGAACGTCATCACCCGGTCGCAGATGCGCGCGACCGAGCTGGGCGTCCCGATGTGGGTCGTGCTGCCGCCGCGCGGCATCGTCCGGCGGGTGTCGGACGTGGCCGGCCTCCAGCGGCGCGTCGCCATCGCCCCGGACGTGGCGACCGCCCGCGAGGCGCTGGCCGTGCCGCAGCCCTGAGCCGCCCCCGCCTCACCTGCGGAAGTCCGGTTCGTGGCGGCTTGCCGGACATGAGGCGAACGCTCCCTGTTAACCCCGGGGACACCGATCCGCCGGGCACGTCCGCCACCCTGAGGTGAGTGGACACACCTCGTATGAACATCCCGGAGCGCCTCGCCGCGCGCATGAGCATGGCGGAGCAGCACGAATACCTCCACGCCCGGTTCTCCCGCCGCCGCCTGCTGCGCGGCGGCGCGGTCACCGCCGGCGCCCTCGCGGCGACCGGCGCCCTCACCGGCCCCGCGACCGCGGCCCCCCTGCTCAGGACGGCCCCCTCCACCGAGCACGTCGACGGCGCGCTCGTGGCGCCGCTCGGCCGGCACCTCACCTTCGGCGAGGACCCGAGCACGCAGATGCGGGTGTCCTGGCAGGTCCCGGTCGCGGTGCGCAAGCCGTTCGTCCGGATCGGGACGCACCCGTGGAACCTCTCCCAGAAGATCTCCGCCGAGGTGCGCGCCCTGCACACGCCCGCCGGCGTCGGCGCGAGCCCGGACGTGACGCAGTACTACCTGCACGTCGCCCTGGAGAGGCTGCACCCGGGCACGACCTACTACTACGGCGTCGGGCACGAGAACTTCGACCCGGCGACCGCGCACCTGGCCGGGACAATCGGGACGTTCACCACGGCCCCGCGCGGCGCCCGCAAGTTCACCTTCACCGCGTTCGGCGACCAGGGCGTCAGCTACCACGCGCTCGGCAACGACAGCCTGATCCTCGCGCAGAACCCGGCGTTCCACCTGCACGCCGGCGACATCTGCTACGCCGACTCGTCCGGGCAGGGCAAGCCCGCGGACACCTTCGACGCCCGGCTGTGGGACCAGTTCCTCGCGCAGACCGAGACGGTCGCCAAGCAGGTGCCGTGGATGGTGTCGTACGGCAACCACGACATGGAGGCGTGGTACTCCCCCAACGGGTACGGCGGCGAGGAGGCCCGCTTCCCGCTGCCCCGCAACGGCCCCGACCCGAAGAACCTGCCGGGCGTCTACTCCTTCGTCTACGGCAACACCGCGGTCATCTCGCTGGACGCGAACGACGTCTCCTACGAGATCCCGGCCAACCTGAACATCTCCAAGGGCAAGCAGACGGCCTGGCTGGAGCAGCAGCTCAAGAAGCTGCGGCAGCGGCGCGACATCGACTTCATCGTCGTCTTCTTCCACCACTGCGCGTTCTCCACCACCAACCAGCACGCCTCCGAGGGCGGCGTGCGGGAGGCGTGGGTCCCGCTGTTCGAGAAGTACCAGGTGGACCTGGTCGTCAACGGCCACAACCACGTCTACGAGCGGACCGACGCCATCAAGGGCAACACGGTCGGCAGGCAGGTGCCGATCGGCGGGACGTCCCGTCCGGAGACCGACGGCGTCGTGTACGTGACGGCGGGCGGCGCGGGCAAGAGCCTCTACAGCTTCCCGGTGCCGGACAGCTACGAGGGCAGCGAGAAGCCGCTCGACTCCGTCGCCACCTACGCGTGGGACAAGTCGGGCAACAAGGTGCCCGAGACCGTGCACTGGTCGCGGGTGCGGTTCACCGGCTACTCGTTCATCCGGGTGGACGTGGACCCGGGCGGGCGCGGGCGCACCGCGACGCTGTCGGTGCGGGCGCTGGCCGAGAGCGGCGCCGAGATCGACCGGTTCACGATCGCCCGCAAGTCCCGCGCGTAGCGCCCGCCGGGACTCCCCCGGTCAGCCGCCGAGGGCCTCGCCGATCCAGCCGTCGGCGGCGTCCAGCAGCAGATGGCCCGCGCCGAGGATGCCGACGTCCCGGCCGGCGCGGGACACCGCGATCTCCAGGTTGCGGGTCGCGAGCGGCAGGCACCGCTCGTAGACGGCCCCGCGGATCGTCGCGACGAGCGGCTCGGCCTCCGAGAGGCTGCCGCCGATGACGAGCGCGTCGGGGTTGAAGAAGTTGACGAGCGCGGTGAGCACGTCGCCGATCAGCCGGCCGGCGGTGCGCACCGCGCTGGTGGCCTGCGGCACGCCGTCGGCGACGAGCTCGACGATGCGGGACGGCCCGGCGGCGTCGATGCCGTGCGCGGCCAGCGCGGCGGCGAGCGCGGCGCCGCTGGCGTGGGCCTCCAGGCAGTCGGGGTGACCGCACGAGCAGTCGACGGTCGCCTCGGACAGGATCCGGACGTGGCTGATGTCGCCCGCGGCGCCGCGGCCGCGGTGCAGCCGCCCGTCCACGATGACGCCGCAGCCGATGCCGCTGCCGAGCTTGACGACCATGAGGTTGTCGAGGCCGGGCCAGGAGTGGCGGTGCTCGCCGACGGCCATGAGGTTGGCGTCGTTCTCGACGAGGGCGGGGACGCCCGCGCGCTCGGCGGCGAAGTCGCGGACGGGGAAGTCGTTCCAGCCGGGCATCCGCGAGGGCGAGACGACCTGGCCGGTGGCGGGGTCGACGGGGCCGGGCAGGCCGAGGCCGACGCCCCGCACCGGGACGTCGGCGAGGCCGTGGTCGCGGGCGAGCGCGCGGAGCCCGTCGAGGACGGCGGTCAGCGTCGCCTCGGGCCCGACGGCGATGTCGCAGGCGAGGTCGTCGAGGGCGAGCGGCGTCCCGGTGAGGTCGACGGCCGCGAGCCGCGCGTGGTGCGCGCCGAGGTCGGCGACGAGGAAGACGCCGGCGCCGCGGGCGAGCCGTAG
>NZ_CAACUY010000429.1 GCF_900659615.1 Actinomadura fibrosa | reverse complement strand
ACCGTCCGGGAGGCGCTGCGGCGCGGCGGCGAGCCCGCGCTGCTGCGGCACCGCGCGCACCGCACCCGCCCGCGCCGCGTCGTCCTGATCGTGGACGTCAGCGGGTCGATGAGCGCCTACGCCGACGCGCTGCTGCGGTTCGCGCACGCCGCCGCGCGGTCCGGCGGCCCGTCCGTGGAGGTGTTCAGCGCCGGGACGCGGCTCACCCGGCTCACCCGGGAGCTGCGGCACCGCGACGCGGACGCGGCGATGGCGGCGGCGTCCGCGGCGATCCCCGACTGGAGCGGCGGCACCCGCCTCGGCGCGGAGCTGAAGGAGTTCCTCGACCGGTTCGGGCAGCGCGGCCTCGCCCGCGGCGCCATCGTCGTGATCGCCTCCGACGGCTGGGAGCGCGGCGACGCCGCGCTGCTCGGCGAGCAGATGGCGCGGCTGCGCAGGCTCGCGCACCGCGTCGTGTGGGCGAACCCGCACAAGGCCCGGCCGGGCTACGCGCCGCTGACCGCGGGGATGGCCGCCGCGCTGCCGCACGTCGACGACTTCACCTCCGGGCACAGCCTCGCGGCCCTGGAGGAGCTGGCCCGCCTCGTGGCGGGCGCCGCGAGAAGAGGGAGGTCCCATGCGTGACGTCCTCGGCGACATCGCCGGCTGGTACGCGGCGGGCGAGACGTTCGGGCTCGCCACCGTCGTCAACACCTTCCGCAGCGCGCCGCGCCCGCCGGGCGCGGCGATGGCCGTGTCCGCCGGCGGCGAGGTGGCGGGCAGCGTGTCCGGCGGCTGCGTCGAGGGCGCGGTGTACGACCTCGCGCAGTCGGTGCTGGAGAGCGGCGAGCCTGTCGTCCAGCGGTACGGGGTGAGCGACGACGACGCGTTCGCCGTCGGCCTCACCTGCGGCGGCATCCTGGACGTGCTGGTGGAGCCGGTCGGGCCCGCGACGTTCCCCGAGTTCGCCGAGGTCGCCGCCGCGATCGAGGCGCGGGAGCCGGTCGCGGTCGCGACGGTGGTGGCCGGGCCGGGGCGGATCGGCGCGCGCCGCGTCGTGTGGCCCGGCCGCGCGTCCGGGACGCTCGCGCCCGGCGCCCCCTATGCGGCCCGCCTCGACGCGGCCGTGGACGACGACGCGCGCGGCATGCTCGCCCAGGGCCTCACCGGGCAGCGGCACTACGGCCGCGAGGGCGAGCGGCGGCTCGACGAGCTGTCGGTGTTCGTGCACGCGTTCGCGCCGCCGCCGCGGCTGCTGGTGTTCGGCGCGATCGACTTCGCGGCCGCCGTCGCGAGGATCGGCGCGTTCCTCGGCTACCACGTGACGGTCTGCGACGCGCGGCCCGTCTTCGCGACGCCGAAGCGGTTCCCGGACGCCGACGAGGTCGTGGTCAAGTGGCCGCACAAGTTCCTCCAGGAGGCCGAGGGCACCGTGGACGAGCGGACCGCGATCTGCGTCCTCACCCACGACCCGAAGTTCGACGTGCCGCTGCTGGAGGTCGCGCTGCGGACCCGCGCCGGGTACGTCGGCGCGATGGGCTCGCGCCGCACCCACGACGACCGGCTCGCCCGGCTCCGGGACGCGGGGCTGACGGACGCGGAGCTGTCCCGGCTGCGGTCGCCGATCGGCCTCGACCTCGGCGCGCGGACCCCGGAGGAGACGGCCGTGTCGATCGCCGCCGAGCTCGTCCAGCTCCGCTGGGGCGGGTCGGGCCGCCCGCTCACCGACACCAGCGGCCGGATCCACGCCGAGGGCGGCTGAGCGGGCTACCCTCGCGTGATGACCCCGCACGGCACGAACCCGCACGGCACGAACCCGCCCGACCCGAGCGCGCACGCCCTGGGCGCGCACGGTGCGGGTGCGCACGGTCCGGGTGCGCGGGATGAGGAGACCCTCGGCCCGCACCTGGCGGCGTGGCCCGCTGGGATCCTGCTCGCGGCGGGGGAAGGGCGCCGGCTCGGCCGTCCCAAGGCGCTGCTGGAGCTGGACGGCGAGCGCCTGGTCGACCGGGGCGTCCGCGTGCTGCGCGAGGGCGGCTGCTCCCCGGTGCTGGTGGTGGCGGGCGCCGCGCAGATCGAGGTGATCGGCGCGGTCGTCGTGCCGAACCCGGACTGGCGCGAGGGGATGGGCTCGTCCCTGCGGGCCGGGCTCGCCGCGCTGCCGTCCGGCTGCCCCGCCGCGGTCGTCGCGCTCGTCGACCAGCCGCGCGTCACCGCCGCCGCGGTCGGACGGCTCGTCGCGGCGTACGAGGCGGGCGCCGGGATCGCCGTCGCGACCTACGGCGGCGCGCCCCGCAACCCCGTCCTGCTGGGCGCCGCGCACTTCGCCGCCGTCGCCGAGGCGGCGGCCGGGGACGTCGGGGCGCGCGGGTTCCTGCGCGCGCACCCGGACCTGGTCACGGGCGTCCCCTGCGACGACGTCGCCGCGCCGGACGACATCGACACCCCCGCCGACCTGGCGGCCTACACCCTCCGCAAGGCCGGCCCCCGCGGCCCTCGGTGACGCGGCACGGGGATCAGGAGAGCCGGGACGCGGGCAGGACGCTCTCGTCCAGGGCGCCGCAGTCGACGGCGCGGCGGAGCCGGGCGACGAGGGCCTTCACGGTGGCGGGCTCGTCCAGGACGCCGGCCCTGCCCGCGGCCTGCTCGTGCCACGCCCGGACCCGTCCGATGACGTCGTCGACACCGGTGAGGTGGAAGGCGTAGACGGCCGCGTAGCGGCTCGGCAGGTGCGCGGGATGCAGGTCCCAGCCCTGGTAGAAGCCGTGCCGCAGCGAGTGCCTGACGTGCGCGGCGTGCACCGACCAGGCCGCGTTGACCTCGTCCGGCCCGTCGTTGCGGGGGATGACGTTGGTCGAGCCGTCGGACAGGCGCACGCCCGTCCCGGCGAACGCGACCTGCATCGCGTGCCGGGCGTAGTCGCAGGCCGGGTGGTCGAGGCGCTGCTCGTCCGGGGGCAGCCCGAGTTCGGCGGTGTAGTCGAACACGCCGAAGTGCGCGGCGGTCAGCCGGCCGCCCGCGGCCGCCGCGATGCGGGGCAGCGCGAACCGGCCCTCCGGGTCGATGACCGCCCCGGTCGTCTCGACCTGGATCTCGAAGCGCAGGATCCCGGACGGCAGGCCGAGCGCGGTCTCCAGGCGCTCCAGGTACTCGACGAACAGCGCGACGTGCTCGGCCGCCACGACCTTGGGGAAGGTGATCGTGAACCCGCCGGGCAGCCGCCCGAGCCGGTCCCGCAGCGCGGTGAGGAACCCGTCCAGGGTCCGCATCGCGCGGTCGTGGCCGCCGTCGGCGAACGACTTCACCCGCAGCCCCCAGTAGTGGGGGAGGCCCTTGACCTGGTACGCGGCGGCGACGGCCTCGACCACCTGGGCGACGTGCGCGTCCTCCTCCTCGTCCCCGCGGACGCCGTAGCCGTCCTCGAAGTCGATCCGCACGTCCTCGACGGGCTCGCTCGCGAGCTTGGCCGCGACCCGCTCGCGGACGAGCCCGGCGATCTCGGGGTCGAGGCCGAACGCGGCGCCGAACGACCCGGCGCCCGGCGTGTGGGTGTTGAGCAGCCGCAGCGCCTCGGCGCCGAAGTCGGCGGGCGTCGAGCGGGAGAACCGGTCGGCCGGGACGTACACCGTGTGCACCGGCTGGCGGCCGTCGGCGGGCCCGGGGCGGCGCTCGTCGTGCTCGGCGCGGACGGCGGCGATGCGCGCGGAAAGGTCGTCGAACGAGGAGACGCTGAGGTTCACCCGCCAATGATCCCCCAACTGCGCGGCGATGGGGAAGGCGAGGAGGCCATCGCCGCCGCCGCGGACCCCACGGCGCGAGCCTCCATCGCCCGCGCCGTCGCGAGGGAATCCGCTTAACGGACGGCTGTAAGAAGGGTAGAACACCCTGACCTCTGGGTCGTGCGGGCGTTGCTTGATTCGCTCTGATGCCGAAAATAACTCGCATTTGAGAATGGGTCGTTTCGCCCGTTGCCCGCGTGCGGCGGGAGTATGACCGTGCCTTCGCCGCCGCGCCGGGGGATAGGGGTGCCCGCGCCCGAGGACAGGGGTGTACGGCCGCGACGACCGATGTCCACCGCCCCTGGGAATCGGGATGGCGCCGGGCTCGGAAAGGAAAGGCGCTGCACTGTCGCGGCCACCGGCATCCGCCCGGAGGCGCCCGCCTTCCTAGGGGCGATCTAGGGGTGGCACGCCCCGCGGGCACCTCCTTAAGGTTCGGCATGTCCGCTGTTTCCGGACCGCAGGCGCCATTCGACCGAGAAAATGAGAGGTGGTCGAGATCGACACCGCGAGCGTGATGGACGATTCGACACCCGCCTTTCTGCGCGTCCTGCGCGGAGCCCCCACCGACGAGGAGCTCGCCGCCGTGACGGCCGTGCTCCGCGCCGTGGCCGGACACCGGGCGGCCGAGGCCGCGGCACCGGGCGCCCGCGCGCGGTGCCGGGCGTCCCGCCGGACGCCGCGCTGGAGCACC
>NZ_CAACUY010000428.1 GCF_900659615.1 Actinomadura fibrosa | reverse complement strand
ACCGCCGCTACGAACGCAAACCCGAGCACTTCCTGGCCTTCGTCGGCATCGCCGCCGCCCTGATCTGTCACCGCCGACTCACCAAATGAGATGTCGTCTTAAACGGGCGTTGCGGCGATCGCTGCATCGCTCCGGCTCGCCTGGCGGCTCACTGCGCGATCAGTGCCTCGCAAGCTCGGCACTGGCTTCGCACGCGATCGCAACGCTCGGGTCCTTGATCGTTTGGGGTTACTGCCCGGCTCTAATGGAAGTTTCTTGCTTTTACTTTTCCTGGGACGGGGAGGCGGGCTAGGCGGGTGGCTCGGATGCTGGTGACGTCGTCGGCGCGTTCCAGGCGGCCGCTGACGAGGAGGGCCTGGGAGTCGACGGCGAGGGCGCGGTAGCGCTGGAAGATCTGCGGCGGGCAGGTCACGTTGATGAGGCCGGTCTCGTCCTCCAGGGTCATGAAGACGATGCCGCCGGCGGTCGGCGGGCGCTGGCGGTGGGTGACGAGCCCGGCGACGACGACGTTGGTCTCGTTGGGGACGTCCGGGAGCCGCTCGGACGGCAGGGCGCCGAGCTCGTCCAGCGACGCGCGGACGTGGGCCATGGGGTGGGTGTGGGCGACGCCGGTGGCCCACAGGTCGGCGATGGTCTCCTCGATCGGCGTCATGGCGGGCAGGGCGGGCGCGGCCGTGCCCGGGGTGACGCCCTCCAGCTGGCCGGGGCCCGAGCCGGCGAGGGCGCCCGCCGCCCACAGGGCCTCCCGCCGCGACAGGCCGAACGAGTCGAACGCGCCCGCCGTGGCGAGGGCCTCCAGCGCTCCGGCGGAGAGGGGGACGCGCCGCGCGAGGTCCTCCATGTCCGTGTACGGACGGCCCGCGGCGATCTTCTCCGCCTGGTCGGTGCCGAAGTTGCGGATCCCGGCGAAGCCGAGCCGGATGGCCGGTTGGGGGTCGTCCGGCCCGTGCGGGTGGGCGCAGGTCGGGGGGAGGGGCTCCTCCAGGGTGGGGTAGACGTCGCTGGCGTTGATGTCCACGCCGCGGACGGTGACGCCGTGGCGGCGGACGTCGCCCAGAAGGCTCTGCGGGTTGTAGAAGCCCATCGGCTGGTTGCGGATGAGCGCGGCGGTGAACGCGGCCGGGTAGTGGCGTTTCATGTAGGCGCTGGCGTAGACGAGGTGGGCGAAGCTCTGCGCGTGGGACTCGGGGAACCCGAACCCGGTGAAGCTGAGGATCTTCTCGTAGACGTCCTCGGCGGCGTCCTCGGGGATGCCGCGGGCGGCCATGCCGTCCAGCAGGCGGCGGCGGAGCCGTTCGACGCGCTCGGGGGCGCGCTTGGCGCCCATCGCCTGGCGGAGCTCGTCGGCGTCGGCGGGGGTGAAGCCCGCGCAGTCCACGGCGAGCTGCATCATCTGCTCCTGGAAGAGCGGCACGCCGAGGGTCCGGGACAGGGCGGGCTCCATCAGCGGGTGCGGGCAGGCCGGCGGCTCCTGCCCCTTGCGGCGGCGCAGGTACGGGTGGACGGAGCCGCCCTGGATGGGGCCCGGCCTGATCAGCGCGACCTCGACGACCAGGTCGTAGAACTCGCGGGGCTTGAGGCGGGGCAGCGTCGCCATCTGGGCCCGCGACTCCACCTGGAACAGCCCGACGGTGTCGGCGTCGCACAGCATGTCGTAGACGCGGGGGTCCTCCGGCGGGATCGACTGGAGGTCGTAGCGGGGGCCGTGGTGCTCGGCGACGAGGTCGAAGCAGTCGTGCAGCGCCGCGAGCATGCCGAGGCCGAGCAGGTCGAACTTCACGAGCCCGGCCGCCGCGCAGTCGTCCTTGTCCCACTGGAGGACGCTGCGGTCGGCCATCGACGCCCACTCGATCGGGCAGATCTCCCCGACGGGGCGGTCGGCGATCACCATGCCGCCGGAGTGGATGCCGAGGTGCCGGGGGAGCGTCAGCATCCGGTCGGCGAGTTCCCGGACGGGCGCGGGGATGTCGGCCTCGGTGCCGACCGGGTCGCGGGTGTCGATGCCCTTGGACCACGCGTCCTGCTGGCCGGGGGAGTAGCCGAGCGCGCGCGCCGCGTCCCGCACGGCCATGCGCGGCCGGTAGCTGATGACGTTCGCGACCTGCGCGGTGCACTCGCGCCCGTACTTCTTGTAGACGTACTGGATGGCCTCCTCGCGGCGCCGGTGCTCGATGTCGAGGTCGATGTCGGGCGGGCCGTCCCGTCCGGGGGACAGGAAACGCTCGAAGAGCAGGCCGTGGCGGACGGCGTCGACACCGGTGATGCCGAGCGCGTAGCAGACCGCGGAGTTGGCCGCCGACCCGCGTCCCTGGCACAGGATGCCCTTCTCCCGGCAGAACTCCACGATGTCGTGGACGATCAGGAAGTAGCCGGGGAAGCGGAGCCGCTCGATGACGTCCAGCTCCTTGGCGATCTGCGCGTAGGCGCCGGAGACCCGTTCGGCGTCCGGCGGCCCGTACCGCTTCGCCGCGCCCTCCTTGACGAGGTGCCGCAGCCAGCTCGCCTCGGTGTGCCCGTCCGGGACGGGCCAGTCGGGCAGCCGCGGCGCGACGACGCCGAACTCGAACGCGCAGGCGCGGGCCAGCTCGACCGTCCGCTCGCGGACGCCGGGGAAGCGCGCGAGGCGGGCCGCCATCTCGGCGCCGCCGCGCACGTGGGCGGTGCCTCCGGCGGGCAGCCAGCCGACCATGTCGTCGAGGCCGCGGCGGGCCCGGACGGCGGCGAGCGCCTGCGCGAGCCGGGCGTCCGGGCCGGGCGCGGCGAAGTGCACGTTGTTGGACGCGACGGCGCCGACGCCGACGCGGGCGGCCAGCGCGAACAGCAGGTCGTTGCGCTGGTCGTCGTCCGGCTGGTCGTGGTCGACCAGCTCCACGAACACGTTGCCGCGCCCGAACATCTCGACCTGGCGGCGCAGCTCGCGCTCGGCCGCGTCCGGGCCGCCGACCTCCAGCGCCGCCGGGACCGGCCCCTTACGGCAGCCGGTGAGCACCGCCCAGTGCCCGTCGTGGGCTCTGGCGAGCGCCTCCAGGTCGTAGACGGGACGGCCCTTCCGGCCCCCGGCGAGCTGCGCCGCCGTGATCGCCGAGCAGAGCCGGGCGTAGCCCTGCGCGCCGCGCGCGAGGACGAGCAGGTGCCGCCCGGCCGGGTCGGGCTCCCCGGCTCGCGGCCCCGGCATCCCGAGGCCGAGCTCGGCGCCGAACACCGTGGCGATCCCGGCCTCCTCCGCGGCCTGCGCGAACTGCACCGCGCCGTACATGCCGTCGTGGTCGGTGATCGCCATCGCCTCGACGCCGAGCCGCGTCGCCTCGGCGACCAGCGCGCCCGGGTCGCTCGCGCCGTCCAGGAAGCTGAACGAGGAGTGGCAGTGCAGCTCCGCCCACGGGACGTCCCGGGGCGCCGCGACGGGCACGGGCGGCGCCGCGCGCTCCGTCCGCGGAGCCTCGCCCGCCTCGGTCGCCGTACCCGACGGCTTCCAGGACAGCCGCTTCTCCAGCTCCCGCCAGGGGATCGGCGGATTGTGCCACCCCATCAGGCGGTTCCCCTAGTCATACGCCGCCTCCACGTGCCACTTCCCGCGCTCCACCGCGAGGAGGTAGGCCATGCCGTCGCCGGTGACGACCTGGAAGCGGGCCCGGCGCCGCGCGCGGGCCGGGTCCCACCAGCGCTCGTCGGCGGGCCACGGGCCGGTCCAGCCGGTCACGGGCGCGGCGGGGCCGCCATCCACGGAGACGGCGGCGGGCGGGGCCGACACCGCGCAGCGCGCCGACACCGCCACCGGCGCGCCCGACGCGTCGATCACCGCGGCGGCCGGGGGCGACGGCGGCACGAGCGCGGGCGCGGGATCCGGGACGCGGCCCGGCCACGGCCCGTCCGGGACGTCCGCGGGCGGCAGGTCGCCGACCGGCACCTTCGCGACCCGCTCGCCGGGGCCGCGCCCGCCGGTCAGCACGGGGCGGGTGATCGCGGAGTGGCCCAGCAGGCCTTGGACGCGGTCGGCGGCCCGCGCGATCCGGTCGGTGACGGTGGTGCGGCCCCACAGCGCCTCCTGCCGCCCGGCGTCCGGGACGAGCTGGTCGGGGGCCAGTTCCAGCCAGGTCACGCCGCCCCAGACGGCCTCGTCCTCGGCGGGCGGCGCCTCCACGCCGTCGGGGTCGGTGCCCGCGACGGGGCGTCCGCTCCGCCACGCGGACAGCTGCCACCGCACCCGCTCCGCCACCGCCAGCGCGGACAGCCGCCCGTCGTGCCGCCAGAGCCGCCGCAGGACGTGCCCGTCCGCGAACCCGATCCCGACCTCCAGCTGGACGCAGGTCAGCCCGTCCGCGGCGAGGCCCTCGTGCAGCTCGCCCGCCAGCCGCTTCGCCGCGAACACGACCTGGTCGGCGTGCGCGGCGGGCGGGTCGAAGCCGGTGCGCGCGGACAGGTCGGCCGCGGCGCGGACGTGCGGAACTACTCCGCGGCGGGGGCGGCGGCCTTCGGAGGCGCGGGGCG
>NZ_CAACUY010000427.1 GCF_900659615.1 Actinomadura fibrosa | reverse complement strand
CGGACGGGGCCGCGGCCGGTTCGGCGACGGCGGCGGCGCCGCCGGCCGTGGCGGCCGGCGGCACCCCCTCATTCGGAGCCATCATCCAGGGTCTCCACGTTCTCCCTACGTGCGGGTCCGGCGGGCCTTACTTGTAGGCCTTCGCGGCCTCGGACTCGAGCTTGGCCTGCGTGCCCTTGACGTCGCCCGGGTTCTGCACGAAGTTGCGCAGGGCCTCCCACTCGCCCTTGCCCGGCGTCGCGCCGAATGCTGCGGGGGCGAGGTCGGACAGGTCGTAGCGTGCGGCGTCGCCGGCCTGCTGGAGCTGGGCGATGAGCTCCTTGGCGATCGGGTCGGAGTAGGCGTCCGGCGGGACGTTCTTGTTCGGCGTCAGGTAGCCGCCGAGCCCGGCCCAGACCTTGCCGGCCTCGGGGGACGCGAGGAACTTCAGCAGCTCCTGCCCGCCCTTGCCGTCCTTGAGCGCCACGGCGATGTCGCCGCCGAGGACCGCCGGGGCGGTCGAGCCGGCCTTCGGGAACGCGAAGACCTTGGCGTCGGTGCCGACCTTGGCCTTGGTGGTGGCGATGTTCGCGGCGGCGAAGTCGCCGCCGTACACCATCGCCGCCTTGTTCTGGCCGAACGTCTGGGTGACCGACTCGTCGAACTTGGTCTTGGTCGCGGTCGCGAGGCCGCCGTTGAGGAACTCGGGCTTGCCCCAGATCTTCGCGAGGGTCTGCAGCGCCGCGCCGACCGTCGGGTCGGTCCACTTGATCTCGTGCTTGGCGAGCTTGTCGTAGTTCTCCGGCCCGGCTTGCGAGAGGTAGACGTTCTCGAACCAGTCGGTGAGCGTCCAGGAGTCCTGCGGGCCGGCGGCCAGGGTGAACGGGGTCGTGCCCGCGTCCTGGAGGGTGCCGGCGGCCTTGACGAGGTCGTCGAACGTCGCGGGCGGCTGCACGCCCGCGTCGGAGAACACCTGCGGCCGGTACCACAGGATCGACTTGTAGGCGGCCTTCGCCATGACGCCGTAGGTCTGGCCCTTGTAGGAGCTGAGGTCCTTCCAGTACGGCGAGAAGTTCGCCGAGACCTCCGACACGACGTCCGGGCCGAGCGGCTTCAGCGAGCCCTTGGCGGCGTACTGCTGGAGCAGGCCGGGCTGCGGGAGGATCGCCACGTCCGGCGGGTTCTTGGCCGCGATCCGCGGGCCGAGGTAGGCGTCGGTGTTCTCACCGGTGGACGCGTAGGTGACGGTCGCGCCGGTCTTCTTCTCGAACGCCTGGAGGACCTTGCGGAAGTTGGCCTCCTCCGGTCCCGTCCACTTCGCGGCGACCTCGACCTTGGTGCCCTTGAGCGCTCCCCCGCCGGCCGGCGTCGAGCCGCCGCCGTCCTTGTCGTCGTCCCCGCCGCACGCGGCCGCGGAGGCCATGAGCAGCCCCGCCGCCACGGCTGCGCTCACCGCGCGGCGGCCCATCACACGCCTGCTGACCCTCATCCCTCATCCTTCCTGGACGCCCCGGCGTCGTCCGATCCCCAGATCGACGCGCCGGACTCGATATCGAAGAAGTGCAGGCGACCGGTGTCGACCTGGATCGTCACCGGGTCGCCGACCTTCACGCGGGTGCGCGGGCTGAACCGCGCGACCAGGTCCGTGCGGGGGCTCTCCAGGGTCCCCAGTACGTCGGTCCCCGCGTCGCGGGCGAGCTCCTTGGTGTCCTCGGTGACGACCTGGGCGGCCTCGATCGCGAAGTGGACGAGCACGTCCGAGCCCATCGCCTCGACGAGCTCGGCCGTCGAGACGAGCGCCCGGTCCTCGCGGGCCTCGACGAGCTCGGAGTCCTCCATGTCCTCGGGGCGGATGCCGACGACGACGTCGCGCCCGAGGTAGGACGCGAGCGCGGGGCGCTCGGCCAGCACCGCGGCCGGCAGCGCCAGCGTCTGGCCGCCGATCTCCAGGCGCGGGTCCGCCGCGTCCCCGGACAGCGTGCCCTGGACCAGGTTCATGGCGGGCGAGCCGATGAACCCGGCGACGAACAGGTTCGCCGGCCGGTCGTAGAGCTCCTGCGGCGGCGCGACCTGCTGCAGCTCGCCCTTCTTCATCACCGCGACCCGGTCGCCGAGCGTCATCGCCTCGGTCTGGTCGTGCGTGACGTAGATCGTGGTGACGCCGAGGTCGCGCTGGATGCGGGCGATCTCGGCGCGCATCTGGACGCGGAGCTTGGCGTCGAGGTTGGACAGCGGCTCGTCCATGAGGAACGCCTGCGGCTCGCGGACGATCGCGCGGCCCATCGCGACCCGCTGCCGCTGCCCGCCCGACAGGTTGCGGGGCTTGCGGGACAGGTGGTCGGTGAGGCCGAGGATCTCGGCGGCGCGGTCGACCTTCTCCCGGATCTCGGCCTTCGGCAGCTTGCGCAGCGACAGCCCGAACCCGATGTTGTCGCGGACGGACAGGTGCGGGTAGAGCGCGTAGCTCTGGAACACCATCGCGACGTCGCGGTCGCGCGCGGGCACCCGGTTGACGACCCGCCCGCCGATCGTGATCTCGCCCTCGGAGATGTCCTCCAGCCCGGCGACCATCCGCAGCGCGGTCGTCTTCCCGCAGCCGGAGGGCCCGACGAGGACCAGGAACTCCCCGTCGGCGATGCTGAGGTTCAGGTCGGTCACGGCCCGGGTGCCGTCGGGATAGACCTTCCCGACGCTGGTCAGATCGACCTCTGCCACGGCGTCTCCTCTTCTTCCGGCACGGCTCTCGTCCCGCATGGCGTAACGCGCACGCAACGCGGGGACGGCACTCGGCTACCCCCGCGTAACAGTGAGACAAGGTGGTACATGGCGGGATGCCCGCACCGCAATATGCGCGGCGTTCGGTGACACATTTGGTGCAGAGATCGTTATCCGTCCGTCTCCCGGCCGTTCAGGCGGTTCCGGACGGACCGCAGGCCACCCCGTTCGCCGCGGTCTGATGCGCGGGGGCCGGACATGCTGCGAGGGCGGGGACGGGATGCCCGTCCCCGCCCTCGCGCTGGACGTCCGGCCGATGCCGGACGCCGCCGTTTCAGCCCGCCGACTCAGCCCGCCGTTTCAGTCCGTCGGCTCAGTCGACAATCACCAGGCCGTGCTCGGTGAGGTTCAGCGGCTCGTGGCCGTCCTCGGTGCACACGACGATGTCCTCGATGCGGGCGCCGTGCGGGCCCGGGTAGATGCCCGGCTCCACCGAGAACGCCATGCCGGGCTCCAGCGGCTCGCGGTTGCCGGCCACGATGTAGGGCTCCTCGTGCGACTCCAGGCCGATGCCGTGCCCGGTCCGGTGGAAGAAGTGCTCGCCGTGCCCCGCCGCCGCGATCAGGTCGCGGGCCGCCGCGTCCACGGCCTCGGGCGTCACGCCGGGACGGACGGACTCGCACGACACCCGCTGCGCCTCCTCCAGCACCCGGAAGTACGCCAGGTAGTCGGCGGGCGGCTCCCCCACGCAGTAGTTGCGGGTGGAGTCGGAGCAGTAGCCGCTCGGCATCGTCCCGCCGATGTCGACCACGACGGGCTCGCCGGGCCGCACGACCCGGTCCGACAGCTCGGCGTGCGGGTTGGCGCCGTTCGGGCCGGACCCGACGATCACGAAGTCGACCGTGGTGTGCCCCTCGGCGAGGATGGCCTCGGCGATGTCGCGGCCGATCTCCCGCTCCGTCCGGCCCGCCTTCAGCAACTCCGGCACCCGGCGGTGGACCCGGTCGATCGCCGCGCCCGCCTCGCGCAGCGCCGCGACCTCGGCGGCGCTCTTGCGCATCCGCAGCCCGCGCAGCACCCCGCCCGCGGCGACCTGCTCGGCGCCGGGCAGCGCCGCGCGGAACCGCAGCGCCATCACCGCCCACATCCGGTCGGCCAGCCCGACCCGCGCGACGCCCGCGGGCAGCCGCCGCGCCACCAGGGCGTACGGGTCGTCCGTCTCGTCCCACGGCACCAGCTCCACGCCGAGCGAGCCCGCCGGCGACTCCTCCGCCGCCGGGACCTCCAGCCGCGGCACCACCAGGAACGGCTCGCCCTCGGCCGGGACCACCAGGCAGGTGAGCCGCTCCAGCTGCTTCGCGTCGTACCCGGTGACATAGCGCAGGTCGGGGCCCGGCGTGAGGAAGACCGCGCCGAGGCCCGCCCGCGCGGTCGCCTCCTGCACCTGCCCGAGGCGCTCGCGCGGATACAACTCCGTTGTCACATCCGTCTCCATTCCGGTCGCGGCGGTCGCGCGGCCGGGGGCCGCGCCGTGGAACGCCGCTTCCTCCTCCCGTGTGACCAGGTCCTGTTACATTCTGTACGTGCTCCGACACAGCATGATCCGCCTCGGATACGGCACCAGGATCCCAACAACGTCCCCGCAGCGCCGCCCCGCCCCTCCCACCGCGCCCCCGCCGGCCCTCCGCCCGCCCGCGCGGGTCTCGCCCGTGCCCGCGCCGCGAGGCTGACCCGGGGAGCCCGATGGACCGCATCCGGAGGGACCGCGGCCAGGGCGCCGCCCTGGCCGCCACCGTCGAGCGGCTGCGCGGGGAGCTGGCCGCCGAG
>NZ_CAACUY010000426.1 GCF_900659615.1 Actinomadura fibrosa | reverse complement strand
AGCGCGCCTCCGCCGGGACGCGCCGCTCGGCCCGCCCGGCGGCGGACGCGGCGAGCAGGTGCCGGGCGAAGATCGACGCGCGGCGGCGGCGCGGCACCCGCGCCCGCGTGGACAGCACGTCGTACCGGGCGGCGGCGATCTCGTCCAGGATGCCGCCGTAGAGCTGGTGCGCGGCGCGGATGCAGGGCCGCGAGGACGGGGCGAGCAGCTCGATCCCCGCGAGCGCGCGCCGGTAGTGCTCCCGGGCGCGGCCGGCCTCGAAGGCGAGCAGCTCGCGCAGCGCCGGCCCGGTGCCGGAGCCGGCGAGGTCGTCCTCGCGGACGCCGAACGCGTCCAGGTCGGCGCGCGGCAGGTAGACGCGGCCGCGGGCGAGGTCCTCGCCGACGTCCCGCAGGAAGTTGGTGAGCTGGAACGCGCGCCCGAGCTCGCGGGCGGGCGCGCGGGCGCGGTCCGCGGCGCCCGGCACCGTCTCCAGGACGGGCAGCATCATCAGCCCGATCGCCGCGGCGGACCCCTCCATGTAGCCGAGCAGGTCGTCGTAGGTGTCGTACCGGGTGACGGTCAGGTCGGCGCGCATCGACCGCAGGAACGCCTCGACGTCGCCGCGGTCCACGCCGAACGAGCGGACGGTGTGCACGAACGCGGGCAGCACCGGGTCGGCGGGCGGCGTGCCCGCGAGCGCGGACTCCAGCCGTCCGGTGAGCTCGTCGAGCGCCTTCTCGCGGCCGCCCTCGTCGGGGCACTCGTCGACGAGGTCGTCCACGTACCGGGCGAACCCGTACAGCGCGTGGACGTGCCGCCGCTTCCACGCGGGCAGCAGCAGGGTCGCGAGGTAGTAGGAGCGGCCGTGCCGGGCGTTGAGGCGGCGGCACCGCTCGTAGCTCGCGGTCAGCGTCACCGACCGGGTCGTCGGCTGCGTCATCGGCCGGGTCATCGGCTGCCCTCCAGGATCCGTTCGGCGGCCAGCCGCCCGGAGATCAGGGCCGGGGGGACGCCCACGCCGGGCGCGGTGTGCATCCCGGCGAAGTGCAGGCCGGGGACGCGGCGGCTGCGGCCGGAGGGGCGGAACCACGCCGTCTGGCCGAAGCGGTGGTCGAGGGCGAACGGCGTGCCGGCGGAGTGGCCGAGCCGCGCCCAGGCGGGCGGGTCGAGGGTGAGGCCGGGCGCCGCGGACAGGTCGCCGTAGCCGAGGCCCGCGAGGCGGCCCAGCAGCCGCTCGGTCAGCCGCGGGACGGCGCGGTCCCAGTCGATGCCGCTCGTCAGGTTCGGGACGGGTTCCAGCACGCTCAGCGTCGCGTGGCCGTCGGGCGCGGCGGTCGCGTCGGCCTCGGGGTAGGTGACGAGCAGGTTCGGGTCGGGCTGCGGGCGCCCGGCGGCGAGCGCCCGGAACGCGCCGTCCCACTCCCGCCCGAAGTGCAGGGTGTGGTGCGCCTGCCCGGGCAGCCGGCGGTCCAGCCCGAAGTGCATGACCACGCAGGACGGCGAGTAGCGCGGGCGCCGCGTCCGCCAGTCGCGGGCCTCGTCGGGCAGCAGCTCCGCGTGCGCTCGGCCGCGGTCGCAGGCGACCACGACGGCGCTCGCGGGGAGCCGCTCGCCGTCCTCCAGCCGGACCGCCGCCACCCCGGACGCGCGGGTCTCGACCCGGGCGGCGCGGGCGCCGTACTGGATGCACGCCCCCGCCTTCTCCGCGACGCCCGCTAGCGCGTGGGGGATGGCGTGCATGCCGCCGTCCGTGGGGAAGTAGACGCCGCCGACGGTGTCCATGTGGGCGATGACGGCGTAGATGGCCAGCGCCTTGTGCGGCGGCAGCCCGACGTACAGCGACTGGAACGTGTGCGCCCGGACGAGCCGCTCGTCGGTGAGGTGCGCGGCGACGAACCGGTCGAGGCGCCGGAACCCGCCCGACGCGGCGAGCCGCAACAGCGCGTGCGGCCGGGCCATGCCGCGCAGCCGGGTCATGTCGGCGTCGACGAACGCGGGCCACTCCGCCTCGAACATCGCGCCGAGCCGCCGCCGGAACCGCCGGTACCGGTCGGCCTCGGCGGGCCCGCACAGGGCGCGGACGTTCGCGGTCATCTCGTCCTCGCCGGCCACCACGTCCAGGTGGGAGCCGTCGTGGAAGGCCAGCCGGTAGAAGGGGTCGAGGCGCCGCAGCGGGAGCAGGGCGTCGAGGTCCTCGCCGGCGGCGCCGAACGTCTCGGCCAGCACGCCCGGCATGGTGAGCACCGAGGGGCCGGTGTCGAACCGGTAGGGCCCCGCGTTGGCGGTGCCGCAGCACCCGCCGGGCTCGTCGCGGGCCTCCACCACCGTGACCGCGCGTCCGCGCGCCGCGAGGTGGACGGCCGCGGACAGGCCGCCGAGGCCCGCCCCGATCACGACGACGGGGTCGCCGGCCGCCATCAGCGCCGCCCGCGCGGCGCCCGGGCCCGCGCGCCGCCCTGTCTGGAGATCACCGTTTCCTCCATCGTCGTCCGTGGGTTCCTGTCCCTGCCTTCGGGACGCGGCGGCCGATCGGTTGCATCCGGCCGCCGGAAACGGCCGGGGAAGTCCGTCCACGCTTCTCACCAGTTGTAGCAACGTGCCCACTTACGGTGAGTTAATGCTGTTCAGAGCCTCCCGATCGGATCTTGCTCGTGGGTAACCGGCGGCGGTGCGGGCATGGTCACGGTGTTGCGCCGGAGCGATGAGGGGGATGAGCGGATGCCCGACACCGTGATCGTCGTGGGCGCCGGCCTGGCCGGGCTCGCCTGCGCCGCCCGGCTGCACGCGGCGGGCGTGCCGGTGCGGGTCCTGGAGGCGTCCGACGGGGTCGGCGGACGGGTCCGGACGGACGTCGTCGACGGCTTCCGGCTCGACCGCGGGTTCCAGGTGTTCAACACCGCCTATCCCGAGGCCGCGCGCGTCCTCGACCTCGACGCGCTCGACCTGCGGCCGTTCGAGTCCGGGCTGCTGATCTTCCACGAGGGGCGGCGGGAGCGCGTGATGCTGCCCTGGCGGCATCCGGCGCAGGCGCTGAGCGGCGCGTTCGCGGAGATCGGCACCGTCGCCGACAAGGCGGCGCTGGCCGCGCTGACCGCGCGCGACGTGGCCGCTCCCGCCGGGCGCCTGCGCGGCGGCCCGGAGCGCAGCACGGCCGACGAGCTGCGCCACTGGCGGATCTCGGACGCGATGGTCGAGCGGCTGCTGCGGCCGTTCCTCGCGGGCGTGCTCCTGGAGCGGGAGCTGGAGACGTCGAGTCGCTTCTTCCACCTGCTTTGGCGGTCGTTCGCGCGCGGCACGCTCGCCGTGCCCGCGCTGGGGATGGGGCGGATCCCGGCCCAGCTCGCGGTCCGCCTGCCGGAGGGTGCGCTGTCCCTGGAGACCCCGGTGCGCGCGGTCACCGGTGCGGGCGTCGTCACCGCGGACGGCGCCGAGATCCCGGCCGCGGCCGTGGTCATCGCCGCCGACCCGAGGGCGGCGGGCGCCCTCGCGCCGGAGCTGGAGGTCCCCGCGATGCGCGCCGTCACGACCTTCTACCACACGGCGCCCGCGTCGCCGCTGGACGAGGCCGTCCAGATCCTCGACGCGGACGCGGTCGTCACCGACACCCTCGTGATGACCGACGCGGCCCCGGAGTACTCGTCCGACGGCCGCGCGCTCGTCTCGACGTCCGTGCTCGGACTCCACGGCGACGGCGACGAGCCGTGGGTGCGCGACCGCCTGACGGAGATCTACGGCGACACGTCGTCGTGGCGGCACATCGCCACGTATCCGGTCGAGGCGGCCCTGCCCGCGATGCCGCCGCCCCTGCCGCTCCGGCGCCCCGTGCGCCTCGGCGGCGGACGCTACGTCTGCGGGGACCACCGGGACACCGGGTCCAGCCAGGGCGCGCTGGTGTCCGGACGGAGGGCGGCCGACGCCGTCCTGGAGGACCGGGCCCGCTGAGCGTCCCCTCCCGGCCTTTCCGCAGGCCGTGCCCCGGTCGTCCGGACGGTACGGGCATGGTGTCCCGCGGGTGACCTTCGGAGCGCGGCGCGCCGCCGAGTGCAACCGGCGGATCTTTTCCTGCGAAGACCTGGTAGATCGTACGCTTTGCGGTCGGAGGCCGAAGGGACGGACGGGGGACGTATGGGCGGGCCGCCGGATCGGGAGGCCGGGCTGAGCGTGGGCGCGGTGGCGCAGCGCCTCGGCGTGGCCGCCTCCACGCTGCGCACCTGGGACCGCCGCTACGGCATCGGCCCCAGCCGCCGCAGCTCGGGCACCCACCGGCGCTACAGCCCCGCCGACGTGGCCCGGCTGGAGATCATGCAGCGGATGATCCTCGAAGGCGCCCCGCCGGGCGAGGCCGCCCGCGTGGCGCTGGCCGAGGCCACGGAACCGGCCGAGCCGGCCGAGCCGACCGGGTCGGCCGGGCCGTCGGCGCGGGGCCATGGCGCGGGCGGCAACCGGGTGCCCGTCGCGACGGCGGGCGGCGGTGCGGCCGGCGAGCCGGGGGCGGCGCGGCCAAGGCCAAGCACCCCAACTGCGCCTACAAGTGGATGGACTGGATCGTCTCCCCGAAGGCCAACGCGC
>NZ_CAACUY010000425.1 GCF_900659615.1 Actinomadura fibrosa | reverse complement strand
CCCCTCCTCCGGCGGACGCCGTGCGCGGCGTCCCGTCGGCCTAGGACTCCGCGCGGCGGCGACCCCGGCTCGGCAGGGCCGGGGCCGGACGGCGCCCCGCGGGGAACGCGGCCCGCCCCGCGGGCCGATCATCACGAGAGGAAGAGGATGAACAGCATGGACAGCATCACCGAAGAGGTCCAGGGCGGCGACGCGGCGGCGTTCGCGTTCGAGGCCGTCCAGAACGACAGTGCCCACACCGGCGACAGCGCCCAGTCCGGTTGCGGCTGTTGGGGCACGTGCGGTTGCAACAGCTGCCACAGCTGACGAGCCCGCATCCTGGGAACGGGGCCCTGACCGGCCCCGTTCCCCCGGTGTCCCGCTCGCCTGAGGCGCTTCTGAGGCGCTCTGACCTGCGGGGATGCGGTCTCGCGAAGTTTCTGCGAAAAAAAGTCCGCCGGGATGTCGATCCGGCGGGTGCCCGTGCGACGCGTCAGTGAAGGCCGATGAGACACCGCACGGAAGGACCACCGTCATGACCGCCGTTCACACCACCGCTCGCACCACCGCCACCGCCGCGTCCACCCGCCCCGCCGCCGCGTCCGCGGAAGGGCGCCGCGTCCTGCGCCGCGTGCTGTGGGGCGCGCAGATCCTGCTGGCGGCGTTCCTGTTCGCCGGGTCGGCGCTGCCGAAGTTCGCCGGGCAGGCGCAGGCCGTGGAGACGTTCAACGAGATCGGCTGGGGCCAGTGGTTCCGGTACGTGACCGGCGCCGTCGAGGCCGCCGGCGCGATCGGGCTGGTGGTGCCCCGGCTGGCCGGGCTCGCCGCGGCCGGGCTGATCGGCCTGATGGCCGGGGCCGCGCTCACCCAGATCCTGGTGCTGGAGCCCGCCTGGGCGGCGCTGCCCGTCGTGCTCGCCGTGGTGTTCGCCGCGGTGGCGTGGGACCGCCGGGAGGAGTCCCGGGAGCTGCTGAGGTCGCTGAAGCGCTGAACCCGCTCCCCGTGCCGGGTGCGGGAGGCCGTCCGCCGGACCGTCCCGAGGCACCGGCTTGGTCCGGCGGACGGCCCGGAGCCCCGAGGGGTTCCGGGCCGCCGGCCTCGGCGGTGCGATCAGGGCGGCCAGGTGATGAGGGTGTGGCCCCAGGTCAGGCCGGCGCCGAACCCGGCGAGCAGGACCAGGTCGCCGGGGCCGACACCGCGGGCGCGGACGGCGGTGTCCAGGGCGTAGGGGAGGCTCGCGGCGCCGATGTTGCCGACGTCCTGCCCGGCGATCGCCACCTGCGCGGGGCTCAGCCCGGCGTCGGCGGCCAGGGAGGCGACGAGGCGGGGGTTGGGCTGGTGGGGGACGACCAGGGCGAGGTCGGCGGGGCTGATCCCGGCGGTCCGGGACGCCTCGGTGACCAGCCGGGGGAAGATCGCGGTGATGAAGTCGCGGACGGCCCGGGCGTCCATGTGGATGGTGTGGCCGAGGGCGGCCAGGGTGGCGGGGCTGGCGGGGGCGCGGCTGCCGCCCGCGGGGATGAGGACGTCTCCGGCGCGGGATCCGTCCGAGCCGAGGACGACCGGGCCGAGCCCGTAGGGGCGGGCGACGGGCCCGATCACGGCGGCCGCGGCGCCGTCGCCGAACAGCGCGCGGGTGGCCCGGTCGCGGGGGTGCAGGAACCGGGAGTAGACCTCGACGCCGATGACCAGGGCGTAGGGCGGGGCGCCGCGCTGGGTCGACAGCCAGCCGACGGCGGCCTGGAGGCCGTAGACGAATCCGGTGCAGGCGGCGGCGACGTCGAACGCGGCGGCGGTGCGGGCGCCCAGCAGCGCCTGCACCCGGCACGCGGTGGAGGGGCCGAGCTCGTCGGGGGTGGAGGTGCCGAGCACGATGAGGCCGAGGTCGGCGGCGTCGAGGCGGGCGGCGTCGAGCGCGTGCCGGCCGGCGGCCGCGGCGAGGTCGGAGGCGGCCTCGCCGTCCCCGGCGACGTGCCGGCGGCGGATCCCGGTGCACCGCTCGATCCAGGACGGGGGCAGGCCCATCGAGCGGGAGAGGTCCTCGCTCGGGACCTGCCGGCCGGGGAGGTGGGAGCCGGTGCCCCTGATCCCCCACGCGAGCCGCGGGGCGGACGCCTCCTCGGGTGGGTGCCGTTCGGTTCGCGGTCCGCGGACGTCCGGTTGCCCGGTCATGCGTCGCTCCCCCCAACCGGCTCGGCGCCGGTGGTCGTGGTCGGCTCGCCGGCCGGGCAACGCGGGGGCGCGGCGGGCGCCGCCGGCCTCTCGCGCGGGTGGCGCGCGCTCTCGCCGAGGGCGACGACCTGCCGACACCACTGACAGTTGTCTGGCCGATTCCTTGAGTGAATAATCCCATTCCAGAGTCTTTGTTCGGCGACTCCTGGTCACGTGGCTTTTTAGCTGAGAAGAAAAGAGAGCCTTCCGTTCTGGTAAGGAGACCCGCGTGCCCTTCTCTTTCCGTATGGCCGAGGAGCTCAAGCCCGACGACGTCTACGCCTTCCTGTTCGCCGGCACCGGTTCGTCCGGAATGCCGGATCTGCTGTCCCTGGCCCGTTCGGGGCCGGCGGCCGGCCGCGCCGTCGCCGACGTCCTCGACGCCGTCCAGGAGGGGCTGCCGCGCTCGGGGTGGCCCTCGCTGCGCGCGATCCTGCTGACCGATCCCGCCGGGTACAGGGAGGCGGCGTGCGTGCCCGGCGTGGCGCAGCTGTCGGGGTACGCGACGTCGGTCGCGGTGGACCGGGCCCTGCGGGCGCTGGGCGTCCAGCCGGGGTTCGCGGTCGGGCAGAGCTTCGGGGAGATCGCCGCGCTGGTGTGCGCCGGGGCGTTCGGCATCGCCGACGGCGCCCGCATGGCCGTCGGGCTGGTGGAGGTGCTGGCGCGGTACGGCGCGGGCGGCGGGATGGGGCTGCTGGAGACCGGCGAGGACGGCGCCCGGGCGTGCGTCGCGGCGGCGGGCGCCCCGGAGGTGGTGGTCGCGTGCGTGAACGCGCCGTCGGCCACGGTGGTGAGCGGCCCGTCCGGGCCGCTGGAGGCGGTGCTGGGCGCGGCCGTGCGGCGCGGGGTCCGGTCGGTGCGGCTCGCGGTGCCCTACCTGGCGCACCATCCGGCGATGTCCGGCGCGGACGAGGAGTGGTACGCCCGGATCCGCGCGTTCCCGCAGCGGCCGCTGGAGGTGCCGGTGCACTCGCCGGTGCGCGGCCGCGCCTACCGCGACGAGGACGACCTGCACCGGGCGCTGGCCGACTGCATCGTCAAGCCGGTGCGGCTCCCGGAGACCCTGCGGGCGGTCCGCGACGCCGGCGCCACCGTGTTCGCCGAGGCCGGCGCGGGAGAGGCGCTGTGCCAGTGCGCGCGGCTGTCGCTGCCCGGCGCCCGCACACTGGTCCCGCTGCGCGGCCGCCCGTCCCGCCCGACCGCCCGTCACACGACCTCGCCCGGCCCGACCTCGCCCGGCCCGAGCCCGTCCGGTTCGGTCTCGTCCGGTGGGGCGCCGTCTCGCGCGTCCGGGCCCGGGGCCTCTTCCGATACCCGACCTTGAACAGGAGCGTTTCGATGGGCACCGGAACGGATGCCGGACTTCTGCGTTTCGTCCGGGGCGTCTCCCTGGACGAGGGGGCCCGGAAGTGGCTCGCCGAGGCCGTCCCCGGGGAGTTCTTCACCTACCCGGGCGGGCTCACGGCGGCCGAGCGGCAGGCCGTCACCTACGCGCGGCTGAGGCACGCGGGGCTGGCCGCGCCGCCGGCCGCCGAGCTGCTGGACGACCCGCCGGCGCTGTGCGCGCTGCTGGAGCGCGCGGCGATCGCCGATCCGGCGCTGTTCCACGTCATGCTGCTGCACTACACGCTGGCGCTCGGCCCGATCGTGCGGTTCGGCGCGGACGGGGAGGGGCCGCGGGAGGCGCGCGCGGCGCTGGAGTCGATGTCGGCGTTCGGTGCCCTGCTGATGACCGAGGCCGGGCGCAGCAACAGCCACCTGTCGCCGCGCACGCTCGCCCGCCACGATCCCGCGACGGGCGGGTTCGTGCTGAGCACGCCGGACGCCGCGGCGGTGAAGTTCCCGACGAACACGGCGCATCCGGACATCCCGAAGATCGCGGCGGTGTACGCCACGCTCGTCCACGGCGGGCGGGAGCGGGGCGTGTTCGTGTTCGTCGTGCCGGTGCGCGGCCTGGACGGGCGGGTCCCCGAGGGGGTCGCGGTGGTCCCGGCGCCCGAGACGAGCGGCCTGCCGGTCGACTACGCGGCCGTGCGGCTGGACGGATTGCGCGTGCCGCGGGAGTCGTGGCTGAGCGACGGCGCCCGCGTCGAGGCCGACGGCTCGTTCCATGACCCGGTGGGGTCTCCGGCGGCGCGGCTGACGCGGTCGATGGGGATCGGCCCGGCGGTGTGGCGGGCGGTGGTGTCGGCGTCGGCGGCGATCACGCGCGCGTCCGCGGGGACGCTGCTGGCGCATTCGGCGGGCCGCGCCACGCTGGGCCGGCTGGCGCCGCTGCGGCCGCTGACCGACTACCGCAACCAGCGGGAGGCGGTGCTGGGCGCGCTGGCGTCGGCGTACGCGCTGACCGCGGTCGCCCGGCACGTGAC
>NZ_CAACUY010000424.1 GCF_900659615.1 Actinomadura fibrosa | reverse complement strand
AACTCGCCGCGCTGGTCGCGGGCGCCCGGCTGGTCGTGTGCGGCGACACCGGGCTCGCGCACCTCGCCACCGCGTACCGCACGCCGTCGGTACTGCTGTTCGGCCCGACGCCGCCCGCCCGCTGGGGGCCGCCGGACCGGGCCCAGCACCGGGTCCTGTGGGCGGGGCGGCGGGGCGACCCGCACGGCCCCGAGCCCCACCGCGGCCTGCTCGAAATCTCCGCCGACCAGGCCGTCGAGGCCGCCGGACGCGCACTCCACCCAACGTTCTAGGGGACCATGATGAGACATCCACGCGCCGTCGTCACCGGAGGCTCCGGCTTCCTCGGCTCGCACCTGTGCGAGGCGCTGCTCGCCCGCGGCATCGCGGTGCTGTGCCTGGACAACCTGCTGACCGGGACGTCCCGCAACATCGCCCACCTCACCGGCCGCGGCGACTTCCACTTCCTGCGGCGCGACCTCACCGAGCCCGTGCACGTCCCCGGCGACGTGGGCTACGTCTTCCACCTGGCCTCGGCGGCGTCGCCCGCCGACTACCTGCGGTACCCGATCCAGACCCTCGAAGTCGGCAGCTCCGGCACCCGCAACGCACTGGACCTCGCCGAGGAGAAGGGCGCCCGGTTCGTCCTCGCCTCCACCTCCGAGGTGTACGGCGACCCGCTGGTGCACCCGCAGCCCGAGACGTACTGGGGCAACGTGAACCCGGTCGGGCCGCGCAGCGTGTACGACGAGGCGAAGCGGTTCGGCGAGGCGCTGACCTCGGCGTTCCGGCACTCCCGCGGGCTGGACGCCGCGATCGTGCGGATCTTCAACACCTACGGGCCGCGGATGCGCCCCGACGACGGCCGGGCGATCCCGACGTTCGTCCGGCAGGCGCTGACCGGCGACGACCTCACGGTGACCGGCGACGGCACGCAGACCCGCTCGATCTGCCACGTGGACGACACCGTGCGGGGCATCGTCGCGCTCGCGACGTCCGACCATCCCGGGCCCGTGAACATCGGCAGCCCGTACGAGGTGACGATGTCCGACCTCGCCCGGACGATCGTCGACCTGACCGGCTCGGCGTCCCGGATCCGGTTCATCGAGCGGCCGGTGGACGACCCCCGCGTGCGGCGCCCGGACACGGCGCTGGCCCGCGAGGTCCTCGGCTGGAGCCCGCGGATCACGATCGGGGAGGGCCTGCGCGACACCATCGAATGGTTCTCCCGCGAGCTCGCCCTGGCGCGCCCGGCTTGATCGCCGCCGCCCGATCCGCTACGGTCCGAGCCCTCGATTGGACGGCATGCCGCCGGGTAAAGCGATCGGGACGACGAGTTCAAGCGAAGGGAGATACCCATGCCGGGCCGCGAGGACGACCCCTCGGCACTCCGCCGCTCCCCGGAGGAGGCCCAGGGCCCGGCCGGGCAGGACGAGGAGGGCGAGGGCGCGAAGCGCGGCGCCTTCGGCGCCCTGAAGAGCCGCATCGGAAAGATCGCGAGCCGGCTGCGTCGCGGCTCGGGCGACCGCGACGGCGTTGCGGACGAGACGCCCGGCTCCACGGACGACGCCGCCGCGGAGGAGACGCCGGACACCCCGGACGAGAAGCCGGACACTGCGGACAAGGCCCCCGAGGCGACGGACGAGGAGCCGGAGGCCGCGGAGGAGGAGCCGGAGACCCCGGAGCACGAGCCGAAGCCCGTCGGCGAGGCGCCGCAGGCCGCGAAGGAAGGGCCCCAGGCCCCCGCGAAGGCCTCGCAGGAACAGGACGACGAGTCCAAGGCCGCCGACGAGGCCGAGGAGCCCGAGAAGGCGCCGCAGGCCGCCGAGAAGGCTCCGGGAGCCGACAAGGCGGAGAAGGCCGACGAAGCCGACAAGGACGCCGCCGAGTCTCCGAAGGCCGCCGAGGAGGAGAAGGCCCCCGAGAAGGCCTCCGAGGCCTCGGGCGAGGAGGCTCCGGACGGCGCCGCGGAGTCCGGGGCCGCCGCCGCGAAGCCGCCGAAGCCGCGCGCGGCCACGGCCGAGGCGCTGGGCCGCGTCGACGCGAGCGCCAGCAAGAAGGAGCTCTACACGATCGCCAAGGAGCTCGGCATCGAGGGCCGGTCCGCCATGAACAAGGACGAGCTGCTCAAGGCGATCAAGAAGGCCCGGCGCCGCGGCGCCGCCAAGGCCGGCGGGAGCTGACGGCCCGCGTTCCCGGGCCCGCCCGCCGCGCGGAGCGGTGGTGCCGGGGCCGCGCGGTCAGGGGTGCGAGCTCGCCGGGCGAGCCCCCTGGCCAGGGGGTCAGGGGCACAGCGCGTCCATGAGCTCGCCGATCAGGTCTTCGGCCGGGACGGGCCCGCCCGTGCGCCCGGCCGCCTCGCCCGACAGGCCCCACCGCCACCAGCGGTCCAGCTCCGCCGGGTCGAGGTAGGGCGGTCCCGCGCTCTCCGGGACGGTGACGACGGCGGGCCACCCCCAGGCTCGCGCCTGCGCCGTCACCTTCGCGCCGCCGCCCACCGGGTCCACCGCGAGCGCGGGGACGCCGTTCTTCAGCGCCAGGACGAGCCCGTGCAGGCGGGTGGTCACGACGAGGTCCAGGCGCCTGAGGGCCGACTCCAGTTCCGCCGCCGTCGTGAACAGCCGCCAGTCGTCCGGGTCGAGCCGGGTGTCGAGGGGCAGCCGGGCGCACTCGCGTCCGGCGAGCCACCCTGTCAGCTCCCGCTCGACCCCCTCGTGCAGCCGCCGCGCGCCGTACTCCCGCTGGCCCGGCGCCAGGACGATCCCGACCACCGGGACCGGCGGGCTCTCCGCGAGCGCCGAGAGGTCCCGACGCGGCACCGCCGCGGGCGTGTCGCGCGCCAGGACGGCGTGGAAGCCGGTGACCGCGGGGTCGTCCGGGTCCAGTACCGAGACGCCCACGGCGACGCGCCGGCAGGTCGCGTAGTCCCGGTGCAGCTCCTCGATCTGCGCGCCGTGCAGGGGGCCGCACGCGAACACCAGGTGGGTGTAGTCGGAGGGGTCGGTCCGGCCGAGGTGCAGCCCGTCCGGGCGGAAGACGGGGCTCCAGGCGAGGTCGCAGCCGATCCCGGCCTCGCCGAGGGCGCTCCGCACCGCCTCCATCGCCAGGACGTCCCCGGCCGTGGCCTCGCCGTGCAGGAAGCTCGGCCAGCCGGTCACCAGGACCCGCATCAGGGTGCGCGTGCGTGCCATGTGCACCTCCAGGAGGCGGCGTGCCGGTGGCTGCTACCCGCGTCCCGTGGCCCTATGTCCGGCGAGCGTGCCCGCCGTACCCGGTTTGGACGTCTCATGGGGGTTCGCGGGACGCGGCGTGGCGTTGCGGGCCGCCCCTGGCCACAGGGGCGACAGTACGGGCACCCGACGGTTTACCCGTTCGCCCGCATGGGCAGAGTCAGTAGGCGGCCCACTCGTGAGCTCAGCGCCACGTGCACTCGGGCTACGAGCCTGGGCCGCACCAAGCTTCCCCCGCGACGCCCCCGGCGCGACGCCCCTGTGCGGCGATCCCGGCGCCGGGGCGGGGGCCGTCTACGCGGTGACGGCCTCCGCGACCGCCATCCCGCAGAAGGCGGCGCCGAGGCCGGTGACGATGCTCCCGGCGGCGTACACGGCGGCGCGCGACCGGGCCCCGCCCTCGATGAGGCGGACGGTCTCGTAGCCGAAGGTCGAGTAGGTCGTCAGCGCGCCGCAGAAGCCCGTCCCGGCGAAGGCCATCGCTCCGCCGCCGGCGGGCAGGGCCGCCAGGAAGCCCAGCAGCGCCGACCCGGCGACGTTCACCGTGAACGTGCCCCAGGGGAACGCCGGACCGTGCCGCGCCCGCATCGCCCGGTCGGCGAGGTAGCGCGCCGGGGCCCCCAGCGCGGCGCCGAGCGCGACCAGCAGGACGGTCACGGGCGCTCCTCCCCCGTCCGCCGCGCGCCGCGGGCGGCCAGGCGGACAAGCGTCATGCCCGCGAACACGGCCGCCAGCGCGGCGGCGAGCGTCCCGGCGAGGTAGGCGAGGCCCGTGCGGGCGGCGCCGCCCTCCACCGCCTCCTCGATGCCGACCACGTAGGTGGAGAAGGTGGTGAAGCCGCCGAGGACCCCGACGCCGAGGAACGGCCGGACGAGCGGGTGCGCGGGCCGCACCTCGGTGATCAGCGCCATCAGCGCCCCGATCGCGAGGCACCCGGCGACGTTGATCCAGAAGATCGTCCAGGGGAACCGCCCCGGCGCGGGCGGGAAGGCCTCCGCGAGGCCGTGGCGCGCGAGCGCGCCGAGCATCCCGCCCGCCGACACCGCGGCGAGCGTGCTCCAGGGGACGGGGGTCCGCCCGCCCGCAGCGGCATCGGAGTCGGCGGCCGCGGCGTCCCCGGCGGGGCGTTCGGTCATGGGCTCGGGCATGGCGGTCTCCTACCGACAGAGCTGCTTCACCGGTAGGGACCGTTGGCGGCGGGCACCGCGGTTCACCTCGCGCGCGGGGGTTCACCTCGCGCGGAGGACGGCGGGCCCCACCGCCGCGCCCCTCCTCAGGGGCTCGGAGCAGTCTACCGACCGGCCCCGCGTCCGGCCGCTGCGGCGCCGTCAGGCCGCTGCGGCGCCGCGAC
>NZ_CAACUY010000423.1 GCF_900659615.1 Actinomadura fibrosa | reverse complement strand
CCCGGCACCCGCGGGCCGTCCGGCGCTCTGTTCCGCCCCGCGCGCGGCGGCACCGCCCCGGACGGCCGCCGGCCGCTGCTCACGCTCGCGCTGCTCGGCACCGACCAGCCGTCCGCCCGCCTGGACGGCGTCCGCGTCCCGCTGACGCTCCGGCACGCCGAGATCCTCGCGCTGCTCGCCCTGCACCCCGGCGGCCTCAACGGCGACCGGCTGTCCTGGCACCTGTACGGCGACGAGGGCAGCCCCGTCACCGTCCGCGCCGAGATCCACCGGCTCCGCGCGCAGCTCGGCGACCTCGTCCGCGCCAAGCCCTACCGGCTCGGCTGCGCGGTCGAGGCCGACTTCCTCACCGTCCGGCGCCTCCTGGACGAGGGCGACGTCGCCGGCGCCGTCCGGCTCTACGGCGGCGAGCTGCTGCCCCGCTCCGACGCCCCCGCCGTCCGCGCCGAACGCGACGAGCTGGCCGTGCGGATCCGGCGCCAGGCCCTGGACGGCAGCGGCGCCGACACGCTCTGGGCCTACGCCCAGACCGAACCGGGCCGCGACGACCTGGAAGTCCTGGAACGCCTCACCGCACTCCTCCCCTCAGGCGACCCCCGCCGCCCCGCCGCGACGTCCAGAGCCAACCGCCTACTAGAAGCCGAGTAGCCCGCCAAGCGGAGGCCACCCTAAGCGTCGCCCGCCGCCGAACCCGCACCAGAACGTCCGTAGCCTCAGGTGTCAGCGACCGGAAACGTCGCGATCGCGTGCGAAGCCAAGTTCGAGCGGAGCGAGAACTTGATCGCGCAGCGAGCCGCCAGGCGAGCCGAAGCGATGCAGCGATCGCCCGCAGTGCCCGTTGAAGGAAGGCCTGCCAGGGCCTGACGCCGAGGGCACTGCAAATAAGCACAGGCCGTCACTGGAACGTCCGTAACCCAAGCTGTCAGCGACCGGAAACGTTGCGATCGCGTGCGAAGCCAAGTTCGAGCGTGCGAGAACTTGATCGCGCAGCGAGCCCCTGGGCGAGCCGGAGCGATGCAGCGATCGCCGCAGTGCCCGTTGAAGGAAGGCCCGCTAGGGCCGACCGCCGAGGGGACTGCTAGTAAGCAAATGCCCTCGGTCGTTGTAGCAGATGGCTTGGAGTTCGCTGCCGTTGTGCTGCCAGCAGGAGAAGGAGGCGTTCGCCACGGGTTCCTTCTCGATCTCCAGGACCTCGTGTTCGGTGAGGTTCTCGACGAGGTAGCGGGTCATGACGACGATGGCGTCGTGGGTGACGACGAGGACGCGGCCGCCGGGGGCCTCGGCTTCGAGGTCGCGGTAGAAGCTGCGCAGCCGTAGCGCGAGGTCCGCCCAGGACTCGCCGCCGGGCGGGCGGTAGTAGAACTTGCCGAGGCGGCGGAGGCGGGCCGCCTCGTCGGGGTGGCGGCGCCGCATGCCGAGGGGGGTGAGGCCCTCCATGATGCCCTGGTCGCGGTCGCGGAGCCGCTCGTCCACGCGGAGGCGCACGCCGTCCGAGGCGCCGGGCGCGGCGTAGGGGGTCTGGGCGAGCGCGATCCGGGCGGTGTCGACGGTGCGGCGGAAGGGGGACGCGACGGCGAGCGTGGGGCGCTCGTGGTCGGGGAGGGCGGCGAGGCGGCGGCCGAGCGCCGCGGCCTGCTCGCGTCCGGTGTCGGACAGCGGCACGTCGGCGTCGCGTTCGGTGATGCCGCTCTCCTCGGCGTCGGTGCCCTGCACCGCCTGCCAGGCGAGGTTGCCGGTGCTCTCGCCGTGCCGGGTCAGAGTCAGCTGCTGCAACGCGTTCACGCCCGCCATGCTGCCACGCCCGGGGGACCGCCGGTGCCGGTGGCGGACGAGAAGAGGCCCGCGCCACATCCGCCGGACGGGTTGTCGGGACGGCGCCGCCCGGGGGTCTCGGACAGGCGGCGCCGTCCCGCTATCGGCGGCGGGTGCCGCCGAGCTCTACGCGCGGTAGTACTCTCTTCTGTCGTGACGACCGTCCTGGCCACCGCGATCATCGTGGTGGCGCTGCTGGCCGCGGCCCACGCCCTGGTGACCGCGCTGCGCGACCGCCCGATGGGCGTCGACCACCTCGTCGTGCTCGGCGTCCTGGAGGTCCTGCTCGTCGCGCAGGCCGTGGTCGGGTTCGTGAAGCTCGCGGACGACCAGGGGCCGCGGAGCCCGGCCACGTTCGTCGGGTACCTGCTGGCCGTCCTGCTGATCCCCGCGGCGGGCGCCGGGTGGGGGCTGCTGGAGCGGTCCCGGTACGGGCCGGGGGTGCTCGTCGTCGCGTGCCTCGCCGTCGCGGTGATGATCGTCAGGATGAACCAGATATGGAGCGGCACCGGTGTCTGAGCCCGAGGGAGTCCGGCCCGGAGCCCGTGCGGGCGCCGGCGCCCGCGCCGGAGCCGAGGCCCGCACGGGCACCGCGGGGACCGGAGGCGCGACCGGGACCGGGCCCGGCCGGCTGCTGGTCGCCGTCTACGCGGTCTTCGCGCTGGCCGCGGGGGCCCGCGCGGGCGTGCAGATCGGTACGAAGTTCTCGGACGCCCCCCTCGCCTACACGCTGTCGGCGCTGGCCGCGGCCGTCTACGTCCTGGCGACGGTCGCGCTCGCCCGCGGCGGCCGGACGTCGTTCCGCCTCGCCGTCGCAGCGTGCTCGGTGGAACTGGCCGGCGTGCTCGTCGTGGGGACGCTGAGCCTCGTCGACTCCGCGGCGTTCCCGGACGAGACCGTCTGGTCCGGGTACGGGCGGGGCTACGGGTTCGTGCCGCTCGTCCTTCCTGTCGTGGGGCTGCTGTGGTTGCGCCGCACCGCCCGCTCGGGCGGCGGGACCCTCGCGGGCGATGGGCGCCCTGCGGGCGGCGGGTGAGCCCTCCGGCCACAGGCTTTCGGGCCGCACGATCGCCGGCGCGGCGCTGACGCGCCCGGCGCGGGTGCGGCGGTCGGCGGCGTTCACGCGGCGGCCGGCATGACGCGGCCGCCGATGGGCAGCGTGCGGACGGCGGCCCGGGCGATGTCCTCGACCTCTTCGGCGGAGTAGTCGGCGCGCGGGTTGCGGCGCATCCACCGGACGAGCTTCAGCGGTGGCGCGAACGTGATGCCGTCGGCCTCGAACGGCGTCCTGCGGGGCAGCTTGCCGCCGTGCACGGCGAGCACCGGCACGACCTTCACCGGCGTCCCGGCGCCCTCGGAGATCAGCCGGGCCGCGGCGTCGGCGCGCGCGACGAGGCCCTTGACGAGCTTGGACTGGGTGCGGCCGTCGATGAACAGCCGCCCGCCGTGGTGGGTGATCTCGAAGTCCGGCTGCCAGGCCTCGTTGTGGACCAGCCACACGCCGCCCGGTCCGATCACGAGCTGGTCGGCGGACCCGTGGTCGGGGACGGTCCGCGCGTGCAGCACCCGGTATCCGCGCCGCTCCAGCGTGAACCGCAGCAGCCGCGCCATCCGCTGGTCGCCGCGCAGGCCGCGCCGCCACACGCTCGACATGCTGTAAAGGCGCCAATGCACCAGCGCGTCCGCGGCGGCCACCACCACCGCGGCGATGATTCCGGCGACGGCGCTGGCCAGTGCCCCGAACAGCAGCAGCGCCACGATCGCCAGAACGGCGCGGGTCCGCAGCCGCCCTTTTCGGCCCCGCTGCCAGAGCTCCTCGTAAACCGCCTGCGGCGATCCCCCCGTGAACGCCGCCCTGTCCCTGAGGTAGATCGAGCTGCCGATCATGACAACCTCCCAGCACCCTGCACTGACGACCTCATTATGAGGACACGGAAGGCATTGTCGCCACACTTCACCCGGTGCTGGATGTCAGACGGCAAAGTCACTTCGGGCCCCAGAGCATTGTTTACCTGGTATTTTGCTCTGAACGGCCGGTGACGATTCTTGGGAAAAAATTTAGAACGTTCTAGCAAATGGCGAAACGTCCGATGCAACTATCACCGTAACGCGCGCGGGGGCTTTCGTCGCCGTGGCATTTCTCACATGGCCGCTCACCCTCCGGGCAGGACGGTCGCGACTGCCGCCACACTGGAGCGATGCAGCACCCCCGCACCGCGCGCATCGCGGGCGCCGAGGACCTCCCGGTCCACCGGGCCGTCCCGGGCCTGCGCGCGGCCCTCGCCGGGCGGGGCGCGGCCGTCCTCGCGGCGCCTCCCGGCACCGGCAAGACCACCCTGGTCCCGCTGGCCCTCGCCGGCCTGGCCCTTCCCGACCCCGCGGCCGCGGGCACCGGGGGGAAGGTGCTGGTGCTGGAGCCGCGGCGGCTCGCCGCGCGCGCCGCGGCCCGGCGGATGGCCTGGCTGCTCGGCGAGCGCGTGGCGGAGCGGGTCGGGGTCACCGTGCGCGGCGAGCACCGGCCCGGCACCCTGGTCGACGTCGTCACCACCGGCGTCGTCCTCCAGCGCCTCCAGTCCGAACCCGAGCTCGACGGGATCGGCACCGTGATCCTGGACGAGTGCCACGAGCGGCACCTGGACGCCGACACCGCCCTCGCCTTCCTGCTGGACGTGCGGGCCGCGCTGCGCCCCGACCTGCGGCTGGTCGCCGCGTCCGCGACCGCCGACACCGGCCCCTGGGCGCGCCTGCTCGGCGGGGACGGCGGCCCCGCGCCGGTCGTGGAGACCGAGGCCGCGCTGCATCCCGTCCGCACGGTCTGGGCGCCGCCGCCCCG
>NZ_CAACUY010000422.1 GCF_900659615.1 Actinomadura fibrosa | reverse complement strand
GGGGCCGCGGCGGCTGGTGAGGAGGAGGTGGGGGGCGCCGTTGGCGGCGAGCCAGCGGGCGAGGTGGGCGCCGATGCCGCCGGTGCCGCCGGTGATCAGTGTGGTGCCGGTGGGCTTCCAGTCGGGGGGCGTGGCCGGGGTGGCGGGTGCGCGGCGCATTCGGCGGGCGAGGACGCCGGTGGGACGGATGGCGGCTTGGTCTTCGGGTTGTCCTGGGGTGAGGAGTGCGGCGAGGCGGTCGGGGGTGCGTTGGTCGATGGTGGTGGGCAGGTCAATGAGGCCGCCCCAGAGTTTGGGGTGTTCGAGGGCGGCGACGCGTCCCAGGCCCCAGATCTGTGCCTGAGTGGGGTGGGTGAGGGGGTCGGCGTGGGTGGTGGCGACGGCGCCTTGGGTGAGGCACCACAGGGGTGCGGTGGTGTCGGTGTCGGTCATGGCCTGGATGAGGGCGGTGGTGGCCGACAGGCCGGACGGCACCGCCTCGTACTGCGGATGCGGCGCCTCGTCCAGGGCCAGCAGGCTGACCACCCCCGCCGGATCCACCTCGGCGGCGAGCTCCGCCAGCCGGTCGGTGAGCGCGTCGCGTTCGAGCTCGTCCCGCTCCAGCAGGTGCCGCACGGCGACGGCCCCATGCGCGTTGATCGCCCGCGACGCGACGTGCACCGCGGGATGGTCCGACTGCGCGGCCGGGACGAGCAGCAGCCACGTCCCGGTGAGCGCCGGCGCGGCGGGCTGGGAGACGTGCTTCCAGCCGAACTCGTAGCGCCAGGAGTCGATCGTCCGCCGCTCCCGGTGCTCGCGCCGCCACGCCGACAGCGCGGGCAGGGCCGGGCCGAGCGCCGCGACCGCGTCCTCACCGTCCAGGCCCAGGGTGTCGGACAGCGCGTCGACGTCCTCCTCCTCGATCGCCTGCCACAGCCTGTCCTCGACGGGATCGTCTCCGGCACCGCCGGACCGTCCGGCCGCCGGAGGCTCCAGCCAGTACCGTTCGCCCTGGAACGCGTAGCTCGGAAGGTCGACGATCCGGGGTTCGGGGTCGGCGGGGAAGAAGGGGTCCCAGTCGATGGGCGTGCCGACCGTATGGGCGTGGGCGAGCGCGAGGGCGACCTGGTCCGAACCGCCGTGGTCACGGCGCAGCGTGGGCACCGCGGACGCCGTCGCTTCGGCCCGCTCGAAGCACTCCTCCAAGCCGACAGTCAGGACGGGATGAGGGCTGGCTTCGATGAAGGTCTGGTAACCGTCGCTGAGCAGGGCGTCCACGGTGTCGGCGAAGTGGACGGGCCGGCGCAGGTTGGTGACCCAGTAGGCGGTGTCGAGTGCGGTGGTGTCGATGCGCTGGCCGGTGACGGTGGAGTAGAAGGCGGTGTCGGTGGTGGTGGGGGTGATGTCGGCGAGGGCGTGGGTGAGGTGGTCGGTGATCTGGTCGACCTGGGGGCCGTGGGAGGCGTAGTCGACGTCGATGACCCGGGCGCGCAGTCCTTGTTCCTGGGCTGCGGTGACGACCTGCTGGATCTGGTCGGGTGGGCCGGAGATGACGGTGGCCGAGGGGCTGTTGACCGCCGCGACCTGCACCGCCTCCCGTGCTGCGTCGTCCCGCACCGTGTCGTCCAGCAGTGTTTGGACGTGGTCGGCGCCTGCGCCGATGGAGGCCATCGCGCCGCCGCCCGATAGCTGCCGCAGTGCCTTGCTGCGGACGGCGACCACGCGCGCGGCGTCCTCCAGGGACAGGGCCCCGGCGACGCAGGCGGCGGCGATTTCGCCCTGGCTGTGCCCGATGACCGCGGCCGGGACGACGCCGTGGTCGGCCCAGACGGCGGCGAGGGACACCATGATCGCCCACAGGACGGGCTGCACCACGTCCACGCGGGCCAGCTCGGATCCGTCGCCGCCGATCACCTGGCTCAGTGACCAGTCCACATGCGGGGCCAAGGCGTCCTCGCACTCGGCCATCCGCGCCGCGAACACCCCGGACTGCTCCAGCAGCTGGGCGCCCATGCCTACCCACTGCGAACCCTGACCAGGGAACACCAGCACCGGGCCCGGGCCCTTCGGTCCCACCTGGCCGACCACCAGGTCAGGATGTGGCTGTCCGGTGGCCAGCGCCTCCAGGCCCGCGCGCGGGTCCCGGGCCGCGATCACCGCACGGTGCTCGAACGCCGACCGGGTCTTGATCAACGACCAGCCGACCTCGGCGGGCGACATCTCGGGATGCGCGGCGAGATGCTCGACGAGGCGCCCGGCCTGCGCGCGCAGCGCCTTCTCGCCGCGCGCCGACACCGGCCAGGGCACGAGGCCGTGGCTCTGATCGTGGCGTTGATCGTGGTGCCGGCCGGACGGTGGCCGCGGTTGCGGGTGGTCGGGTTGGTCGGGTGGTTGTTCGAGGATGAGGTGGGCGTTGGTGCCGGAGATGCCGAATCCGGAGATGCCTGCGCGTCGTGGTCGTTGGGTGTGGGGCCAGGGGGTGGGTTGGGTGAGGAGTTGGACGGTGCCGGTGGTCCAGTCGACGTGTCGGGTGGGTTGGTCGATGTGGAGGGAGGCGGGGAGGAGGCCGTTGTGGATGGCCATGACCATTTTGATGACGCCGGCGACGCCGGCGGCGGCCTGGGTGTGGCCGATGTTGGATTTGACCGAGCCGAGCCATAGCGGCCGGTCCGCCGGACGCTGCTGTCCGTAGGCGGCGAGAAGCGCTTGGGCCTCGATGGGGTCGCCGAGGGTGGTGCCGGTGCCGTGGGCCTCGACGGCGTCCAGTTCGGTGGGAGACAGGCCCGCGTTGGCGAGCGCCTGGCGGATCACCCGCTCCTGCGACGGGCCGTTGGGTGCCGCCAGCCCGTTGCTCGTGCCGTCCTGGTTGACCGCCGACCCGCGGATCACCGCGAGGATGCGGCGGCCCTTGCGCTGGGCGTCGCTGAGCCGTTCCAGCATGACGAGGCCGACGCCCTCGGCCCAGCCCGTGCCGTCGGCGGCGTCGGCGAATGCCTTGATCCGGCCGTCGGGCGCCATTCCCCGCTGCCGCGAAAACTCGGTGAACGGGCCGGGCGTGGACATCACGGTCGCGCCACCGGCCATCGCGAGCGAGCAGTCGCCGTCCCGCAGCGCCTGGCAGGCCAGATGGATCGCCACCAGCGAGGACGAGCAGGCGGTGTCCACCGTCGTCGCCGGACCCTGCAACCCGAAGGTGTAGGAGATCCGGCCGGACGCCACGCTGCCCAGGTTGCCGGTGCCGATGTACCCCTCGACATCGCTGGAGGACTGGGCGATGAGCGTCAGGTAGTCGTGCGCGCTGACGCCGGTGAACACGCCGGTGTCGCTGCCGTCCAGCGCCTCGCGGTTCAGCCCCGCGTGCTCCGCCGCCTCGTGCGCGGTCTCAAGGAGCAGACGCTGCTGCGGATCCATGGCGACCGCCTCGCGCGGGCTGATCCCGAAGAACGCCGCGTCGAACGTCCCGGCGTCGTACAGGAACCCGCCCTCGCGCACGTAACTGGTGCCGGGCTTCTCCGGGTCCGGATCGTAGAGGGCGTCCAGGTCCCAGCCCCGGTCCGTCGGGAACGGGGAGATGGCGTCCGTGCCGGAGGCCACCAGCCGCCACAGGTCCTCCGCCGACCGGACGCCGCCGGGGAACCGGCAGGCCATGCCTATGATCGCGATCGGCTCGGGCCCGGCCGACTCCAGCCTGTCCAGACGTTCGCGCGTCCTGCGCAGCTCCGCGGTGACCCACTTGAGATTTTCGAGAAGCTTTTCCTCGTTCGACATGGGGTCGAGGCTCCTTCAGGACAGGACTGGTCAGGACTTACCGAACTCGCGGGCGATGAGGTCGAACATGTCGTCCGCCGTGGCCGTCTCCAGGTCGCCGCGGGACGCGTCGGGGTCGCCGGTCCAGGCGGCCAGCAGGGACCGCATCCGCGCGGCGATCCGCCGGCGCGCCGCGGCGTCCACCTCGCCCGCGGCGCAGGCCGCGTCCCACCGGTCGAGCTCCGCCAGGATCGAGCCCTCGTCCGGGGCGTCGCCGCCGACCATCTCGCCGCGCAGGTGGTCGGCGAGTTCCTGGGGAGTGGGCCGGTCGAAGACGACGGTGGCCGGGAGCCGGAGTCCGGTGCTGGCGTTGAGCTGGTTGCGCAGTTGGACGGCGGTGAGGGAGTCGAAGCCGAGTTCCTGGAACGGCTTGTGCGGCGGGACGGCGTCGCGCGACGGAAGGCCGAGGGTGGCGGCCGCCTGAGCCTGCACGTGCTGAAGAAGGATCTGCTCCCGCTGAGCGGCCGGGGCCTGCGCGAGCTCCTCGGCCAGCGGTGTCGAGACGGTACCGCTCGGCGCGGTGGCCGGCTGCCGGTTCTCGGGGAGGTCGTCGAGGAGGGGCGCGGGACGAGCCGCGGTGAAGGTGGGGGTGAACAGGGTCCAGTCGATGTCGGCGACGGTGAGCGTCGTGGTGCCGGTGGAGACGGCGTGGTGCAGCGCCCTGGTCGCCAGGTCGGGGTGGATCGGGCGAAGGCCGAAACGCGAGAGGTACGCCACGGACTCCTCCTCGGCGGCCATGCCGATGTCCCCCCAGAGACCCCAGGCGACGGACGTGGCGGGGCGTTGCTGGGAGCGGCGGTGCTCGGCGAGGGCGTCGAGGTAGTGGTTGGCGGCGGCGTAGGCGCCTTGCTGGCCGCTGCCCCAGCTGCCG
>NZ_CAACUY010000421.1 GCF_900659615.1 Actinomadura fibrosa | reverse complement strand
CGGGCCGCGCAGCTGCGCGACACGATGCCGCAGCCGCCCGTCGCGGTGGACGAGATGCCGCCGCCGGCCCCCGCGCCGATGGCCGACCCGATGGCGGGCCCGCCGCCGGGGGCCGTGCCGCAGGCCGCGCTCCAGGGCGGCCCCTCCCGGCGCGGCGGCGCCCGGAAGTGGACCTGGCTCGTGGTCGTCGCGGGCGTCGTGGTGGTAGGCGTCGTGGCGGGCGGCTTCGTGCTGCTGCAGAACGTCCGGAACGGCTACTACATCGGCGAGAAGAACAACCAGGTCGTCCTGTACCGGGGGACGCCCGATGTCAAGCTGCCGCTGATCAGCCTGTCCCGCAAGGCGCCCGAGAAGGACCAGCCGAATCCGCCGATCCCGATCGACGACCTGCCGAAGAACCTCCAGGCGAACGTCCGGGAGGGCTACTCGGTCAAGGGCAAGAGTGCGGTGGCGACGCTCCAGAGCAACGTGTGCAAGTACGTCCTCTCGGACAAGGGCGGCAAGGTCGTCGTGATCCGGGGCAAGGGCCAGCGGAACTGCGAGGCCGCCGAGGTCATGGGCAGCAACGTGGCGACGGCCGGGCTGCCCGCGTCGGACGTGACCAACCTGTCCAGGGGCGGGTTCGCGCTGGTCGGCCGGCAGGCCGCGGCGGCGAAGCTCAAGGACCTGGAGAACCGGGCGAACGAGTGCAAGGCGCGCAACCCGCGCATTCAGGACTGCCCCGCGAACGGGGGGAAATCCTAGATGAGCACGATCGGGCAGCAGATCAGGGCGCACCTGCCGTACCAGCGGCGGAACGCGGCCTCGCTGGCACTGCTGGTCTTCGCCATGGTGCTGACGCTGTCGGCGTTCGCCGAGGTCGGGCTGGCCCGTGACGGCTACATCCCGAAGGGCCTGTTCATCTACGGCGGCGGCCTCGTGGTGCTGGCCTTCGCCGCCTACTTCGTCCAGGCCAAGTTCGCGTCGTACGCCGACCCGCTGCTGCTGCCGCTCGCGGTCGCGCTGAACGGGCTCGGGCTGGCGATGATCTACCGGCTCGACCTCGACACCAGCGACGACCGGAAGACCGCCGCGGCGGCGGGCAAGAAGGTCCTCCAGGACGCGGCCGACGCACCGGGCCAGCTGGTCTGGACGTTCGTCGGCATCGCGCTCTTCGTGGCCGCCATCCTGATCATGCGGGACACCGACAAGACGGACGCGCCGCTGTCGTTCACCCCGAAGACCGCCCAGCGCTACACCTACCTGATCGGCCTCACCGCGATCATCCTGCTGCTGCTGCCGATCGTCCCGGGCCTCGGCGCCGAGGTGAACGGCGCCCGCGTCTGGATCTTCATCGGCCCGCTGTCGGTGCAGCCGGGCGAGTTCGCCAAGCTGCTGCTGGTCGTGTTCTTCGCCGGCTACCTGGTCAACAAGCGGCAGGCGATGTCGCTGATCGGCAAGAAGATCGGCCCGGTGAGCCTGCCGCGCGGCCGCGACCTCGGCCCGATCCTCGTGATCTGGTTCTTCTGCCTGGGCGTGCTGTTCATGCAGAAGGACCTCGGAACGGCGCTGCTGTACTTCGGCCTGTTCGTGTCGATGCTGTACATCGCCACGCAGCGGGTGTCCTGGGTCGTGATCGGCGTCGGCCTGCTGACGGTCGGCGTGTTCATCGCGACGCTGCTGCCGTTCATGGGCCACGTCAACCAGCGCATCGACATCTGGCAGAACCCGAAGCCGTACTTCGACGGCGGCTGCCTGCTGGAGAGCGGCAAGGTCGTCCCCGTCAACCCCGACACCGACATCTACAAGCAGTTCAAGGCCCAGGGCGCCATCTCGCCCGGCTTCTCCGCGTGCGCCAAGCTCGGCGGCGAGTACTCCGACAGCGCGCAGCTCATGAAGGGCCTGTTCTCGCTCGGCCAGGGCGGGGTGCTCGGCACCGGCCTCGGCCAGGGCGAGCCGTGGCGGACGCCGCTGTCGTTCAGCGACTTCATCTTCGACTCGATGGGCGAGGAGCTCGGGCTGACCGGGCTGATGGTGCTGCTGCTGATCTACGCGCTGATCGTGCAGCGCGGGATGAAGACCGCGGTCGCGGCGCGCGACCCGTTCCTGAAACTGTTCGCCGGGGGCGTGTCGTTCGTCCTCGGGCTCCAGGTGTTCGTGATCGTCGGCGGCGTCACCCGGCTGATCCCGCTCACCGGTCTGACGACGCCGTTCCTGTCCCAGGGCGGGTCGTCCCTGATGGCCAACTGGATCCTGATCGCGATCCTGGTCCGGATGAGCCACGACGCCCGCAAGCCCGCCCCGCAGGCGATCCAGGACGAGGGCATGACCCAGATCGTGAGCACGAGGTGAGCGGCGCCCCGAGCGCCGAGGGGGATCCGACCCGATGAACATGGACAAGCCGATCCGGCGCGTGGCGATCTTCGCGCTGCTGCTCTTCTTCGGGCTGATGGCCCAGGTCAACTACGTCCAGGGCAGCCAGGCGGAGGACCTGCGCACCGACAAGCGCAACAGCCGCCAGTTCGCGGACGTCTTCAACTCGCCGCGGGGGCAGATCTCGGCGGGCGGCGTGGTCCTCGTGACCTCGCAGGAGACCGGCAAGGACAACCCGAAGTACGGCCGGAACTACAAGGAGGGGCCGATCTTCGCCCCGGTCACCGGCTTCTTCGGCGGCAGCGGCAGCGCGAACGGCGTCGAGCGCGCCTACAACTCGCTGCTCGCCGGCAAGGACAAGCGGATCACGCGGCAGCACTGGTTCGACACGTTCATCGGCAAGAAGCCCGAGGGCGCCGACCTGGAGCTGACGATCAACCCCGCGGCGCAGCGGACGGCGTACGAGCAGCTCAGGTCGCAGACGCAGGCGGGCCGCCGCGGCGGCGCCGTGGTGATGGACATCAAGACCGGCGCGGTGCAGGTCGCGGCGGGCTACCCGTCGTTCGACCCGAACGAGGTCGCGCCGCAGACCGGCGAGAAGGGCTCCAAGCGGCTGGCGGAGCTGGACCAGGGCAAGGGCGTCATCAAGCCGCTGGTCGACAACGCGCTGAGCCAGACGTTCCCGCCCGGCTCGTCGTTCAAGGCCGTCACCTCGGCGGTCGGCATGGAGTCCCTCGGCCTGAACGAGCAGAGCATCGTCAACACCGGGCAGTTGATCCTCCCCGAGTCGGGCAGGCCGCTGCCGAACTCGCACGACCACGGCAACTGCGGCAGCCAGGCACCGCTGAAGGGCGCGTTCGCCGAGTCCTGCAACACCTCGTTCGGCAAGATGGCGCTGGACCTCGGCATCCAGCAGCTCAGCGACGGCGCCTCGAAGTTCGGGTTCAACAAGCGCGTGAACATCGAGCCGGACTTCCCGTCGGCCGAGAGCTCCGTGCCCGTGTCCGTCCAGGACGCGAACGGCAAGACGATCCCGACCGGCAAGGACGGGACGGCGCGGTCCGGCATCGGCCAGGAGAACGTGCGGGCCACGCCGCTGCAGATGGCGATGGTCGCGGCCGCGATCGCCAACAACGGCAAGGTCATGAAGCCGTACGTGGTGCAGAAGGCGCGGGCCAAGGACCAGAGCGAGGTCTACAGCGCCTCGCCGGAGCAGTTCGCGGAGCCGATCAAGTCCGACACGGCCGAGCAGCTGCGCGACATGATGCGCGCGGTCGTCTCCGAGGGCACCGCCAAGAACCTCCAGGGTCGCAACATCGCCGGTAAGACCGGTACCGCGGAGCAGGGCGGCGGCATCCCGAACTCCCGGTGGTTCGTCGGGTTCGGCCCGATCGAGAACCCGCGGTACGCCTTCGCGGTGATCACCGAGGGTCCCAACGACGGCGCCACCAACGCCGGGCCGGTGGCCGCGGCGATCATGGCGCAGGTGCTGAAGAAGTGAGCGCGGGCCTCGTCCTCGACCGTCGGTACCGGCTGCTGGAGCGGCTGGCCACCGGCGGGATGGGCGAGGTCTGGCGGGCGTCCGACGAGCGCGCCGGCCGGCAGGTGGCGGTCAAGCTGCTGCGGCTGGAGTGGGGGTCGGACGCCACGGCCCGGTACCGGTTCGAGGCGGAGGCGCGGTTCGCCGCGGAGCTCCGGCACGGCGGGATCGCCCAGGCGTACGACTTCGGCGAGCAGGACGGCCGCACCTACATCGTCATGGAGCTGGTCCGCGGCGAGCCGCTCGACGAGATCCTCGCGCGCGACGGCGGGCTGCCGGTGGAGGCCGTCCTCGACCTGATCGTCCAGGCCGGGCGGGCGCTGACAGTGGCGCACGAGGCCGGGGTCGTGCACCGCGACGTCAAGCCGGCCAACCTGATGCTGTCCACCGACGGCACCCTCAAGATCACCGACTTCGGCATCGCGCGGCGGCTGGCGGCGGCGTCGCAGACCCAGACCGGGATGGTCATGGGGACGGCGCACTACATCTCGCCGGAGCAGGCGTCCGGGCAGGAGCTCAGCGGCGCGGCCGACATCTACTCGCTCGGCGTCGTCGCCTACGAGTGCCTGACCGGCGCGCCGCCGTTCGACGGCCGGACGCCGGTCGAGATCGCGATGAAGCACGTCAGGGACGCGCCGCCGGAGCTGCCGGCGCGGGTGCCCGCCCCGGCCCGCGCGCTCATCGCGCAGATGCTGGCGAAGGCGCCGGGAGACCGCCCGCCCGACGCCGGGACGGTCGCCGACCGCGCCCTGGCGATCCGCGCCTCGCTCAGCACGGGACACGCCGGCCGGACCCGCGGGAGGGC
>NZ_CAACUY010000420.1 GCF_900659615.1 Actinomadura fibrosa | reverse complement strand
CTGTCCGCGGCGGACCGGCCCGCCGCACCGCGCCCGGCGGCGCCCCCGCCGGAGGGGTTCTCGCTCGCGGCGGGGCTCCCGCCCGCGGGGCTCTGGTTAGCGGGGCTCAATGTCGCGCTCCCCCATCAACTGTTCGGCCCCCTGGGCGAGCAACCGGTTCGCGAGCTCGCGCCCGAGCTCCTCGGCCCGCTCCGGGTGGCCGCTTCCGGACAGCCTGATCTGCCGGCTGCCGTCGTACGCGACGACGGCGGCGGTCAAATGCAGCTTCTCATCTATTTCGGCAGCGTATGTTCCCACGGGCGCCGAGCAGCCCGCCTCCAGCACCGCCAGCACCGTCCGCTCGGCGGTGACGGCGGCGCGGGTGGCGGCGTCGTCGACCGTTCCAAGCAGCGCGCGGAGATCGTCCCGGTCCGCGCGGCATTCGAGCGCGAGCGACCCCTGCCCGGGGGCGGGCAGCATCTGGTCGGGCTCGAACACCTCGGCGACGGCGTCGACCCGGCCGATCCGGTTGAGGCCGGCGTAGGCGAGCACCACGGCGTCGAGCTCGCCGTCGGTGACCTTGCGGAGCCGCGTGTCGGCGTTGCCGCGGATCGGCACGACCTCCAGGTCGGGACGGAGCGCGCGGAGCTGCGCGACGCGGCGCGGCGAACCCGTGCCGACACGCGCGCCGCGCGGCAGGTCGGCGAGCTTCGCCGGGCCGCACAGCGCGTCGCGCGGGTCGTCGCGGCGCGGGGTCGCGGCGAGCGCGATCCCGTCGGCGGGCCCGGTCGGCAGGTCCTTCAGCGAGTGCACCGCGAAGTCCACCTCGCCGGACAGCAGCTTGTCGCGGAGCCCGTTGACGAAGACTCCCGTGCCGCCGATCTGGGCCAGCAGCGCCTTGGATACGTCACCTTCGGTCGTTACCCCGACCAGCTCGACCGCATGCCCCGTACGCTGGGACAATGCGTCGGCGACCTGCTGCGACTGGGTCGTCGCCATCAGGCTCTTACGGGTGCCGAGCCGCAGCGGGCCCCCGCCTGCGCTCCTCGATGCGGTACTCAATGCCACGCTCCGCTCGGCTGTCGGCGGGCCCCGCTCGGGCCGCCGCCGTTCACAACTGTTCTCCTTCGCCGGGCCGCGGGTCACGGGCGCTCACGGCCCGGACGCTCGCGGCTCCCGCGTTGACCTCGCCCACGCCGGCGCCCTCGACGGCGGACTCGACCGCGGCGGCCACCGTACCGGCCGTGGCGCTGGTGACCGGCTCGCCCGCGATGCTGTCCAGCGGCTCACCCGCCGTGCCGTCCAGCGGCTCGCCCGCGAAGCCGGCCAGCGGCTCGCCCACAGTGCCGTCCAGCGGATCTCCCGCGGTGCCGTCCAGCGGGTCGCCCGCAGTGCCGTCCAGCGGGTCGCCCGCAGTGGCGATGAGCGGGTCTCCCGCGATGCCGATCAGCGGGTCGGCGGGGACGCCGGTCAGCGCGCCGGTCAGCGCGGCGGCCGTCGGGCCGCCCGGCCCGCCCGCGGTCTCGCGGGCGGCCTTGCGCGCCGCACCGCTCCACGGCCCCGGGTCGGACGCCGGTCCCCGCCCGCGCGCGCTCCGCTCGGCCATGTCGGCGCGGGCGACGGCCTGCGGCGCCTTCGGATCCAGGTCGAACAGCTGGCGCAGCGCGTCGGCGTAGGAGTCGCCGCCCGGCGACGCCGCCAGCTCCTTGACCCGGACGGTCGGCGCGTGGAGCAGCTTGTCCGCCACGCGCCGGACGGTCTGGTCGATCTCCTTGCGGGTCCGCTCGTCCAGGTCGGGCAGCCGCCCGCGGAGCCGCAGCAGCTCCGCCTCCACGACCTCGGCGGCCTTGCTGCGCAGCGCGACCACGGTGGGCGCGACGGCCGCGGCGCGGGCGGCGCCGAGGAACGCGGCGACCTCGTCCCCGACGATCCGGCGGACGGCCCCGACGGCCTCCGGCCCGATCGCCTTCGCGGCCTCCTGCGCGGTGCGCAGGTCGTCCAGCCCGGCGAGCGCCACGCCCGGCAGGTCGCGGACGGACCGCTCGATGTCGTGCGGCAGCGCCAGGTCCAGCAGGAACCGGGGGCGGCCGTCGGCGCCGGCGCCGCGCGCGGCGAGCCGCTCGGCGGTCAGCACGAGGCCGGTCGCGCCGGTGCACGAGACGATCAGGTCGGCCTCGCCGAGCGCACCGTCCAGGGCGTCCAGCTCGATCGCGCGGGCGGGGACGTCCAGCGACTCCGCCAGCCGCACCGCGCGCGCGTACGTGCGGTTGGCGATGACGACCTCGCGGGCCCCGGCGCGGCTCAGCGTGGCGGCGGCGAGCGAGCTCATCGAGCCGGCGCCGACCACCAGGGCGCGCACCCGGTCGAGCGGCCCGAGGTGGCGGGCGGCGACGTCCAGGCCCACGCTGACCAGCGACGCCCCGGCCTTGTCGATGCCGGTCTCGTGGTGGGCGCGCTTGCCCACCCGCAGCGCCTGCTGGAGCACCTCGTGCAGGTCGCGCCCGAGGGTGCCCTCCTCCTGCGCGAGCCGGAACGCCTGCCGGATCTGGCCGAGGATCTGGCCCTCGCCGACGACCATCGACTCCAGGCCGCACGCCACCGCGAAGGCGTGCTGGACGGCCCGCTCCTCGTAGTGGACGTACAGGTGGTGGGACAGCTCGTCCAGCGGGATGCCGGAGTGGAGGGCGAGCAGTTCGGAGATCGCGGTGACACCGCCGTGGAACCTGTCGACCACGGCGTAGATCTCGACGCGGTTGCACGTCGCGACGATGGCGGTCTCGGCGACGTTCGGCGAGCCGTGGACGGCGTGCAGCAGCTTGGCGAGGTCGTCGCCCGACACCGCGGCGCGCTCCAGCATCGCCACGGGTGCGCTGCGGTGACTCATGCCCACCACCAGAACGCTCATGCCCTGCTCCCCGTCCGTCCCGCTCCGCTCATTCCGCGTCTCCCGCCCATCTCATGCCACCTCATGCCTCGACGTACTGCGTGGCGCCGGGAGGCGCACCGCCGCCGGCCACGGGGTCATAATCACCCGGCCCCCCGGCCTTGCGCTGCTCGTGGAAAGCGAGGATCTGCAATTCGATCGACAAGTCGACCTTACGCACGTCGACGCCGTCGGGGACGGACAGGACGACGGGCGCGAAGTTCAGCACGCTCGTCACCCCGGCGGCCACGACGCGGTCGCACACCCCCTGGGCGGCGCCCGCGGGCGTCGCGATCACGGCGATGGACACGCCGTGCCCGGCGATGATGTCCTCCAGCCGGTCGATGTGCTCCACCGTCATACCGGAGATCTCCTGGCCGACGATCGACTCGTCCGCGTCGAGCAGGCCCGCCACACGGAAACCGCGGGACGCGAATCCCCCGTAGCCGGCCAGTGCCCTGCCCAGGTTACCGACACCGATGATGGCGACGACCCAGTCCTGGGTGAGGCCCAGCTCACGGGATATCTGGTAGACGAGGTACTCGACCTCGTAGCCGACGCCGCGCGTCCCGTACGAGCCCAGGTGCGACAGGTCCTTGCGGAGCTTCGCCGAGTTGACGCCCGCCGCGGCGGCCAGTTCCTCGGACGAGACCGTCGCCACACCGCGGTCCTGGAGACCGGTGAGGGCCCGCAGGTACACCGGCAGGCGCGCCACGGTGGCTTCGGGAATGCCGCGTTCGGCGCGGACGCGGTGGTGGTTCTGTCGCGATGTCACGGCCTGCTCTTCGGGGCTCGACGCTGGGGGCGGGACCCGGGGCCCCTCACCCCGGCGGGTCCGCCGGGCCGCACGGCCGCGGCCCGACCGCCCCAGGGCTATCGACCAGATTAAGCCTTTGTGAATACGCGCACAAAGTCGCCCCCCGGTCAACGGTGTGGCGAACCGGCCGGACGCGAGCGCCGAATTCACCGCGCGGCACGGCGTTTCCGCAGCCCGCCGCGGAAACGCGCGGCGCCCGCTGTGACCGAGCAGACAGCTCTGACCGAGACGAAGCGGCCTCCCCGCCGTTACGCCGCGCCGCGCGCCTTCTCGACCGCCGCGCGCAGCCGCCCCTCGTCCACCCGCCAGAAGTCGTGCTGCACGCCGTTCACGAGCGTCACCGGGATCTGCTCCCAGTAGAGCCGGGTGTCCTCCTCGGAGCGGGTGATGTCGCGCTCCTCCCACGGCACGCCCAGCTCGCCCGCCACCCGCTCGATCACCGCGCGCGCGTCGTCGCACAGGTGGCAGCCGGGCTTGCCCAGCAGCGTGATCAGGACGTCGGCCACGTCACCTCCCCGGGAACTCCGGCGCCGGCAGCGGGATCTTGGACGTGCCGAGCCGCAGCTCGATCACGTTGGTGGCGAGCACGTGGGCGCGGGACTCGGCGAGGAACCGCTGGAGGTGCGGCTGCCGCCGGTGCGCGGCGAAGGCCGCCTCGTCCCGGAACAGCTGGTAGAAGATCCGCTGCGTGGGCGCGCCGACGACCTCGTGCGAGGCGAAGATCACCGTGTCCGGCTCGGCGAGCCTCGCCGCCTGGACGAGCTCGGCGGCCAGCCGGTCGAAGGCGCCCTCCCGGCCGTCCAGCAGCGTGTAGACGGTGATCTGCCCGCACGCGCCGGGCAGCCCCGGCTCCCCCGCCGAGCCGCTCGCGGCGGTCGCGCCGCCGAGGCCGCCGGGCAGCCCGCCGAGCGCGCTCACCAGCGCGCCGGGGAGCCCGGGGTCCGGGACGGACGAGCCGAGCGGCCCGTCCACGTTGGTCGCCGAAGGACCGGCGGGCGCCGGGGCGGGGGCC
>NZ_CAACUY010000419.1 GCF_900659615.1 Actinomadura fibrosa | reverse complement strand
CGCCGTGGCGGCCAGCGCGGCGCCCGCGCCGGCCGCGGCGGGCACCGGGTCGGCGCGGAGGTCGCGCAGCATGAGGCGTATCGGAGTGGTCCGCATGGGAGTGACCTGCCTGGTCGGGACGTCCGGACGACGGGGAGGGGCCGGGCTCGGCGGCGCGCCCGGGGCGGGTCCGGCCCGTCCCGGGCGCTGCCGTCATGACGGTCGGCGTGGGCTACTGCGTCTGGCAGGTGCTCCCACAACTGTCATTGCTGGGGCAGGTGTAGGTGCAGGAGAACTCCACCTCACCATGACCGGGCTCCAGCTCGAGCTCGGGCAGGGCCTGGAGCTCCTGGACGCTGGTCGACATCGCGTTCACCTCCTCTCGAACGAAGCGGACATCGGCCGCGCCGGCCCGGCGGAAGGGCGGTACGGGCCGGCGAGCAGGGGGTGGAACAGCCGCGGGCCGCCGGAGCGCAGCCGCAGCAGGAAGGACAGGTGGCCGGCGAGCCCGGCGCCGTACCCGGCGGTGACCTCCTTGCCGGACTCGTCGGGCGGCACGAGCCGCCCGTCCCGGTCGAGGGCGCGCGCCGCCAGCAGGTCGGCGAGCGTCTCGGCCCAGGCCAGGTACGTGCGGTCGCCGGTCGTCTCGGCGAGCTCGACGAGGAGGTCGCCGTTGCCGGCGAGCCCGTGGCAGTACGCGGTCCCGCTGAGCCGCCGGGTCCGCAGCACCGCCCGTCCGGCCGCGACCGCCGCGTCCCGGTGGCGGGGGTCCCCGCCGTGGGCGTGGAGGCGGCAGAGGAAGGTGCCGACGCCGGACGAGCCGTTGCACCAGTGGATCGCGCGGGAGTCGGAGCCGGGCCGCTCCGGCCAGAAGGCGGCGCCGTCGGCGTGGATCGCGGCCTCGAGCAGCACGTCCCCGCAGCGCTCCGCGGCGGCGAGCAGGTCCGGCCGGTCCAGCGCCCGCCCGGCCGCGAGCAGGTAGGCGCCGATGCCCGCGACGCCGTGCGCGAAGCCGTACGAGCGGTAGCCGGCCAGCTTGGAGTCGAAGGACGGCGGGACGGTCCAGTGGATCGCGCCGCCGCCGGTGTCCGCCGCGGCCATGATCTGGTCCGCGCAGGCGTCCGCCCGCTCCAGCAGCGCCGGGTCGCCGGTGCCCTCCCACAGGTGCAGCAGGCAGGTGCCGAGCCCGGCGATCCCGTGGGTGACGTCGGGGTTGGGCCACGCCGTGGGCAGGCTCGCCGCGAACTCCACGGCCCGCGCGGTCAGGTCGGTGCGGCCGAGCGCGCGCCCGGCGTCGAACAGCGCCCAGGCGGTCCCGGCGAACCCGAAGTACAGGCCCGGGAGGCGGTGGACGACCCGTCCCTGCTGCCGCAGAAGCCGCGGCAGGACGGCGTCCAGCAGCACCGGGACATGCCCGCCCGGGCTCTCGCCGTCCTCGACCAGGCGGGCCAGGACGGCGAGCATCCCCGCGAGGCCGTGCTGCACCGTGCAGAGGTCCTTGTCGCGCCCGAAGACCGTCTCCGGCCAGGGGCGGGCCTCCGAGTCGTCGGGCAGGGTCGCCGCGAGATGGCCGAGGATGTCGCCGACGAGGACGCTCCACCGGTCGCCGCCGAACGTCGCCGTCTCCTCCTCGGCGGGCACGCTCGGACGGACCGGCCGCACCGGGACCGGCCCGGCGGCGCCGTCCGCCGTGAGCCGGAGGACCTCCTCCAGCGGCGTGCGCTCGGCCGGGTCCGACCGGAGCGTGCCCGTGATGAGCGTGCGGACGACCGGCGGGACGTCCGCGGGCACGAGCGGCGGCGCGATCATCCGCGCGACGCGCTCCTCCAGCGGGCAGTGCGCCGGCCGGTCGTCCGCCAGCGCGGGATCGGCGCGGGTCAGCAGGTAGTAGGCCGTCGCGCCGACGCCGTACAGGTCGGCCGACGGGTCAGGCTCGGCGCCCGCGAACTGCTCGGGGGCGCTGAACCCGGGCGTGCCGCCGGCGCGGTGCATGACGTCCCAGCCGGAGCCGTCCCGCACGGCGACCATCTCCAGGTCGACGAGCCGCAGCTCCCCGTCATCGGTGACCATGACGTTCTGCGGCGACAGGTCGCGGACCACCATGCCGTGGCCGTGCAGGGCCCGCAGCATCCCGGCGAGCCGGTGAACGATCGCTGGGAGGGCGTCGACCGGCGGCCAGAGCAGCCCCTCCCCCGCGGCGAGCGCGATCTTCTGGCGCAGCGTCCGGCCGCGGACGGCCTCCTCCACCAGGAAGCGGTGGCCGTCCTGCTCGAACTCGTCCACGAACGCGGGCATGACGCCGAGCGGCGCGCCGCGGCGCAGCACCTCCGCCTCGTGGCGCAGGAGGTCGCGGGCGTCCCGGCCGTCCACGTCGGTGGCGACGTGCGGCCTGGCCTCCTTGACGATCACCTCGCGGCCGGTGCGCCGGTCGGCGGCCCGGTAGACGCCGCCCTTGTTCGCGTGCCGGATCGCCGTGGTGATCTCGTACCGGTCGCGCAGCAGGACGGCCTTCGGAGCGCCGTCCGCCGAGCGGTGGACGGTGTCGGCGAAGGGCGGTGCGGCCCAGGACGGCGGGCTGAACACGGCGGGCCGCTCGTCCACGACCGGGTTCCCGTCCGGGTCCAGGATGCAGCTCACGTAGGCGCCGTCGTTGGAGAGCACCTGGACGCCCTGGAAGGCGCCGTACCGGTAGTGCACCAGGCTGCCCTTACGGTACGGCGCGTCGGAGAGGATCGCCGGGCCGGCGAGCCCCTCCGTCGCCGCGTGGAGGTCCTCGGCCAGGACCCGGAAGCGGCCGTCGTCGTCCGGGTAAGCGGTGATGAACTTGCCTGATCCGCCGCGCGGCGTCCGGAACTCGTTGAGGTGCTTCAGGTTCGCCGAGGTGGAGGCGAACTTGAACGGCGTGCCGGTCTCCACGAGCACCGGAAGGCACGCGGCCAGGACGTCGGGCGCGGACAGGATCGTCGCGGACACATGGAGCTTCCATCCCTGGACGCGGCGGGAGGGGACGGCGGGACGCACGTACGTCCAGATCGAGCGGTCCTCGACCGTCCAGCCCCGGAGCACGATCCGTTCGAGTTCCGCACCGGCCCTCGCCGCCGGCTCCCGGACGGCCTCCGGTTTCTGGCCAGGCGTCATCACCGAAATCTCCAGCTCTCGTGAGGTGCGGAGGCCCCCGCCGAGTCCGGGCGGGCCTCCGGAGATCTGTCGGATCCGACGCTAGGTCGCGCCATCTGTCAGGTCATGTCCCGTTTTCTGGGGACATGACAGCTCGCGCTCACTCTGGCACCGGGGCCTCCGTCCGGCGGAGGCGGCGCAGGGCGAGCAGGCCGCCGACGCCCGGGACGACCGAGATCCACTTCGTCCCCCGTGAGGCGGCCGGGAGCAGCAGGGTCGCGGCGATGACCGCCACGTAGGCCGTGCCGTGCAGCGGCCCGACGAGCGACGAGACGGCCCGCGCGTGCACGGTGAACAGGTTGCCGAGCAGGACGGCGAGGGACGCGGCCTCGACGGCCGCGGCGGTCCGCAGGGCGCGCACGGCGCTCACGCCCCCGTCGTCGAGCCGGGACGGACGATCATCAGCACGACGACGACCGCCCACAGCAGGTTGAACACGCCGGTCGCCATGGCCAGCCGGGACACGGCGCGCCCGGCGACGGCCGCGTCCGGCGACGGCGCCAGCAGCCGCCGCTGGCCGGGGACGATGGCCAGCACCAGGATCGCCGCGGCGGCCGCCGTCAGGACGATCGAGGCGATCAGCCACGCGTCGCCGAGGACGCCGAGGCTCGCGCCGGTCGCGAGGCCGAAGGCCGGGACGGCGGCGCCGACGACGGTGTAGGCGCGGCAGGTCCGGTGCAGGAACGCGACCGTCCCGGCCCCCTCACCGCCCTCCGCCGCGGCCTGCCGGGCGTACCGGGGGAACAGCGACGCGGCGACGGCGATCGGCCCGATCGCCAGGATCGCCGCGAGCACGTGCACGGACAGCAGCACTTTGGTCATGTCGGCCTCCAATAGGTTGGCTGCCAATACGTACCACGCCAATGCCCAAGATGTGTAGGCTGTCTACCCATGAGGGCTGACGCGGTGCGCGGGCACCTGGACGGGCTGCTGCTGGCGGTCCTGGAGGCGGGCCCGCTGCACGGCTACGCGATCATCGCCGCGGTCCAGGAGCGCAGCGGCGGGGCGCTGGAGCTGCGCACGGGCACCATCTACCCCGCGCTGAACCGGCTGGAGCGGGTCGGGCTGCTGAGCAGCAGCTGGCAGGCCGACGGCGAGCGGCGGCGGCGCTGCTACGCGCTGACGGACGCCGGCCGGCGCGCGCTCGCCACCGAGCGGACGGCCTGGCACGAGTTCACGACGGCCATCGGCTCCGTCCTGAACCCCGCGCAGACCAGGCCCGCCACGTGAGCGCGCTCCGGAGCGCCCCGCCGCCCGCGGGTCCCGAGCCGGCCGGGGAGGCCGATCCGGTCGAGGACTACGTCGCGGAGCTGTCCGCGGCGCTGCACGGGCCGGCGCGGGCCAAGGCGCGGCTGGTCGAGGAGATCCGCGGCGGGCTCGCCGACACCGTGGACGCGCACGCCGGTGAGGGCCTCGCCTACCGGCACGCCGCCCGCCGCGCGGTCCGCGAGTTCGGCACGCCGGACGAGCTCGTCCCCGGCTGCCAGCGGGAGCTGACGATCGCGCAGGCCCGGCACACCGCCCGGGTCGCCGCGCTGACCGTCCCGTTCCTGGCGGCCTGCTGGCTGCTCGTGCGGAGCGCCGGCCACGACCCCTACTGGCCGCTGCGGCTGCTCGCCGCGCAGCTCGCCGGGGCGGCGGCCGCGGCGGGGCTGCTGTCCGCGGCGACCCT
>NZ_CAACUY010000418.1 GCF_900659615.1 Actinomadura fibrosa | reverse complement strand
CGGCAGCTGGGGCAGCGGCCAGCAAGGCGCCTACGCCGCCGCCAACCACTACCTCGACGCCCTCGCCGAGCACCGCCGCTCCCAGCAACGCCCCGCCACATCCGTCGCCTGGGGTCCGTGGAGCGAGGCCGGGATCGCGGCGGACCAGACGTCCTTGGCCTTCTTCTCCAGGTTCGGCCTGAGTCCCCTGCCGCCGAGCCTCGCCACCAAGGTCCTGCACCACGCCGTCTCCACCGGCACCACGACCCTCACCGTCGCCGACATCGACTGGACCCTGTTCACCCCCACCTTCACCGCGGCGCGCCCCGCGCCCCTCCTCGACGACCTCCCCGAGAACCAGCGGCCGGCCGCGGCCGGCGGCCCCGAGACGAGCGCCGCCGCCACGCCCCTCGGGCAGCAGCTGCGGGAGGCGACGCCGTCGCAGCAGCATCAGACCCTGCTCACCCACGTCAGGACGGAGGCGGCCGCGACGCTCGGGCATTCCGGGACGGACGCGATCCCCGCGAACAAGCCGTTCCAGGAACTCGGCTTCGACTCCCTCACCGCCGTGCAGCTGCGCAACCGGCTGAACCAGACGACCGGGCTCGACCTGCCGACGACGATGGTCTTCGACCATCCGACGCCGCGGGAGCTCGCCCTGTACCTCAGGGGCCGGCTGCTCGGCGAGCCGTCGGCGGCGCCGGGCGCCGCCGTGGCGCGCGGCGCCCGCTCCGGCGGAGCCGATGACGAGCCGATCGCCATCGTCGGGATGGCCTGCCGGTACCCGGGCGGCGTGCGGTCGCCGCAGGACCTGTGGGAGCTGGCCGCCGAGGGCCGGGACGCGATCGGGGGGTTCCCCACGGACCGGGGCTGGCCCCTCGACAGCCTGTTCCACCCGGACCCGGACCATCCGAACACCAGCTACGTGCGCGAGGGCGGTTTCGTCTACGACGCCGGCGAGTTCGACGCGGCGTTCTTCGGGATCAGCCCGCGCGAGGCGACGGCCATGGACCCGCAGCAGCGGCTCCTGCTGGAGACCGCCTGGGACGCCATCGAAGACGCGGGGATCGCGCCCAGATCGCTGGCGGGCAGCGACACCGGCGTGTTCACCGGGCTCACGATCTTCGACTACCTGACGCTCGTCGGCAAGCGGATCGACGACGTCGAGGGGTACATCGGCACGGGGAACCTCGGCTGCGTGGCGTCCGGCCGGATCTCCTACACGCTCGGCCTGGTGGGTCCGGCCGTGACGGTGGACACCGGCTGCTCCGCCTCGCTGGTCGCGATCCACCAGGCCGGTCACGCGCTGCGGCGGGGCGAGTGCGATCTCGCGCTCGCCGGGGGCGCGACCGTGATGACCACACCGGCGTCGTTCGTGGAGTTCTCGCGGCAGCGGGGAATGGCGCCCGACGGCCGGATCAAGGCGTTCGCCGACGCCGCCGACGGGACGAGCTGGGCCGAGGGCGTCGGCCTCGTCATGCTGGAACGGCTCAGCGACGCCCAGCGCAACGGCCACCGCATCCTCGCGGTGATCCGCGGGTCGGCGATCAACCAGGACGGCACCAGCAACGGCCTTACCGCGCCCAACGGCCCGTCCCAGGAGCGGGTGATCCGCCAGGCGCTCGCCAACGCCGGGGTTTCACCCGATGAGGTGGACGCGGTGGAGGCCCACGGCACCGGCACCACCCTCGGCGACCCGATCGAGGCGCAGGCCCTCATGGCGACCTACGGGCAGGACCGCGCGCCGGATCGGCCGCTGTGGCTCGGCTCGGTCAAATCCAACATCGGCCACACCCAGGCCGCCGCCGGCGTCGCCGGCGTCATCAAAATGGTCATGGCCATCCACAACGGCCTCCTCCCCGCCTCCCTCCACATCGACCAACCCACCCGACACGTCGACTGGACCACCGGCACCGTCCAACTCCTCACCCAACCCACCCCCTGGCCCCACACCCAACGACCACGACGCGCAGGCATCTCCGGATTCGGCATCTCCGGCACCAACGCCCACCTCATCCTCGAACAACCACCCGACCAACCCGACCAACCCGACCGCCCGCAACCGCGGCCACCATCCGGCGACCGCCTCACGCCGTGGGTGATCTCCGGGCATTCCGCCGAGGCACTGCGCGCGCAGGCCCGGAGGCTGGCCGATCACGTCACCGCCCACCCGGAGCCGTCCCCGGCCGACATCGGCTGGTCGCTGGTCACGACGCGGTCGGCGTACGCGCACCGCGCCGTGGTGATCGGCACCGGCCGGGACGGGTTGCTGCGCTCCCTGGAGACCCTCGCGGACGGCGCCCCGGACACCGGCGTCGTGACCGGTGTGGCGGACGCGACCGGGGCGGGACCCGTCCTCGTGTTCCCCGGCCAGGGTTCGCAGTGGGCGGGGATGGGCGTCCGACTGCTGGAGGAGTCACCGGTCTTCGCGGCCCGCCTGGCCGAATGCGAGCAGGCGCTCGCCCCTCACGTGGACTGGTCGCTCACCGAGGTCCTGCGCGGCGACGGCCGCGCCCTGGAACGGGTGGACGTGGTGCAGCCGGCGCTGTGGGCGGTCATGGTGTCGCTCGCCGCCGTCTGGGCCGACCACGGCGTCGTCCCGGCCGCGGTCATCGGGCACAGCCAGGGCGAGATCGCCGCCGCCTGCGTCGCCGGGGCCCTGTCCCTGGAGGACGCCGCCATGATCGTCGCGGTGCGCAGCCGGGAGCTGCGCGCGCTGTCCGGCCAGGGCGCGATGGCGTCCCTCGCCGTGGACGAGGCCCGCGCCGCGCGGTTGCTGGACGGCGCGCCGGACGTCACGGTCGCGGCGGTCAACGGCCCGTCGTCCACCGTCGTCTCCGGCTCGCCCGAGCAGGTGGCCGCCGTGGTGGCGGCGGCCGAGGAGCGCGGATGGCGGGCCCGGACGATCGACGTCGACTACGCCTCGCACGGCCCGCAGATCGACCGGATCACCGGCCGGCTCTCCGCCGCGCTGGCCGGCGTGCGGCCGGGACCGGCGGCGGTGACGTTCTACTCCACCGTCACCGCCGGGCCGCGCGACACCGCCGGCCTGGACGCCGCCTACTGGATCGAGAACCTGCGGCGGCCGGTGCGGTTCGCCGAGACCGTGGCCGCGCTGCTGGCCGACGGCCACCGCCTGTTCATCGAGGCCAGCCCGCACCCGGTGCTCGTCCCGGCGATCACCGAGTCCCTCGACCTGGCCGAGGGCGGCGCCGTCGCGCTGGGCACGCTCCGCCGCGACCACGACGGGCCGGAGCAGCTCGTCCGCGCGCTCGGCCAGGCCTTCGCCGCCGGCGCCGAGGTGGACTGGACGCCCCGGTTCCCCGCCGACCCGCCGCCGCGGACCGTCCCGCTGCCCACCTACGCCTTCCAGCGCCGCCGCTACTGGCTGGACGCGCCGCTGCTGACCGGCGGCGACCCGGCGGGCCTCGGCCTGACCGGCACCGACCACCCGCTGATCGGCGCGGCGGTGGAGCCGGCGGGCGAGCGGACCCTGCTGCTCACCGGCCGGGTCTCCCAGCGGGCCCACGCCTGGGTGGCCGAGCATCAGGTGATGGACAGCGTCCTGCTCCCCGGCTCCGCGTTCGTGGAGCTGGCCCTCCAGGCTGCCCGGCGAGCGCGCTGCGACCACCTCGCCGAGCTCACGCTGGAGAGCCCGCTGGTCCTGGCGCCGGACACCGCCGTCGACCTGCAGGTCGTCGTCGGGCCGCCGGACGGCGCGGGACTGCGGCCTGTCAGCGTCCACTCCCGGCCGGCCGCCGCGGGCGAGGCCGACGAGCCCGCCTGGACGCGCCATGCGACCGGGCTGCTCTCGCCCGAGCCGCCGGCCGCCGCGCCGGCCGCGATCGAGGGGGCGTGGCCGCCGCCCGGAGCCGAACCGATCGCCACCGGGGACCCGTACGACGCGCTCGCCGCGCTCGGCCACGAGTACGGCCCGGCGACGCGGGCGCTCACCGCCGCGTGGCGGCTCGGCGACGACGTTTACGCCGAGGTGGCGCTGCCCGACGGGGAACGGGCCCGTGCCGCCGACTACGGCGTCCACCCGGTCCTCCTCGACGCGGCCCTGCACGCCCTGCTGCTGGACTCCGGCGCGGGGGCGGACGCGGCGGGCGCGGCGCTGCTCCCGTTCGCGTGGACCGGCCTGCGCCTGCACACCACCGCCGGGACCGCCCTCCGGGTGCGGATCACCCGCGCGGCGCCGGACCGGCTCGCCGTCACCGCCGCCGACCCGACCGGCGTGCCGGTGCTCACGCTGGAGTCGCTGGCCGTCCGGCCGGTGTCCCCCGAGCAGATCGCCCGGGCCCGCCGCGGCGGGAGCGGGAACGCGCTGTTCCGGCTCGACTGGATGCCGCTCACCGAACCCGCCGACGGCCCCGCTGGCGGCACCGTCGGCGGCACCGCCGCGCGGTACGCGGTCCTCGCTCCCGAGGACGACCCGCTCGTCCGGGCGCTGCCCGGCGCGGCCGCCTACCCCGACCTGGCCGGGCTCAGCGCGGCCGCCGAGGCCGGGGCCGAGGTGCCCGACACGGTCATCGCCGTCGTCCCCGGCGACCGGGACGCGGAGGACGCAGCCGGCTCACTCGGGCGGCTCCGGCGGACCGGGGACGCGCTGCTGTCGCTGCTCCAGACCTGGCTCGCCGAACCCTGGTTCGACGGCGCGCGGCTCGTCGTCGCCACCGAGGGCGCGGTCGCGACCCGTCCCGGCGACGACGTCGGCGACCTGGCGGCCGCGGCGCTGTGGGGGCTGACGCGCAGCGCCCAGGCCGAGTTCCCCGGCCGGCTGGCGCTGCTCGACCTCGACGGGCGGGACGCCTCGTACCGCGCCGTCCCCGACGCGCTGGCCGCGGACGAGCCGCAGCTCGCGATGCGCGACGGCGGCGCGTTCGTGCCGCGCCTAGTCCGGCACGACGCCGCGGCGGGCGCCGCCCCGGCGGC
>NZ_CAACUY010000417.1 GCF_900659615.1 Actinomadura fibrosa | reverse complement strand
GCCCTCGCGCGCGGTGCCGAGAGCGCGCCGGTCCGGCCGCCCGCGCCGGCCCCGCCGCCGCGCGCGATCTACGAGCGGGTGGCGTCCCGGCAGGGCATGCAGTGGTACTGCGTGATGCGCGGGCTGGTGATCGCCGAGGAGTACACGTCCCGGCAGGCCCTCGACTCCCTCGGGGCCGGGACGAGCCTCGCCGACGCGCTGTGCCGGCTCGTGGCGCTGCTCAGCCGGGGCCGCCTCACCGCCGACCACAGCGAGGTCACGCTCGTCATCCGCAAACCGGAGAACCGCTTCGCCCGGGTCATCTGATCCCCGCCGGGTCGGCGGCCGATCCGGGCCATCGGGGCGGAGGGCGCCGGTCAGTACCCTTACATGGACACGGGGGACCCACAGGGGCGTGGGACCGTCCCCGGCCATGAACGAACACTGACCTGGACCAGCCCGGCCGCGCGCCGGGCAGGATCGGAGACCGCGGTGACCGCCGAAGCCGGCCTTCCCGACATGCTGCGCGACCTGCCCACCTGGACCCCGGACCCGGTGGAGCTCGCCGACCTGGAGCTGGTCCTGGCCGGCGTGTTCCGGCCGCTGACCGGCTTCCTCGGCTCGTTCGACACCGCCATGGTGATCGCAGGGGGCCGGCTCGCCGACGGCACGCCCTGGCCGGTGCCGGTCACCCTCGCCGTGCCCAAGGAGCTGACGGCGCACGACCGGCTCGTCCTCCAGGACCCGGAGGGCGTCCCGCTCGCGGTCCTGGAGGTCACCGAGACGTGGCAGGACCCGACCACGCAGGAGTGGCGGCTCGCCGGTCCCCTGGAGGCCCTCCGCTCGCCCGCGCACGGACCGTTCCACAAGCTGCGGCGGCGCCCCGCCGAGATGCCGCCCGCGGACGGCCCGGTGCTCGCCGTCGCGACCCGCTCGCCCCTGCACCGCAAGCACCTCGGCCAGCTCCGGCAGGTCGCCGAGCGGCTCGGGTCGCGCGTCCTGGTGCTGCCGCTGCTCGGCGGGCGGCACGACGAGTCGCTCGTCCGGGCGCTGCTCGGGGTCCGCAAGGAGCTGCCCGACGGCACGGAGATCATCCCGGTGCCGCTGCCGGCCCGCGGCGGCGACCCGGAGCGCGACGTCCTGCTGCACGCCCAGGTCGCGGCCGCCTACGGCGCGACGCACCTGCTCGCCGAGCGGGAGACCGAGGGCACCGCGATCCCCGTCGTGGTCCCCGAGCCGTGGGCGTACGACGCCGACGTGGAGGTCTGGCGGCCCGTCGCGCGCATCGAGCCCGACCACGTCCAGGCCGAGCTGACCCCGGAGCGCCTCGGCGAGCTGCTGGACGCCGGCGACCCGGTGCCCGACTGGTTCACCCCGCCCGCCGTCGCCGCCGAGCTCGCGCTGGCGCGGCCGCCCAAGCACTCGCGGGGCATCACGGTGTTCTTCACCGGGCTGTCGGGGTCGGGCAAGTCCACGGTCGCGCGCGGCCTCGCGGACGCGCTGGTCGAGCGCGGCGGCCGGACCGTGACGCTGCTGGACGGCGACGTCGTCCGGCGGCTGCTGTCGGCGGGCCTGACGTTCTCCCGGGCCGACCGCGACCTCAACATCCGGCGGATCGGGTTCGTGGCCGCGGAGATCACCAAGCACGGGGGCGCGGCGATCTGCGCGCCGATCGCGCCGTACGCGGCGACGCGGGCGGAGGTGCGCCGCATGGTGTCGGCCGCCGGCGACTTCATCCTGGTGCACGTCGCGACCCCGCTGGAGGAGTGCGAGCGCCGGGACCGCAAGGGCCTGTACGCCAAGGCGAGGGCGGGCCTGATCCCGGAGTTCACCGGCATCTCCGACCCGTACGAGCGGCCGGAGGACGCCGACCTGACGCTCGACACGTCGCGGATGACGCCGGACGAGGCGGTGGGCCGGGTCCTCGACCTCCTCGTGGCGGGCGGCTGGGTACGCCCGGAGTGACCACTTCCGTCCCCTGAGGCCCATCTTTCGGCCCAACGTCGCGTCCCATACCCTATGTACGGGAGTTCCCTATATAGCTGGTAGGTCATGCCGATGGACTTCGATTGGACGATGGCGCTCGGCTCGTTCCTGGTGGCCGTCGTCGTGGGGCTGACGGGGATGGGCGGCGGCGCCCTCATGACGCCGATGCTCGTCACGTTCTTCGGCGTCAGCCCGCTCGCGGCCGTCTCCAGCGACCTGGTGGCCGCCGCGGTGATGAAGCCGGTCGGCAGCGCCGTCCACTACCGGCAGGGCACGATCAACATGCGGCTGGTCGGCTGGCTGTGCCTCGGCTCGGTGCCCGCCGCGTTCTCCGGCGTCCTGCTCGCCCGCGCGCTCGGGGACGGCGCCCGCGTCGAGGACGTCATCCAGAAGGCCATGGGCGCCGCCCTGCTCCTCGCCGCGACGGGCCTCGTCGTCCGCGGCTGGCTCGCCGCCCGGGGCCGGGCCGGAGCGGCCGGCGACGGCGGGTCCGCCCCCGAGATCACGATCCGGCCGGTGCCGACCGTCCTCGTCGGCCTGGTCGGCGGCCTCGTCGTCGGCATGACCTCCGTCGGCTCCGGCTCGCTGATCATCGTCGCGCTGCTCGCCCTCTACCCGGCCCTGAAGGCGAACCAGCTCGTCGGCACCGACCTGCTCCAGGCCGTGCCGCTGGTGTTCGCCGCCGCGCTCGGGCACCTGCTGTTCGGCGACTTCCGGATGGAGGTGACGGCGGCCCTGCTGGTCGGCTCCGTCCCGGGCGTCTACCTCGGTTCGAGGATCTCCTCGCGCGCCCCGGGCGGGCTCATCCGGCGGGTCCTGGTGGTCGTGCTGGTCGCGTCCGCGCTCAAGATGTTCGGGGTCGGCGCCGTCCCGCTGGCGTGGACGCTGGTGGGCCTCGTCGCCGCCACCGCGGCCGCCTGGCTCGTCGGACGCCGCCGCCGCGCCGCCGGAACCGAGACCGCGGACGCCGCTCCCCCGGCGGGCGGAGCCGGGGGCACCGGAGGGACCGAGCGCGTCGGGGGCATCACCGCGGCGCGGCCGGGGATCACGGCCGCGCCGGTGTCAGCCGACGAGTTCGTCCGCTGACGCCTCGGACCGCTCGGGCACCGTGGCGGCGCCGCGGGGCGGGTCGCCCTTGCGCAGCATCCGCCACAGCATCGCCGCCGAGACGAGGCCGCCCGCGCCCAGGCAGTACGGCGCGAGGGCCGCGTGCCCAGGGTCGGCGACGAGCAGCACCAGCAGGACGAGAAGGCCGCTGAGGCTCTCCAGGCCGCGGATGACGAAGACCGTCCTGGACTTCTTGCGGGCCGTGGCGAGGCTGGCGAGCGGCAGCGTGCAGGCGAAGCAGACCGCGTAGATCCCCCAGCCGGCGAGCGCGACCCGGTCGACCTCGAACGAGCCGCCGGTCACGAGCGGGCCGAGCCAGTCCACGAGCAGGATGCCGGCGAGGCTCATCACCAGCGCGATCCCCGCCATCAGCCCGCAGGCCCGGACGGCCTGCCGGGCGCGCATCGGCCGTCCGGCGCGCTCGGCCTTGGCGAAGTCGCCGAGCAGGAACCAGCCGGCGCCGTTGACGAAGGTGAGCGCGGGCGCGAGCAGCAGCCGCGCGGCCTCCACCCCGGCGAGCGCGGCGGTGGACGCGAACCCGGCGATCATGATGCGGGCGAGCAGCAGCGCGGTCGGCCGGATGCCCGCCTGGATCGACCGCCACCAGGAGAACCCGACGATCTCGCGGAACGCGGTGCCGCGCAGCGGGGCGAGCGCGTACTCCTCGGCCGGCAGCCGCAGCCGGGCCAGCCCGATCGAGGCGAGGCAGCCCGCGCACATCGCGCCGAGCAGCAGCTCGACCGAGGCGCCGGTCCCGGCCGCGAGCGCGGCGCCGAGCACCGCGAGCGTGGTCGCGAGGTAGCAGGCGTCGTTGGCGGTGAGCCGCCAGAACTCCATCCGTGCCGTGAAGATCCGCCGGCCGGTCTCGTTCAGCAGCCAGAGCGCCACCAGCAGCGCGAACAGCGCGATGCCGGCCGGGCCGGCGAGGCCCATCGCGACGGCGACGACCGCGCCGACGGCGGCTCCGGCGGCGACGGTCCCCGCGACCGACAGCAGCAGCGCGCCGCGGATGCGCGGCTCGAACCGGTCGAAGACGGTCAGGGTGTCGCCGACCCAGCTCGTCTGCACCGAAGTGATCATGACGAGGACGGCGAAGAACAGCGCGTAGGAGCCGTAGCCGGACGCGCCGAGGGTGCGGGCGCCGAGCGCCTGGACGAGCAGGCTCCCGCCCGCGGTCACGAACTGGACGGTGACGGCGCCGCCCGCCTTCGCGAGCAGCCGTCCCGCCTTCGTGAGCAGCCGTCCCGCCGTGCCCGCGAGACCGCCCCTCGGGCCCGTCCCGCCGGCCTCCCGGGCGGCGGCGCGGGTCACCACGGTCTCCGGGCCTACCGGTCGATGTCGTAGTGCATCAGGGACGAATCGCCTTTTCCCTTGCCCGACCCGCTCCCTTCCTCCGGCTTGCCCGCGGAGGGCCTGTCCGACGGAGGCTTCGCGGAGGAGGACGTCCCGGAGGCGGGCTTGGCGGCGGCGGAGGGCTTGGCGGCGGACGAGCCCTTGCCGCCGGTGAGGAACTGGGGGTCCTCGGCGGTCCGCGTCGGGTCGCCGCCCTCGGCCCACAGGTCGACGGGCAGGTCGGACGCGGCGCCCTTCTCGGGCTCGGCGGGTTTCTCGCCGCGCGGCTTGGCCCGCGAGCCCTTGCCCCGCGCGGACTTGCCGAGGGACGAGGAGCCGTTGCCCGCGACGCGCGTCCCGCGGGTGCCGGAACCGGCGGCGGGGCTCGCGGGGGCGGCCGAGCCGGACCCGTTCAGCCGCGACCGGCGCTCACCGGACACGGGCGGGACGGACGGAGCGGCGCCGGACGGAGCGGATGACGGAGCGGGCGGCGGGGCGGGCGGCGTCGCCGGGAGCGCCTGCGTGGCGGACGGGGACTGCGCGGCGGGGGCGCCCGGACCGTGGACCTCCTCCGCCGACCACAGCCGTCCGGCGCGCTCCGCGGCCGGGTCGGCGTGGGACGGCACGCTGGGGGGCACGGTG
>NZ_CAACUY010000416.1 GCF_900659615.1 Actinomadura fibrosa | reverse complement strand
CTGGTGTCCATCGCCTGCTCCGGCTTCGGAGGCGTGGCCCGCGCGGTCTCCTTGCGGCCCATCAGGGCGAGGACCCCGGCGACCGCCATCAGCACCGCGAAGCCGACCTGCGGGGGGTCGCCGAGCCGGTGGACGTCCACCGACGCGTCCCCGGACAGCAGCTCGGCGGCGCGCTTCAGCTCCTCGGCGTCCATCGCGACCCCCGCGTCGTCGATCATGATGGCGACGCCGTTGTGCGCGGTCCGGAAGTTCACCTCGACGGAGGTGTCGGGGCGCGAGTGCCGCGCGGCGTTGTCCAGCAGTTCGGCGAGGGTGAGCACGACCGGCTCGACCGCCCGGCTGGTGACCGCGGTGTTCACCGCGCCCTGGAGGTTGACGCGCAGGTAGTCGCGGATGCGCGAGGTCGCGCCGCGCACCACGTCGCTCAGCGAGGACGCCGAGCGCTGCTGGCCGGGCCACGACCCGCACAGCACCGCGGTCGCCTGGGCGCGCCGGCCGATCTGGGCGTTCATGTGGTCGATGCGGAGCAGGCCGTCCAGGACGTCGGGGTCGTCGTGCCGCTCCTGCATGGTGGAGATCGCGAGCTGCTGCTCGTTCGCCAGGCTCTGGACGGCGCGCATCATCCCGCGCAGCGTGGACTTCGCCGACTGGTCGGCCTGCTCCCTGACCCGCGCCCCGGTCCGCGCGAACAGGTCCATGACGGTCTGGAGGGCCTGGCCGTAGGCGGGCGCCAGGCGGGGCAGGTCGTGCAGCGGCCCCGTCACCCGCACCCCCGGGGTGTGCAGCGACTCGACGAGCTCGGGCAGCCGGACCTCGGCGAGGTGCCGGAGCTCCTTCTCGCGCAGGTCGACGCCGCGGGCGAGGGCGGCGTTCTGCTCGCGGAGCTCGGCGGTCACCTGCCGCTGGCGGGCCAGCAGCACCGCCGCGGCGATGCCCGCGGCGGCCACGACGGCGAGCGCCGCCGCCAAGAGGAATTGCTCCATCAGATCCTCGTACGCAGGGGATGTCGGGGGAGGCGGCCCGTGCGGACCGGCTCGCTTTCGGGTCACGGACTCGGGTCACGGACAGCGAAGAAACGCCGCGGTTCCGTGACCGTAGGCCGCGCCCGCCGGGGCGTGCTTGCGCTCGCGCGCAGAGAACTTGCCGTGGGGCGCACTACCCGCCGGTCACCCGCCGACCACGCATGATCACATACCGTCTGATTCGGGTTACTTTCCGCTGGATTCGCCGTAAAGGGAGCGTGCGGGCGTACTACGATCGCCCGGCGGCGGAAACGCCGTGGTCAGTGGGCCCGCCGGGGGACGGGCCGCCCGGGACGCGGATCCGGGCACGGAGACGGCGCGGTGGGGAGGACGCCTTCGGTGAACGACGCAGCCTATGCCGTGCACACGGCGACGACCACGGACTACGCCCCCCGCGAGCGCGCCGACTTCTGGGTCGAGCAGACGGCCGCCTACCAGTCGCCCATGGACTGCCGCTTCCCGCGCCCGGACGACTTCCTCGGCGGGTCGGTGCGCCAGCGCAGCACCGCCTACCAGCTCGTCCAGTTCTGGTCGGAGCGGATCGACTACGTCCGGACGGCGGGCCAGATCCGGCGCGACCCGGACGGCGACTACCGGTTCCTCGTGCCGCTGAGCGGCGAGCTGCTGCTGGCCCAGGACGGCGCGGAGGCGCGGCTGCGGCCCGGGGCGGGCGGACTGCTCAGCCTGGCGGAGCCGTTCCGGGTGCGGCAGCCGGGGCCCGTCCGCGCGCTGCTCCTGACGATCCCGGCCCACGAGGTGGACGGGCGGCTGGGCGGCCCGTCCCCGCTCGCGCGCGGCGTCGACCTGTCCCGGGGCCTCGGCCGGGTCGTCGCCGGCATGCTCACCGCGGTCGGCGAGGAGCGCGACGCGCTCACGGCCGCGCAGTTCGACGGCGCCTGCGAGCGGATCACCGAGCTGCTGTGCATGACCGTCGCGGGCGACGACCGCCCGTGCGTCCCGGGCCATCTCGCCGAGGTGGAGGCGGTGGTGCGCCGGTACGTCCGCGAGCACGCCACCGACCCGGGCCTCAACGGCGCGGCGATGGCGCAGGACCTCGGGTGGTCGCTGCGGCAGGTGCAGCTCGCCCTCCAGCACGCCGGGACGACGCCGCGCGAGCTGATCCGCGAGGAGCGGCTCCGCCTTGTCCGGGACCGGCTCCGCAACCCCCGCGACGCGCACCTGTCGATCACCGACCTCGCGCACGCCACGGGGTTCTCCTCGGCCAGCGCGCTCAGCACCGCCTTCCGCCGCCGTTTCGGCGTAAGCCCCCGCGAACTACGCCACGCCGCCCGCGCCGACCGGAACGGCTAGGTGGGGAGGGTCTCGACCGGGGCGGGGCAGGCGGGGAGCAACACTGTTACTCGTAGGCCGCCGCCTGGGCGTGGGCGGGCGGTTACGGTGCCGCCGTGGGCGCGGACGATCGACTGCACGATGGACAGGCCGAGGCCGGCGCCCTTGGCGGTGACGACGCGGTCGCTGTCGAGCCGCCGGAACGGCTCGAACAGCGCGGGCACCTCGTACGGCGGGACGGACGGCCCGGAGTTCGCCACCTCCAGGACGGCGCGGCCGGCCTCGGTGCGGCAGGAGACCGAGACCCAGCCGCCCTTCCCGGTGTTGTGCCGGATGCCGTTCTCCACGAGGTTCTCCACGACCCGCTCCAGCAGCAGCGCGTCGCCCGCCGTGACGGCCTCGCCCGGTTCCTCCTCGATGGTGACGCCCGCCTCCGCCGCCTCGGCCGCGGTCTGCGCGGCGACGTGCCCGACGACGTCGGCGAGATCGACCGGGGCGCGGGCGACGATCTCGTTCTCCGACCGGGCGAGCAGCAGCAGGCCGGTGATCAGCCGCTCGTGCCGGGAGTTGATCTGGAGCAGGGCCTCGCCGAGCTGGAGGACGTCCGGGGACGCCGTCCGGCGGTGCATCGCCACCTCGACCAGGGCGCGGCCGACGGTGAGCGGCGTGCGCAGCTCGTGCGAGGCGTTGGCGACGAAGCGGCGCTGCCCGTCGAAGGACCGGTCCAGCCGCTCGACCATCGTGTCGAAGGTGTCGGCGAGCTCCTTGACCTCGTCGTCCGGGCCGCGCAGCGCGATCCGCTCGTGCAGGCCGCGGTCGGCGGCGGGCGCCCCGGCGATGCGCCGCGCGGTCTCGGTCACCCGGTGCAGCGGGCGCAGCACCTGGCCCGCGATGAGCCAGCCGGTGCCCGCCGCGACGCCCGCGACGACCAGCAGCGCGATCGACCCCTGCGTGATCAGCGAGGTCGTCGCGGCGTCGTGCAGCTCCTTGCGCTGCTGCCGCATGAACGTGTCGAGGTCGGCGACGGACTGCGGCGTGCTCCCCGCGGGCATGCGCACCGGCCCGCCCTCTCCCTGGATGATGACCTGGTCGGAGCCGCCCGCCCGCGGTGCGCCGGTCGGGCTCACGGAGGAGGTGGGCACCGGGCCGGTCGTCCGGGCGAGGATCTTCGTGGTGCCCTGCCCTAGCTGCTGGTTGAACAGCGCGTACACGACACCGAGGAGGACGAGGCCGGCGGCGAGGAACAGGCCGCCGTAGATCAGGGTCAGCCGGGCCCGCAGCGACAGGCCCCGCGGCAGCGGTGCCTTCACGGGATCCGGTACCCCACTCCCTTGACGGTCTCGACGATCGGCGGGTCGGCGAGCTTGCGGCGCAGCTTGAGGATGGTGAGCCGGACGGCGCCGGTGAACGGGTCCGCGTGCTCGTCCCACGCCTTCTCCAGCAGCGTCTCGGCGGAGACGACCGTCCCGTCGGCGCGCAGCAGCTCGGCGAGGACGGCGAACTCCTTGCGCGCGAGCGGGACGTACCGCCCGTCCCGGAACACCTCGCGGCGCGCCGGGTCGAGCGTGATGCCCGCGCGGCGCAGCGTCGGCGGCGCGGCGGGACGGGAGCGGCGGCCGAGCGCGAGCACCCGCGCGGCGAGCTCGGGGAACGCGAACGGCTTGGTCAGGTAGTCGTCGGCGCCGAGGCCGAGCCCGGCGACCCGGTCGGTGACCTCGGCGGCGGCAGTGAGCATCAGCACCCGCGCCGCCGACCCGCCCCGGACGATCTCCCGGCAGACGTCGTCGCCGTGCACGAGCGGCAGGTCCCGGTCCAGGACGACGACGTCGTAGTCGTTGACGGCGGCGCGCTCCAGCGCGGCCTCGCCGTCGTGGGCGAGGTCGACGGCGTGCGCCTCGTCGCGCAGCCACTCCGCGATCGCGTCGGCGAGCAGCCGTTCGTCCTCCACCACCAGTACCCGCATGTTCCCTCCCGCGCGGGCCGCCGCGGCCCGACAGGGCCATGCTGGCGGCCCCGGTGTTTCCTCCCCGTTAGGAAACGACGCCGCGGCGGCGAAGCGTCCGAGCGGAAACGTGGGGGAAACGCCGGTTCGCGTTGCATCGCTCCTCGACCGGCCGGAGACCGATCCGGCCGCCGAACGAGGAGAGATCCATGCGAATGCGGACCCGCGGCGCCCTGGCCGCGCTGCCCCTCGTCCTGGCCCTCGCCCTGACCGGGTGCGGAGGAGACGACGGTGGTGAGAAGGACGGCGTCGCGTCGGCGGGCGGCGGGAAGACGGGCGGGGCCGCCGCCGGCGGCGCGAAGCTCAGCCAGGAGGAGATGGGCGTCAAGTTCGCCGAGTGCATGCGCAAGAACGGCATTCCGATGGACGACCCGAAGGACGGCAAGATCCTGCTGAAGATCGACAAGAAGACGCCCAAGGCCACGGTCGACAAGGCGATGGAGGCGTGCCGCCAGTACAACCCGCAGGCCAACGCCACCGGGGCCCCGGACCCCAAGGAGCAGGAGCGGGGCCGCAAGTACGCCGAGTGCATGCGCTCCAACGGCGTGGAGGCGTTCCAGGACCCGAAGCCCGGCCAGCGCGGCATCATGATCGACGGCAAGGTCGCCGAGGACCCCGACTTCAAGGCCGCCCAGGAGAAGTGCCAGAAGATCCTTCAGGGCGGCGGTCCCCGGTGACGAGCGAGACCACCACGGGCGAGCGCGCGGGCGAGCGCGCGGCCGAACCGGTGGCCGCCGGGGCGGGGGGCCGCCCGTCCCGGCGGCGCAGGCCG
>NZ_CAACUY010000415.1 GCF_900659615.1 Actinomadura fibrosa | reverse complement strand
AGGGCGGGGCGGTGGACCGCCCAGTCGCCGGGCGCCTCCGCCTGCGCGCCGAGCAGCCAGGCCCGGGCGCTTCGCATGGCCGGATGCCCGTCCGCGACGCCCGCGGCCCGCAGCGCCAGCACGGTGCCGGCCGTGTCCCGGACGGGAGCGCGCGAGAACTGTACGCGGCTGTACTTGTCGCCGCGCGGGCGGACGAACGAGCCGAGCCCGGCCACGGCGCGCCGCACCGCCTCCCGGTCGCCCGGCCCGTCCAGGAGGCGCAGGGCGATCGCGGCGTGGACGGTCGCCGGGTGCGTGCCATTCCAGCAGCCGTCGTCGGCCTGCCGCTCCAGCAGCCAGGCGCGGGCACGCTTGAGCGCGCGGGCACGCGCCTCGCCGGGAACCAGCGCGGTGTAGGCGCGCGTCGCCGCGAACGTGTGCCAGGGACGGGCGCGCGGCGCGTCCCCGAAGATCTCGCTCAGGTCGGGCGCGTTCCGGCGGACCGGCCGCAGCGCCGTGATGACGGAGAGCGCGACGACCACGGGGCGCGCCCAGTCCGCGAAGTCGTCGAGGGCGACCGGGCCGCTCCCGAGGAGGACGGCCTCCGGCGGCAGCGCCTTCACGTCGCTCCACGGCCGGACACCGAGCAGCACCGCCCACAGCCGCGTGGACGGGCGGCACGCGCGCAGGCCGCCCCACGCGCGGATCCGCCGCGCGGCGATCCGCATGTGCGGTGCGGCCGGGTCCTCGCCCCCGGCGCGCAGCGCGAGATAGGCCATCACCGTGGCGGACGGGTCGTCCGGCCCGCCGGCGAACGACGGCCACGCGCCCTCGCCGCCCTGCTGCGCGCGGATCCACGCCCGGATGGCCGGGCCCTGCGGCGGCTGCGGGAGCCCGAGGACGGTGTGCGCCAGCAGATGGCTCGCGTCGACGCCGACCTCGTTGTCGAGCCCGCTCTCCCAGTGCCCGTCGGCGTCCTGCCGGGCCAGCAGCGCCGCCACCGCGCGGTCCAGCGCCTTCGCGACGCGTCCCGCATGCTGGAACTCGTCCTTCGACGGCGACACGGACAGGAGCGCGGACGCGGATCCGGTGTCGGATCGCGCGAGGTAGGCGGGCCTGCGCGCGGGCGCGTGGACGGGGGCGGAGGCGGGGCGGGGCGTGTTCGGCGGGGCGGTCATGGGCGGACACCGTTCCCGCTGACCAGCCGGGCGAGGGCCGTGAGGCGCGCGGCGGCGGACGTGGTGACCGCGACGGCGTCCAGTGCGGCCAGGGCCTGGTCGAGGTGCCGGTCAGCCTGCCGGAGCGCCGCGGCCAGGTGGGTGCCGAAGGCGCGCAGCGCGGCCACCTGCTCCGCCGTTCCGGCCGCGGCGACGGCGCCGAGCTCGCAGGAGCCCGCGAAGAGCGAGCCGGTCCGGAGCGCGGCCGTGTCCGGCGTCGGGACCGTGTCCGGCGTCGGGGCCGTGTCCCGTGGCCGCGACAGGACGCGGGCGTGCTCGCCCTCGACGAGCCGCCGCACCTCGGTCGTCACGATCCCGACTCCGGCGTCGGCGAGCCACGGGGTCTCGGCGAGGATCTGCAAGGCGAGGAAGAACAGCGCGTCCCCGGCGAGGACCGCGGTGGAGGCGCCGTAGACCGTCCACGCGGCCGGCCGCCCGCGGCGGGTCCGGCCAGCGTCGATGACGTCGTCGTGGATCAGCGACGCGTTGTGGACGAGCTCGACCGCCACGGCCGCCGGCACCGCCCGGGCCGGATCACCGCCCAGGGCCTCGCAGGCCAGCAGGACGAGGGCCGGACGCAACGCCGTGCCTCCGTAACCGCCGGCCGGCGCGCCGTCCCGGGGTGACGTGCCGAGGTGGTACTCGACGACATGGCCGATCCCGTCCGGGAGGCCGCGCAGGGCCGCCGTCAAGGCGGGGACGACCAGCGCCCGCGCCTCCCCCAGGACGTCGATGCCTTCGGCGTCATGGCCTTCGACGTCGATGCCTTCGACGGCGAGGCTCCCGTCCGCGCCGCCGCCGGTGAGTTTCGTAGCCGATGTCAGCACCGCTTCCCCTTCCGGCCGTTACGAGCCACTACGCATTGCTACATCTCAATGCAGACAGTAATCGATCGGATGTGCCCGGTGTCCAGGGAGGGGCGGCATCCGAACATTCTCATTACGTAGCGTTACAAATGACTACTCTGCGCACAGGCCGGGTAGGTGATCGGCGTGATCGACCATGCGGGGGCGGTGGCGGGCGCGGGAGCACGGCCCGCGCGCCTTCCGTCGCTCACCGGCCTCCGGGCCGTCCTCGCGCTGGCCGTGGTGCTCTGCCATGTCGCGACGGTGCTGCGGCCCGCCTACGGGAGCGCGGCCGCGCGGGCCGACGCGCAGTGGGCGATGGTACTCGGTCCCGCGGCCGTCAGCGCCTTCTTCGTCCTGTCCGGCTTCGTCCTGACCTGGTCCCACCGGCCGGGCGACCGGGCCCGGGCGTTCTGGCGCCGCCGCTTCTGGAAGATCTTCCCCGCGCACGCGCTGGCCTGGGCCGTCGCGGTGGCCTGCTGCGGCCTCGCGGCCGTCCCGGCCGCGGGCGGGGCCCCCGACCGCCACGCCACCGCCGTCGCGGCGGCCCACCTGCTGCTCGTGCAGAACTGGGCGCCCGGCACCGGTGTGATGGCGTTCAACGTCCCGGACTGGTCGATCTCCTGCGAGGCGTTCTTCTACGCGCTCTTCCCCGCGCTCGTCGCCGCCGTCCGGCGGACGCCCGCCGCCCGGCTCCCGCGCGCGTGGGCGGCGCTGGCCGCCGCCGTCCTCGCCCTGCCGCTGGCCTCGCTGCCGTTCGGCGGCCCGCACCTCGTCCCGGGGCTGGCGCTGAACGAGACGGCCCTGTGGTTCTGCTACCTCCTGCCGCCGGTCCGGCTGGCCGAGTTCGCGCTCGGCGCGGTCACCGCGCGGCTCGTCCTGGCGGGGGCCTGGCCGCGCGTGCCCCGCGCCCTCACGGCCGCCACACCGGTCATCGCGATGGCCGCGACGCTCGTCCTGCCCCCGCAGTACGGCCTGGCGGCGGCCTGGGCGCCGCCCGCCGCGCTGATCATCGCGGACCTGGCCGGCGGTGACGCCCGGGGCCGCCACGGCCTGCTCGCCCGGCCCGCGCCCGTCGCGCTGGGCGACGCCTCGTACTCGCTCTACATCACCCACTTCCCGCTCCTCGGCCTCTGCCTCCACCTGATCGGCCCCGGCCGCGCCCTCCCGCCGTGGACGGCGGCGCCCATCGGCGCCGGGCTCGTCCTGCTCGCGCAGGCGGCGGCGCTGCTGGTGCACCGGTGCTACGAGGAGCCGATCATGCGCCGCTGGTCCCGGCCGCGGCGCCCCGCCCCCGCGTCCCGGACGACCCCGCCGGCCCGGCCCGCTCCGGCGCGGGCGGTACCGGAACCCGGGCCACGACTCGCCGCGGCACCGGCCGCGGCGGAGGAACCGTCCTGACGAACCAGACGAGGAGCTTCTGCCGATGAACGACACGTCACGAGTCCTGCCGTCCTTGGTCGCGGAGGACGCCGGGATGGCCCCGGCGGACCTGTGCCCTCAGGACACCCTGGAAGACCTCGGCCTCGACTCGCTCATGCTGGTCCGGTTACGGCTCCGCATCGAGCGGGAGACCGGCGTCTGGCTGGACGAGCTGGAGCTCAACACGTCCACGACCATGGAGGAGCTGGCACGGCTGGTCTCGGCGCGAAGCGCGGGACGGGCGTGACCGCGCGCGAGGAGCCGTCGGCGCCGCCGTCCGCTCCGGGCACCGGGGAACTGGCGGTCGACCCCGCCGCCGCCCTGACGCTGATGGCCCGGCTCGCGGGCTCGGGCCTGTTCGACGACTACGTCGTGTACGAGCGGCCCGGCTCGTTCACGTTCGCGGGCGGCGTGCTCGGCGAGGTGGTGCTCGAACCCGGCACGGTCAGCGCCCGCTGGCCGGGGTGCGCGCCGTCCGTCCGGCCGTGGTCGGGGCGCCCCGCGGACGCCCTGCGCGCGGCGTTCGGCGCCGCACCGCTCCCGGCGTGGACGGCGTACGGCTGGGTCGCCTTCGAGCTCGCCGCGGCGCGCCCGGCCGGGCGGCTCGGGCACCTGATCGTCCCGCGCGCCGAGGTCGTGATCGAGGACGGCCGGGCCCGCGTCACCGGCGTCGATCCCGTGGAGACCGCGCAGCTCGCCAAGCTCCTCGCGGACGCCGCCCTGCCGGAGATCGGGCTGCCGTCGCCGGTGGACGTCCGGGTGGGCGGCGAGCGGTACCGGTCGCGGGTCGCGCGGGCCGTGGCGGAGATCGGCGAGGGCCGCTACCAGAAGGTGATCGTGTCCCGGCGGCTGGACGTCCCGTTCACGGTCGACGTCATCTCCACCTACGTGCGCGGGCGGCGGGCCAACACCCCGGCGCGCTCGTTCCTGCTCGACCTCGGCGACCTGCGGGCGACGGGGTTCAGCCCGGAGGTCCTCGCGTGCGTGGACGGCGGCGGCCGCGTCATGACGCAGCCGCTGGCGGGGACCCGCGCGTTCGGCCACGGGGAGGACGCCGACGCGCGCAGGCGGCGGGAGCTGGAGACCGATCCGAAGGAGGTCTTCGAGCACGCCCTGTCGGTCCGCACCTCGCAGGACGAGCTGTACGGCGTCTGCGAGCCCGGCTCCGTGCAGGTCACCGGTTTCATGACCGTGAAGGAGCGCGGCAGCGTCCAGCACCTCGGCTCGACCGTGGAGGGCGTGCTGTCGCCCGGCCGCTCGTGCTGGGACGCGCTGGACGCGGTGTTCCCCGGCGTGACCGCGTCGGGCATCCCGAAGGCGGAGGCGGTCGAGGCGATCGGCCGGCTGGAGGAGCCCCGCGGGCTGTACGCGGGCGCGGTCGTCGTGGCGTCGCACGACGGCACCCTCGACTCCGCGCTCGTCCTGCGCGCGCTCTACGCCCAGGACGGCCGCGCCTGGCTGCGCGCGGGCGCGGGCATCGTCAGCGGTTCCACGCCGGACCGCGAGTACGAGGAGACGTGCGAGAAGCTGTCCTGCATCGCCCCGCACGTCGTCGCGCAGTCCTGACCGCTCCCGGCGACCGGCCGCGCCGCGGTCCCCGGCCGGTCGCCCGGCACACGCCGCCGCCCGGGTG
>NZ_CAACUY010000414.1 GCF_900659615.1 Actinomadura fibrosa | reverse complement strand
ATCACCGCGGACGGCGGGCGCGCGATCGCCGCGCCCGGCGCGGTCGGGCCCGCCGCGACCGCCGACGCGCTCGTGGCGCGCGCGGTCGAGGAGTTCGGCGCGCTGGACGTCCTCGTGACCAACGCCGGGATCCTGCGCGACCGCGTGCTGTGGAAGATGTCGGACGAGGACTTCGACGCCGTGCTCGACGTCCATCTGAAGGGCACCTTCACCTGCGTGCGCGCCGCCGTCCGGCGGATGCGCGAGCAGGGCGCCGGCGGCCGGGTCATCGTCGTCGGCTCGCCCGCCGGGCAGCGCGGCAACTTCGGCCAGACCAACTACTCCGCCGCCAAGGCCGCGATCGTCGGCATGGTCCGGACCTGGGCGATGGAGTGCGCCAAGGCCGGGATCACCGTCAACGCGGTCGTGCCCGTCGCCGCGACCGCGATGACCCGCACCATTCCCGCCTTCGCGCCGTACATCGAGGCGTGGGAGGAGCGCGGCGAGCCCTTCCCGGCCTGGCTGCGCGCCGCCGAGGGGTTCGGCACCCCCGAGGACGTGGCGGGGCTCCCCGTCTTCCTGGCCTCGCCCGCCGCCGCGGGCGTGACCGGGCAGGCCATCGGGATCGGCGGTGACCGGCTGTCGCTGTGGTCGCACCCGCGCGAGATCGCGGTCGCCTACCGCGAGGGCGGCTGGGACGCCGACGCGATCGCCGCGTCCTGGGCGACGGGCCCCGGGCGCGAACCTGAGACCTACGGCATCCCCGCCCCGCAGCCCCCCGAACCCCTCGGCCCCGGATCCGGCGACGGTGGGGCGGCGTGATGAACCTGGACGAGCTCGTCGCCATCGACGTCCACACGCACGCGGAGATCTCGGCCGATGGGCACCCGTCGCTGCCGCCGCACCTGCTGGAGGCGTCCGAGAAGTACTTCGGCGCGCAGGGCCACCGCCAGCCCACCATCGACGAGATGGCCGCCCACTACCGGGAGCGCCGCATGGCGGCGGTGGTGTTCACCGTGGACGCCGAGCACGCCACCGGGCACCCGCCGATCGCCAACGAGGAGGTCGCCGAGTCCTGCGCGCGGCACCCCGACGTCCTCATCCCGTTCGCGAGCCTCGACCCGTGGCGCGGCGGGGCCGCCGTCCGCGCCGCGCGCCGCCTCGTCGCCGAGCACGGCGTCCGCGGCTTCAAGTTCCACCCCAGCCTCCAGGGCTTCGCCCCGAACGACCGCATGGCCTACCCGCTGTACGAGGCCATCGAGGAGCTCGGCGTGCCCGCCCTGTTCCACACCGGGCAGACGGGCATCGGCGCGGGCGTCCCGGGCGGCGGCGGCATCCGGCTGCGCTACTCCGACCCGATGCTCGTCGACGACGTCGCCGTGGACTTCCCCGAACTGCGGATCATCCTGGCGCACCCGTCCTTCCCCTGGCAGGACGAGGCCCTCGCGGTGGCGACGCACAAGCCGCACGTCCACATCGACCTCTCCGGCTGGTCGCCCAAGTACTTCCCGCCGCAGCTCGTCCGCTACGCCAACAGCCTCCTGAAGGACAAGGTGCTGTTCGGCTCCGACTACCCGGTCATCACGCCCGACCGCTGGCTGGCCGACTTCGAGCGGCTCGACATCAAACCGGAGGTGCGGCCGAGGATCCTCAAGGACAACGCGGCGCGCCTGCTCGGGCTCGCCGGGCCCCGGCCGGTGAAGGACTAGCGGCCGTGCGCGACCAGGGCATCGGCTCCTGGACGGCCCGCCGCGCCCGCAAGACGCCCGCCCGGACCGCCGTCGTCCACGACGGGACCCGCCTCACCTACGCCGGGCTGCACGAGCGCGTCCTCCGGCTGGCGCACGCGCTGCGCGGGCTCGGCGTGCGGCGGGGCGACCGGGTCGCCTACCTCGGCCCCAACCATCCGGCCTTCCTGGAGACGCTGTTCGCCACCGGCAGGCTCGGCGCGGTGTTCGTCCCGCTCAACACCCGGCTCGCGGCCCCGGAGTTGGCGCACCACCTGGCCGACTCGGGCTCGGGCGTGCTCGTCCACGCGCCGTCGCAGGCCGCGGTCGCGGTCGCGGCGGCGGGGACGGCCCGCACCGTCCGGCACCGCATCGCCCTGGACGCCCCGGCCGGAGACGCCGCCGGGTACGAGGACCTCCTCGCCGCCGCGCCCGCCGAGCCGATCGACGAGCCGGTGTCCCTGGACGACCCATGCCTGATCATGTACACGTCCGGGACGACCGGCCGGGCCAAGGGCGCCGTCCTGACCCACGGCAACATCACCTGGAACAGCGTCAACGTGCTCGTCGACGTCGACCTCGCCGCCGACGAGGTCACGCTGGTCGCGGCGCCGCTGTTCCACACCGCCGGGCTCAACATGACGGCCCTGCCGACCCTCCTCAAGGGCGGCACGGTCGTGCTGATGTCCGCGTTCGACCCGGTCGCGGCGCTCCGGGCGATCGAGGAGCACCGGGTGACCTACATGTTCGGCGTGCCGGTGATGTACGACGCGATGGCCGCGTCCGGGGCGTGGCCGTCGGCGGACCTGTCCAGCCTGCGCCAGCTCAACTGCGGCGGCGCGCCCGTCCCGCCCCGGACCATCCGGGCGTACCAGGAGCGGGGCCTGTCCTTCAGCCAGGGATACGGGATGACCGAGGCGTCGCCCGGCGTCCTCTACCTCGCCCGGGAGGACAGCGTCCGCAAGGCGGGCACGGCCGGGGTCCCGCACTTCTTCACCGACGTCCGCGTCGTCGGCCCGGATCTGCGCGACGCCCGTCCCGGCGAGCGGGGCGAGGTCCTCGTGTCGGGACCGAACGTGATGTCGGGCTACTGGGGCCGCCCCGACGAGACGGCCCGCGCCATGGCCGGGGACTGGTTCCGCTCCGGCGACGTCGCCGTGGTGGACGAGGACGGCTTCACCGCCATCGTCGACCGCGTCAAGGACATGATCATCTCGGGTGGGGAGAACATCTACCCCGCCGAGGTGGAGGCCGTCCTGATCGAGCACCCGGACGTGGCCGAGTGCGCCGTGTTCGGCGTGCCCGACGACCGCTGGGGCGAGGCGGGCCGCGCCGTCGTCGTGCCCCGCGCGGGCGCCGAGCCGGACCCGGACGGCCTGCTCGCCTTCCTGGCGGGCCGGCTCGCCAAGTACAAGATCCCCAAGTCCGTGGTGCTCGCCGCGGAGCTGCCCCGCAACCCCGCCGGCAAGGTGCTCAAGAAGGCCCTGCGCGAACGCCACGGGCCGCCGGCTCCCTGACCCGCCCGTGACCCGCCGCCCGTCCGCACCGAAGGAGACGAACCGATGACCACCAAGGCGAACGGCCTGACCGAACTCCTCGCCCTCAAGGGCGCCGACCTCGGCCACACCGGCTGGATGGCGATCGAGCAGGACCGGGTCGACGCCTTCGCCGACGCCACCGACGACCACCAGTGGGTCCACGTCGACCCCGCGAAGGCCGCCGACGGCCCGTTCGGCGGCACGATCGCGCACGGCTACCTCACGCTCGCGCTGCTGATCCCGCTGTTCAACGAGCTGCTGGAGATCGGCGGCGTGGGGATGAGCGTCAACTACGGGCTGAACAAGGTCCGCTTCCCCGCCCCCGTCCCGGTCGGCGCGCGGATCCGGCTGCGCGGCACGGTCGCCGACGTCACCGAGGTGGCGGGGAACGGCGTCCAGATGGTCATGGACTTCACCGTGGAGACCGACCGCGGCGAGAAGCCCGCCTGCGTGGCGCAGGCCGTCTACCGGCACTACGCGAGCTGACCCGGCGGCGCGCCCCGATTGCTGTGAGGAGATCCGCGATGCCCCTGCCCGAACCCGTGCTGACCTTCGCCTTCGAGGCGCGCGTCGAGGTCGCCGAGCCGCTGCGGATCGGCCGCGGACCGCACGAGGAGCTGTGGTTCACGCCGATCACCGGCGGCACGGTCGCCGGCCCGCGGCTGAACGGCGCCGTCCTGCCCTACGGCGGCGACTGGTCGACCACGCGCGGCGAGGAGACGGAGCTGGACGCGCGCTACCTGCTGCGCGCCGGCGACGGCGCGGTGATCGACATCCGCAACCGGGGCGTCTGGAAGGCCGGCGCCGGCGTGGAGGACCGCCTGCGCGCCGGCGGGCACGTCGACGAGGCCGAGTACTACTACCGCACCTCCCCCGTCTTCTCCACCGACGCCCCCGCCCACGCCTGGCTCACCTCGACGGTCTTCGCCGGGATGGCGCGCGAGGAGGACGGAAGGGTCTGCATCCGGTTCTTCGCCCTGGACTGACCCCCGGGGTGACACGTCGCTCACCGTCCACAGTCGGGGCGAAGCGATCGGTAACCTTCGCGTCGTCGGCTTGGTGCCCGCCTACTCCCGCGGAGGGGTCATCGACTTGGGACGCGCGACTGAACGTGACGGCGTGAGCGACCTGACGGACTTCATCACCGACCGGCTGGACGTGGACGAGGAGGCGGCCCGCGACGCGCTCGCCCGCACCACGACCCGGCGCCACAGGCTCTCCGGGCAGACGGTGCACGTCCCCGACCGTCCGGCCGACTGGGGGCCCGACGCGGTGTGGCCGCCGGAGCGGGTCCTCGCCGACGTCGGGGCCAAGCGGCGGATCGTGGCGCTGCATCCGCACACCACGATGCGCCGCGAGATCGGCGAGGAGCACCTCCGCTCCATGTACGGGCCGAACTGGGAGCGGCGCCTCATCCACCTGGACGACCTCTACTGCCGGACCTGCCACGTCGCCGACGGCAAGATCACCAACGACGCGGGCATCCCCTGCCTGACCCTGCGGCTGCTCGCCCTGCCCTACGCCGACCACCCCGCCTACCGCGACGAGTGGCGCCCGTGACCGCGACGCGGCGGGGCGCGGGCGGCGCCGTCCGCGTCCGCTGAAGGGGGAGGTCAGGCGGGGTCGTGCTCCCGGGTGCCCGACCAGGCGCGCCACAGGGCGGCGTACCGGCCGCCCGCCGCGCGCAGGTCGTCGTGGGTGCCGCTCTCCACGACCCGGCCGTCCTCCATGACGACGACGCGGTCGGCGGACGCCGCCTGCGTGAGGCGGTGCGCGACGACTAGGGCGGTCCGTCCCGCGACGGCGCGGTCGGCGGCGCGCTCCAGGGCGCGGGCGCCGCTGCCACCAGAACCCGCATCGTCGGCTCCCTTCCTC
>NZ_CAACUY010000413.1 GCF_900659615.1 Actinomadura fibrosa | reverse complement strand
GGACGCGGCGGAGGCCGGGGCCGGGTCGGCGGCGGCCGCGGACGGCGCGGTCGCGCGCTCCGGCTCGGCGTCGCGCGAAGCGGCGGTGCCGTCGGCGGCGCCCTCGCCCTCGGTGCCCGACTCGATCGCCTTACCGGAGTGGCCGGGGACCTGGATCTGCGGGAACGGGCCCGTGTTCCGCAGCGGCATCAGCGTGATCTGCTGGAGCGTGACGGGGCCGGCGATGGCGCGGGTCTGCGGCTCCGGCTGCTGCTTGGGCTCGTCGTCGCGCGACACGTACCGGTGCAGCGTCCGCAGCAGGACGAACAGGCCGAGCATCGACACGATGGGCGGGACGGCGGCCGTCGCCTGGTAGGAGAACGTGCGGTTGCCGACGTGGCCGACGTTGAAGATGAGGCTCGCCGTCCAGCCCGCGAGGGCGATGCTCAGCGGCAGGAAGAAGTCGAGCCAGCTCAGCAGCTGCCGGCGGTGCAGCACGAAGGCGTCCACCGCGAGCAGGAACAGGCCGAGCTCGCCCACGATGATGAACAGGTCGACCAGCAGCGGGAACGAGTCCGCCTTCCAGCCGCGCAGGCCGTGCTCCAGGGCCCAGTGGTAGAGACCGGCGTAGGACTGGGCGAAGCCGCCCACGGTGGCGGTCATGACCGCGATGGCCATGAAGGCCACGGCTCCCCACCGTGTGACGACCTGTGCCCGGGTGGCAGCGCTCATGCGGTTGTGCTCCAGATTCCCCACTCGACCAGAAGTGATCGGTGGGAGACTATCCATTCCTTTGCCGCTTCGTGGGGGATTCGCGTCACGTCTCGGTTCCGGTCCGCGACATGACCGTCCCCGCCGGGCCTGTCGCGGCGGCCGGGCGGGGACGGCGTTCGGGGAGCGGGCCCTACGGGACCTGGAGCACGAAGTCGAACCTCGCGGTCCGTCCGGTGGGGGCGGTGGACACCTTCATCAGCAGCTCGGGGTCGTAGAGCGGGTCGGACGAGTTGCGGGGCTCGCCCGGGAAGTAGAGCTGCGTGGTGAGGATGGGCTGGTTCGGCGCCTGCACCTTGACGTGGATGTGGCGGGTGCGTCCCGGGTAGAGGCCGGGCACGATCGTCTGGAGGCTGAACCGTCCGGCGGCGTCGGTGTACTGGTGGCCGCGCAGCGTGTACGTGACGTTGTCGTACCGGCCGTAGTAGTCGGCCTGCCAGAAGTCGAGCAGCGCCCTGCCCACCGGCGCGCACGAGAGCGAGTAGACGATCCCGGTCAGCGACAGCCTGGTGCCGGGCATGCCGGACGTGACCAGGTTCGTCCGCTCGGGTGACCCGGGCTTGAAGTACGGGCCCTCCATCTGGGGCGGGGTGGGGTCGTCGTCGCCGTCGTCGCACTTGGGCGTGGGGGTGAGCTGCCGCGGCGCCTGCGGGCGCGTGCGGGCCTCGGCCGGGGTGGCGGCGGACACGGCGGCGGGCAGCGCCAGGGCGCCGACGCCGACGGCCGTGATGAAGCTCTTGCGGCTGATGCCGCCGGGTTCCTGCTCGTCCTCTGCCATGGGAGGTCTCCTCGGAGGGGGCTCGACGTGGACGGGGCGCTCCCGGGATGGCGCTCGCCCATGTATAGGCCGCCGCGGCGGGGGCGGTCTTGGCCCTCCCTGCCGCGCCTTTGGCGCCAGGTGCCAAACCGGGCCGCGCGCGTCGTGCCGACTCGCTCATTGACCTTCCTGACGGTCCGTAGAAGCCTTACGGGTGGCGTCCGGACCGCCCTGCTCCCGAAGGAAGCGCGAAGGACCGCCATGCCCACGCTCGTCAGCACCTCCGACCACCCCGCCGCCGAGCAGGCGGACTACTGGCGCCACCTGATCGCGTCCGCCTTCGGGCCGTTCCACCTGCGCCCGGCGGAGGGCGGGCCGTTCGCCGCGCGCCTGGTGTGCCGGACGTTCGGCGCCGTCGAGACGGGCGAGGTGCGGGCGCCCGCGCACGCCGTCCGGCGCGGCCCCCGGCAGATCGCCCGCGACACCCGCGAGTGCTACAAGCTGGGCCTCGTGCTGAGCGGGTCCTGCGTGCTGCGGCAGAACGGGCGGCAGGTCCGCGTCGGCGCGGGGGACGTGGTGTTCTACGACCTCACCCGCCCGGTGGAGATCTCCTTCGACGCCCACCGCCTGTTCACGGTGGTGATCCCGCACCGGGCCGTCCCGCTGTCGGTGGACCGCCTGTCCGCGCTCGGCGGCACGCTGCTCACCGACCGGGTCCGGACGGGCCGGCCGATGACGTCGCTGCTGGCGGCGCTCGCCGCGGACGCCGCGGCGACCGGCGGTGACCCGGCCGGGGACGGGGCGGCGGACGCCGGGCAAGCGGCGGACGAGCCGTACACCGACCATCTCGGCGGCGCGATCGTCGAGCTCGTGACGGGCGCGGCGAGCGAGTGGCTCGGCGCGGAGCCCGTCCCGTGCCCGGACCGCGCGGAGATGCTGCGGGCGATCGTGGCGTGGATCGAGGCGCGGCTGCACGACCCCGCCCTGACGCCGTCCGCGATCGCCGAGGCGCACCACATCTCCGTCCGACAGCTCTACCGGGTGTTCCAGCCGAAGGGCACCACCGTCGCCCGGTACGTCCGCTCCCGCCGCCTGGAGCACTGCCGCTGCGAGCTGCGCGACCCGTTCCTCGCCACCCAGCGGATCGGCGCGATCGCCTGCCGCTGGGGCATGCCGGACGCCGCGGCGTTCAGCCGGGCCTTCCGCGCGGCCTACGGCGTCGCGCCCAGCGCCTACCGGGCCGCCGCCACGGGCCTCGGCCGCGCCGACTGAGCGCCGGACCCGGCCGCTGGCCTGCCGGAACGCGGCCAGTGGCTGCTGGCGCCGTCCGCTGAATCGAAGCCTGAATCCGGGGAATCCGGGGAAGGACGACCGAAAACGGGAGGACGTCGTATGTCACGTCCAGAACGCCACAAGGACGGCGCGGACCATGCCGCCGAGGTCCACGGAGCCGCCCTGCCGCTGGAGTACGAGGACGACCTCGACCCGCTGCTGGACCGCATCGGGGACGCCCGGTGCGTCCTCGTCGGCGAGGCCAGCCACGGCACCCACGAGTTCTACGCGTGGCGGGCCGCGCTGACCCGGCGGCTGATCGCCGAGCGCGGGTTCTCGTTCGTCGCGGTGGAGGGCGACTGGCCCGACTGCCGGCGCGTCGGCCGCTCGGTGACGCTCGCGCCCGGCGCGCCCGAGGACCCGCGCGACGCCCTCGACGCCTACGAGCGCTGGCCGACCTGGATGTGGGCGAACGAGGAGACCGTCCGCTTCTGCCGCTGGCTGCGCGACCGCAACGCCGGACTGCCGGACGAGCGGCGCGCGGGCTTCCACGGCCTGGACGTCTACAGCCTGTGGGAGTCGCTGCGCGCCGTGATCGTCCACGTCGCCGAGCACCGTCCCGACCACCTGGGGACGGCGCTGGACGCCTATCGCTGCTTCGAGCCCCACGGCGAGGACCCGCAGGCGTACGGGTGGAACACGGCGCTCGTTCCGGACGGCTGCGCGGAGGAGGTGCTCGCGCTGCTGACCCGGCTGCGCGCCGCCCCGCCCCCGGGTGACGCCGCCGACCCCGGCGAGGAGTTCGCCGCCCGGCAGAACGCCGAGGTGGCCGCGAACGCCGAGCGGTACTACCGCGCCATGATCGGCGGCGGTCCGGAGTCGTGGAACGTCCGGGACGTGCACATGGCCGACACCCTCGACCGCCTCATGGGGTTCCACGGCGGGAAGGCCGTGGTCTGGGCCCACAACACGCACGTCGGCGACGCACGCGCCACGAGCATGGCCGCCGCCGGGATGGTCAACCTCGGGCAGCTCGCGCGCGAGCGCCACGGGGCCGGCCAGGTCGTCCTCGTCGGCTTCGCGAGCGGCCCCGGCCAGGTCGTGGCGGCGCCGAGCTGGGGCGCGCCGATGGAGATCATGGAGGTGCCGCCGCCGCGCGAGGGGTCCCTGGAGGCGCTGCTCGCGGAGTCGGAACTGCGCCGCGCGATGTTCATCCTGGACGAGGGGCACCGGCCGCCCTGGTACACCGACCGGCTCGGGCACCGCGCCATCGGCGTCGTCTACGACTCCGACCGAGACCGGCGGCAGTACGTCCCGACGACGCTCGCGGAGCGCTACGACGCCCTGTGCTGGTTCCGCACCACGTCCGCGCTCCTGCCGCTGCACATCGAACCGGCCCGCCTCGGCGAGCTGGAGACCCTGCCGTCCGGCGTGTGAGGCCCGCGCGGATGGAACCAGGCACCGGGATGGGAACGGGCACGGGAACGAGCACGGGCACGGGGACGGGCACTGGGACGGGCGCTGGGACAGGGACGGGCACGGGAACGGGGACGGCATGAGTGCGGGCGCGGGCGCCGAGGTGGTCGTCGTCGGGCAGATCGCCCGCGATCTCGTGCTCGTGGTCGACGCCGTCCCGGGTCCGGGGGAGTCCGCGGACGTGCGGCGGCGCCGCGAGATGCTCGGCGGCAAGGGCGCCAACCAGGCCGTCGCGCTCGCCCAGCTCGGGACGCGCGTCGCGCTGGTCGGCGTCGTCGGGGACGACGAGGCGGGCGGGCGGCTGCTCGACCAGGCCCGCCGCGACCGGATCGACGTCGTGCACGCCGTCCGCCGCGCGGGCGCCGAGACCGGGCTGATCGTCGACATCGTCGACGGATCGGGCCGCTGGCGCTACCTGGAGGACCTGCCGCCGGCCGTCCTGCTCACCGAGGCCGACATCGCGGCGGCGCGCCCGCTGTTCCGCGGGGCCGCGTGGGTCAGCGTGCAGTTGCAGCAGCCTCCGGACGCGGTACGCGCCGCGCTCGCCCAGGCCCGGGAGGCGGGCGCCCGCGTCGCGCTGGACGGCGTCCCGCCCGAGGACGGCCGCGCCGAGGTGATCGCCGCCGCCCGCATCGTCCGCGCCGACGCCCGCGAGGCCGCGATCCTCGCCGGCGAGGAGATCACCGCCCCGGCACGCGCGGTGCGGCTCGCCGAGGACCTCGTCCGGCGCGGGCCCGCGCTCGTGGCGCTGGCCGTCGAGTCCGGGAACGTCTTCGCCTGGCCGGGCGGCCACCTCGTCCTGCCCCTGGACGACGTGCCCGTCGCCGACACCACCGGCGCCGGCGACGCGTTCACCGCCGCGCTGATCGCCGCGTCCGCGCGCGGCGACCCGCCCGAGCGCGTCGCCCGGCT
>NZ_CAACUY010000412.1 GCF_900659615.1 Actinomadura fibrosa | reverse complement strand
AGCGTCGCCGGCGGCGTCGCGGCCGGCGACAGCGCCGCCAGCACCGTCAGCGCCGCCGCCGCGGGCAGCGGGCGCCGCATCAGCAACGGCAGCAGCCCGATCGCGAGGACCCCCGCCGCCGCGTCCAGGACCAGCGCCCGGCCGTCCCCGTCCCCCGTGTACCGCCCGTAAACCGTCATCCCGGACAGCAGGCCCATGACGGCCGCCACGGCCACCGCGCCGCGCCCGCCGACACACCACCGGCCCGCCCAGGGGGCCCCGTCCACCTCGCTGTCGCCGTCCACCGGCACAGGCTAACCACGGGACCCGCGCCACCGGCACCTACCAAAGTCGAACCCCGCCCCTCCCCCGGACGGACCCGGAGAAGCCGCGCGCCCGATGCGCCGCCCGCCCCGCGTCCCGCACGCTCCTCCCATGAACACCGACACGAACACCCCCCGGATCGCGAGAACCGACCTTCGCGCCGGCTGGCCGACGACCGGACGGCGCGCCCTCACGGTGACCGCCGCGACCGCCGCCGCTCTCGCGGTGTGGACGATCGCCGGGCCGGTCGCCGGGGTCGGCCTCACCGCCCGCAGCGGCGGCGGAAGCCCCCACGAGATCGGCGCCGCCGCCGTCATCGCCGCCGCGCTCGCCTCGGGCCTCGCCGCCTGGGCGCTCCTCGCCGTCCTGGAGCGGACGGCCCGCCGCGCGGCCCGCATCTGGACGATCACCGCGTCCGCCGTGCTCGTGCTGTCGCTGTCCGGCCCGCTCACCGGCGACGCCTCCGCCGCCGCCACGGCCGTCCTAGCGGCCCTGCACCTGGTCGTCGGCGCCGTGCTCATCCCCGGGCTGCTCCGCACCGCCCGCCGCTGACCCGCCCCTCTCCCTGGCCCGCCCGCACTCCCTGGAGGACCCCATGCCCGTCGGCTACCTGATCACCGTGCTGCTCGTCGCGTGGGGCACGTTCTTCGCGCTGTTCCCGCTGCGCGGGCCCGTCCTCGGGCAGGTCAGCTTCCGGTCCGGCCTCGCGCTGAACGAGCTGCCCTACCTCGCGCTCACCTGGCTGCTGTGCTGGACGCTGCTGGCGTTCGCCCAGCACGACATCGCCTCCCCCGGCGGCTGGGCCGCGGTCGCCCTCGCCGCCGCCACGGCCGCGGGGCTCGGCGTCGTCGCCCACCGCGGGACGCGAGCCGCGCCCGCCCTGGACCGCGCCCTGACCGAGGCCCTCAGACCCGCCCGCGAAACCGCCCGCCCCCGGCCGCGGCGCCGTCCGCTCGCCGCGATCCTGCTGGCGCCCCTGTCGGTCCGCCACCGCGGCGTCGAGCGCCTGCCGGGGATCGCCTACGGCCCCGCGGGACGCCGCAACCGCCTGGACCTCTACCGGCACCGCTCCCGCCCCCAGGGCGGGCCCACGCTGGTCTACTTCCACGGCGGCGGCTTCAAGGGCGGCCGCAGGAACCGCGAGGCGCGCCCGCTGCTGCACCGGCTCGCCGCCCGGGGATGGGTGTGCGTCAGCGCCGACTACCGGCTGCTCCAGGACGCCGCGTACCCCGCCGCGCTGACCGACGCCAAGAAAGTGATCGCCTGGGTGCGCGAGCACGGCCCCGAGTACGGCGCCGACCCGGCCACGGTGTTCGTCGCGGGCAGCTCCGCGGGCGCCCACCAGGCCGCCATGGTCGCCCTCACCGCGGACGACCCCGGCCTCCAGCCCGGCTTCGAGGGCACCGGCACCGCCGTCGCCGGCGCCATCTGCCTCTACGGCTGGTACGGCGACGTCTGGGGAGCCGGCGAGCACACCTCGCCCGCGTCCCACGTCCGCGCCGACGCCCCGCCGTTCTTCATCGTCCACGGCGACCGCGACACCTGCGCCCACGTCGAGGACGCCCGGCACTTCGCGGGACGGCTCCGCGACGCCTCCTCCAGCCCCGTCGTCTACGCCGAACTGCCCGGCGCGCAGCACTCCTTCGACCTGTTCCGCTCACGCCGCTTTGAGGCCGTCGTCGACGCGGTCGAGGAGTTCACCACGTGGGTGGGAGCCACAAAGCCCACGGCCTTTACAAAGTAAGTTCCATGATGTGCGGACATCGAGCGAGCCTCGACGTCCCGGAAAGGTGCCGGTCAGCGGCCGAAGCCCGGCGGGCGCGGGGGCCCGCTGGGCCGGTACTCGGCCGCGATGCGCAGCGGGGCCGGCTGGGGCCGGTCGGACGGCGCGGACGCGGGACCCTGCCCCGTCTGCGTGAGGTCGAGCCGCCCGGCCCGCAGGCTCTCCAGCAGTTCGAGGTCCTCCGCCGACACGAGCGCGGCCATGACCTTGCCGCGGCGGGTCAGCGCGACCCGCTCCCCCGTGTAGGCGACCCGGTTCACCAGGTCGGCGAACTCCTTGCGTGCCTCCGTCACCGGCTTCTCCACGCTGTTCATCGTATAGCGAACTCCCTGGCCCTCCCCGGGATCGCGGCTGTACGCTCCGTATCGAACGTACAGAACGTACGAAACGTACAGATGATCTAGAGGAGGGGCGCATGTTCGACGCACCCGGGACGCCACGGCCCCACACCCCGCCGCAGGCACCGCCGGAGACCGTCCGGCCCGAGACCTACGTCGGCCGGAGCCGGGCGAGCGTCGCCGAGGCGCCGATGCTCGCGGACGCGCAGCTCTACGAGCGGCTGCTCGCCCAGCGGATCGTGTTCCTCGGCTCGGAGATCGACGACGCCGTCGCCAACCGGGTGAACGCCCAGCTGCTGCTCCTGGCGGCGCAGGACGCCCGGCGCGACATCACGATCTACATCAACTCCCCCGGCGGCGTGGTGGACGCCGGGATGGCGATCTACGACATGATGCAGTTCGTCCCCAACGACGTCTCCACCGTCGCGATGGGCATGGCCGCCTCCATGGGCCAGACGCTGCTGTGCGCCGGGACGGCCGGCAAGCGGTACGCGCTGCGGCACGCGCGCGTGATGATGCACCAGCCGCACGGCGGCATCGGCGGCACCGCGTCCGACATCAAGATCCAGGCCGAGCAGTCGCTGTACCTCAAGCGGGTCCTGGCCGAGCGGACGGCGTTCCACACCGGCAACCCGCTGGAGCGGATCGAGGCCGACGGCGACCGGGACCGCTGGTTCACCGCCGAGCAGGCCCGCGACTACGGCCTGGTCGACCACGTCATCGACAGCGTCGACCGGGTCGGGTCGTGACGCGCCCCGCGGGCCGGCACGTCGTCCCGTCCTTCGTCGAGCGGACGTCGTACGGGGTGAAGGAGATGAGCCCCTACAACAAGCTGTTCGAGGACCGGATCGTCTTCCTCGGCACGCCCGTCGACGACACCGCCGCCAACGACGTCACCGCGCAGCTGCTGGCGCTGGAGGCGATGGACCCCGACCGCCCCATCGCCCTCTACATCAACTCGCCGGGCGGGTCGCTGACGGCGATGACCGCGATCCACGACACGATGCGCTACATCCGGCCCGAGATCGAGACGACCTGCGTCGGGCAGGCCGGGTCCGCGGCGGCGATCCTGCTGGCGGCCGGGACGCGGGGCAGGCGCGCCGCCCTGGCCAACGCCCGGATCCTGCTGCACGAACCGTCCATCGACGTCTCCCGCGGCCAGTCCAGCGACCTGGAAATCCAGGCCAAGGAGATCCTGCGGCTGCGCGCCCAGATGGAGGCGATCGTAGCGGAGGCGACCGGCCACGACACCCAGACCGTCCGCCACGACCTGGACCGCGAACGCTACTTCACCGCCGCCGAGGCCCGCGACTACGGCCTGATCGACGACATCCTGACCGCCCGCTGACGGCAGCCCGGCTCGTCCGGGCCGTGAAGGGGCGGTTGGCCGAAGGTTCGGCGCGGACGGCCCGGGACGGCCGTAAAGAGCAGGGTTGGATCCGGCCGGGTGCGGGAATCTTGTAGCGGTATCCAGCGTTGGTCAGGGCAAGACCGCAAGCCGTCTGGGAGGCACGTGACGATGGCCGAGCGCGCACTTCGCGGCACCCGACTCGGAGCGACCAGCTACGAGAACGATCGCAACACCGATCTGGCCCCTCGCCAAGAGGTCGACTACACCTGCACGAAGGGCCACCGGTTCACCGTGACGCTCGCAGCCGAGGCCGAGGTGCCGATGACCTGGGAATGCCGCAGCTGCGGCGCCACGGCCCTGCGGGTCGACGGCGAGCTCCCCCAAGCCAAGAAGGGGAAGCCGCCGCGCACCCACTGGGACATGCTCATGGAGCGCAGGACGCTCGAGGACTTGGAGGAGGTTCTGGCCGAGCGCCTGGAGATCCTGCGCGCGGGGCGCAGGAGATCCGCCTGAGCGAACGAAGGCTTCACTAGATCGGGCCCGCACCGCCGCCACGGCGGGGCGGGCCCGATCCATGTCCGGCCCCGGCCGGACGAGGGCAGCGGACCGGGATCAGCGGCTCAGGCGGGGGTGCACCAGGCCCGTCTCGTAGGCGGTGACGACGGCCTGGACCCGGTCGCGCAGGCCGAGCTTGCGCAGCACCCGGCTGACGTGGGTCTTCACCGTCTCCTCCCCCACGACGAGGCGCGCCGCGATCTCGGCGTTGGTCAGGCCCTCGGCGACCAGCCGCAGGACGTCGGTCTCCCGGGGCGTCAGCGCCTCCAGCAGCGGGGACGGCCCGGACGGGCGGGGCCGCAGCCGCGCGAACTCCCCGATCAGGCGGCGGGTGACGGTCGGGGCGAGCAGCGCCTCCCCCGCCGCCACGACGCGGACGGCGTCGAACAGCCGCTCGGCCGTGACGTCCTTCAGCAGGAACCCGCTGGCGCCCGCGACCAGGGCGTCGTAGACGTGCTCGTCGAGATCGAACGTGGTCAGCATGAGGACGCGGGGCGCCCGCGGGGCGGCTGTGATCACCCGGGTCGCCTCGATGCCGTCCATGGCGGGCATCCGCACGTCCATCAGGACGACGTCGGGACGGTGCTCGCGGGACGCGCGGACCGCGGCCGAGCCGTCCGCGGCGGTGCCGACGACCAGCAGGTCGGGCTGGGTGCCGAGCAGCGCGGTGAACCCGGCGCGGACGACCTCCTGGTCGTCGGCCACCACGATCCGGACCGGGGCGTCGCCGGTCACGGGAGGGTGCCCGTCTCGCGCGGCGCGGTGGGGAGGGTGGCCTCGACGAGGAACCCGCCGACCGGGCCGGGGCCGGTGCGCAGCTCGCCGCCGACCGCCGCGGCGCGCTCGCGCATGCCGAGCAGGCCGTGCCCGGACG
>NZ_CAACUY010000411.1 GCF_900659615.1 Actinomadura fibrosa | reverse complement strand
CGAGGCGCGGCCGGGACAGCGCGCCCTGCCGCACGGCGAGCTGCGGTTCGCCGGTGGCCGCCGCGGCGGCGAGGGCGCGGCCGGAGTCCTCGGGCTCGTCGACGTCGACGAGGACGAAGCGGCCGGGGTGCTCGGCCTGCGCGCTGCGGACCAGGCCCCACACGGCGGCGCCGGACAGGTCGGACAGGTCCTCCTCCGGGCGGACGGCGACGGCGCCGGTGGTGACGAGCATGAGCCGCGCGCCGGAGAGCCGGTCGTCGGCCAGCCACTCCTGGACGAGGCCGAGGGCGCGCTGCGCGGCGGACCGGACGGGCGAGTCCTCCTCCGTGCAGGACACGACGACCACGTCCGGGGCGGGCGCGCCGTCGCGGAGCGCCGCGTCGAGGGCGCGCAGGGAGGCGTAGGAGCCGACGGGGCGGCGCGCGGACTTCAACGCGCCGGTGACGCCGATGTGGTCGGTGCCGAGGAACGCCCACTGCCCGCGGTCGGCGGCGGGCGGCGGCTGCGGGACGGCCTTCCACGCGACGCGCAGCAGCCGCGTGCTCTGCGCGGCGGCGTCGAGCTGGTCGGCGGTGACCGGGCGGAGGACCAGCGAGCCGACCGTCGCGACCGGTTCGCCGTCCTCGCCGGTGAGGGCGAGGGAGACCCCGCCCGCACCGGGGACGGTGTGGACGCGGACGGCCCGCGCGCCGGGCCGGTGGACGCGGACACCGCGCAGCGCGAACGGCAGGAACGTCCCGCCGTCGCCGTCGATGCCGGGGACCAGCGCGGTCTGGAGCGCGGCGTCGAGGAGCGCCGGGTGCAGCAGGTAGTCGCCGGGTCCGGCGGGGCCGGAGCCGGCGGCGCCCGGGTCGAGGCCGGCGTCGGCGTGGACCTCCTCGCCGTCCGCCCACACGGCGCGCAGGCCGCGGAACGCGGGACCGTACCGCAGGCCGCGGTCGGCGAGCCGGTCGTACAGGCGGTCGGTGTCGACCTGGCGGGCCCCCGCCGGTGGCCGGGGCCGTTGGACGTCGCTCATCGTCGCTTCCTTCGCAGGCGGCTTCTGCACGGGCCCGTGGGCGGTCAGATCGCGGGCGGGTTGGTGATGGCGGCGGCGACCTCGCCGTGGCTGTCGCCGCCGTGCTCGTCCCAGTAGCGGCACTTGGTCCGCAGGATGACGAGGGGGTCGCGGAGGTCGTTGCCGTCCCACTCGGCGATGTCGGCGACCTCGATCTCGCCGTGGAAGATGCGCCCGCGCATGGACGCGCGGAACGCGCTCTTGAAGTCGGTGATGAACACGTCGCCGAGCTGCCGCGTCCAGAACTGCTCCAGCGTCCAGCGGGAGAACGGCTCGATCAGCGACTCCTTCACCGCCTTCGCCATCAGGTAGTACGCCATCTGGTTGAAGCAGATGTTGAACTCGACGGAGTTGAAGTGCCCGGTGTCGTCGATGTAGCAGGACTCGGGGATCTCGAAGACGCAGGCGGCCATGAGCCGCCCGTTGTCGGGCGGGTCGCCCTCCAGGGTCACCGTGACCGAGGTCAGGTACTCGCACCGCTTGGCCCGGTAGGGCGTGAGGACGCGGTTCAGCAGTTCCTCGTCGGTGGGGTAGACGCGCTGGCCGGTGCGGTCGAGCAGCTCTGTCATGCCGGTTCTCCTGATCGTTGCGCGGCCTGCAGGAGCTCGGCCACGCTCATGTTCCGGATCTCTTCGGTGCGGTCCTCGGTGCCGCCGTCGGCGGCGATGTCGGTAGCGGTGTCGGTGGCGGCCGGGTCAGGCTGCGGCTCGGGCTCGGCGCCGCCGATCTGGAGCTCGTCCAGCAGGTGCCGGACGAGGGCGTGCGCGGTCGGGTGGTCGAAGACGAGGGTCGCCGGGAGGCGCTCCCCGACGGTCTCGCCGAGCCCGTTGCGGAACTGGACGGCGGCGAGCGAGTCGAAGCCCATGTCGCGGAAGGACCGTTCGGGGTCGACCTCGTCCGGGTCGCCGTAGCCGAGGGTGGCGGCGGCCTGGGCGCGGACGGCGTCCAGCAGCGCCAGCTCCCGGCGCGCCGGGCTGAGGCGGGCGAGCCGGTCGCGCAGGCTCTCGGCCGGCTCGGCGGCGGCGGTGGCGTCGACGGTGCGGCGGGCCGGGCCGCGGACGAGGTCGCGCAGCGGGTACGGCGCGTCGGCGCGGGTGAGGCCGGTCAGGTCGAGCCGGACGGGGGCGAGGAACGCGCGGTCGAGCGCCCCGGCGGTGTCGAGGAGCGCGAGCCCCTCGGCGGTGGCGATGGGCAGGACGCCGTCGCGCTTCATCCGGGACAGGTCGGCGTCGTCCAGCGCGCCGGTCATGCCGCTGGACTCCGCCCACAGACCCCAGGCGAGGGACTGCGCGGGCAGGCCGTGGGCGCGGCGGTGCGCGGCGAGGCCGTCCAGGAAGGAGTTCGCGGCGGCGTAGTTGGCCTGCCCGGCGCCGCCGGTGACGCCCGCGGCGGACGAGAACAGCACGAACGCCGTCAGGTCGTGCCCGGCGGTGAGCTCGTGCAGGTTCTGCGCGGCGTCGACCTTGGGGCGCAGAACGCCGGCGAGCCGCTCGGGCGTCAGCGACGCCAGGACGCCGTCGTCGAGGACGCCCGCCGTGTGGACGACGCCGGTGAGGGCGCGGCCGTCGAGCACAGCGGCGAGCGCGGCGCGGTCGGCGGCGTCGCAGGCGACCACGTCGACGCGGGCGCCGAGGGCGGTCAGCTCGGCGGCGAGGTCCGCGGCGCCGGGCGCGTCCGGGCCGCGGCGGCTGGTGAGCAGCAGGTCGGTGACGCCGTGCGCGGTGACCAGGTGCCGGGCGACATGGCCGCCCAGCGTGCCGGTGCCGCCGGTGATGAGGACGGTGCCGGGCCGCGCGCCGAAGACGGTGGCGGGCGGGCCGCCGGGCGCGTCCCCGGCCACGCGGACGAGGCGCGGGCGGTGCGGGACGCCGGATCGCAGCGCGATCTGCGGTTCCCCGGCGGCCAGCGCGACGTCGATGGCCGCCGCGTCGTCGTCCCCATCTACGTCGATGAGGATGATCCGTCCCGGGTTCTCCGTCTGGGCGCTGCGGACGAGGCCCCAGACCGCCGCTCCGGCCAGGTCGGTGACGTCCTCGCCGTGCGCGGACACCGCGCCCCGCGTGACGACCGCCAGCGGCGCGGCGGTGTCGCCGTCCAGGTGGGTCTGGAGGACGGCCAGGACCGCGGCGGTCTCCGCGTGGACCTGCTCCGCCGTCGTCCCGGCGGCGCAGCGGTGCACGACCGCGTCCGGGACGGGGCCGGCGGGCTCGGCCGGCGTCCAGGTGAGCTCGAACAGCGCGTCGTGGGACGCGCCGGCCGCGGCGAGCCCGCCGGGCGCGACGGGCCGTAGCACGAGCGACCCGACGGACGCGATGGGACGGCCTGTGGTGTCGGTCAAGCGGATCGCGACCTCGTCCTCGCCGAGGCGGGTCATCCGCATCCGGAGCGCGGCGGCGCCCGCGGCGTGCAGGTCGATGCCGCTCCAGGCGAACGGCAGCGTGACGCGCGCCGGGTCGTCGGCGAGCAGCGCGGTGGCGTGCAGGGCCGCGTCGAGCGCGGCGGGGTGCAGGCCGAACCGTCCGGCGGAGGCGGCGGCCTGCTCCAGGGCGATCTCGGCGTACACGTCGCCGCCGGACCGCCAGGCCGCGCGCATCCCCTGGAAGACCGGGCCGTAGGCCAGGCCGTCCGCGGAGGACCGCTCGTAGAAGCCGGTGAGGTCGACCGGTTCGGCGCCCGGCGGCGGCCACGGCGCGTCCTCGGGCGGCGGTTCGGGCGCGGCGTCGGCGAGCGTGCCGACGGCGTGCCGCGTCCAGGGCAGGTCGGCGGGCGCGTCCTCGGGACGCGAGTGGACCGTCACGGTGCGCAGGTCGGCGTCGACGGCGACCTGGATCGCGACGCCGCCGCGGTCCGGGAGCGCGAGGGGCGCCTCAAGGGTCAGCTCGTCCACGCGCCCGCGCCCGGCCTCGTCGCCCGCGCGGACGGCGAGCTCGACGAAGCCGGTGCCGGGGAACAGGACGGTGCCGTCCACGACGTGATCGGCGAGCCAGGGCTGCGACGCGACGGAGAGCCGTCCGGTGAGCAGCACCCCACCCGTTCCGGCGACCGGCACGGCGGCGCCGAGCAGCGGGTGGCCGGCGGGCACCTGGCCCGCGCTGGACGCGTCGCCGGTGCGCTCGGGCACGTCGAGCCAGTACCGCTTGCGCTGGAACGCGTAGGTGGGCAGCTCGACGCGGCGGGCGCCCGTCCCGGCGAACACGCTCTCCCAGTCGACGGTCGCGCCGCGCGTGTAGGCCTCGGCGAGCGAGGCGGTGAGGCGGCGCGGGCCGCCCTCGCCGCGGCGGAGGGTGCCGACGAGCGCGGCGGCCGTTCCGGCGGACTCGGCCGTTTCGCCGAGGCCGACGAGCAGGCCCGGGTGCGGGCTGGCCTCGACGAAGATCTCGAAGCCGTCGGCGAGCAGCGCGCGGGTCGTCTCCTCGAAGCGGACGGTCTCGCGCAGGTTGGCGTACCAGTACTCGGCGTCCAGCCCGGCGGTGTCGAGCGGCCCGGCGGTGACGGTCGAGTAGAACGGCACGGCCGACGTCCGCGGCGCGAGGCCGGTCAGCTCGGCCAGCAGCCGGTCACGGATCTCCTCCACGAACACCGAGTGGGACGCGTAGTCCACCGGGATGCGGCGGGCCTGCACGCCGTCGGCGTCGAGCCGCTCCTTGAGCTCGCCGAGGGCGTCGGGGTCGCCGCAGACGACGACGGAGCCGGGCCCGTTGACGACGGCGAGCTGGAGGCGGCCGTCCCACGCGGCGATGTGCTCGGCGGCCTGGTCGGCGGACAGGGCGACCGACATCATGCCGCCCCGGCCCGCGAGCCCATGTCGGATGATCTTGCTGCGGAGGGCGACGACGCGGGCGCCGTCCTCCAGCGGCAGCCCGCCCGCGACGCAGGCCGCGGCGATCTCGCCCTGCGAGTGGCCGACGACGGCGGACGGCTCGACGCCCGCCGCGCGCCACGCCTCGGCGAGCGACACCATCACCGCCCACAGGACAGGCTGGACGACGTCGACGGCGTCCAGCGTGGGGGCGCCGGGCGCGCCGCGCAGCACGTCGAGCAGGTCCCACTCGACGTACGGTTCGAGCGCCTTGGCGCACTCGGCGAGCCGGGACGCGAACGCGGGCGAGTGGTCCAGCAGCTCCACGCCCATGCCGGGCCACTGCGACCCCTCCACACGCACTACTGGTTGTCCGGGCAGGCCGGATGGGCCGCCAAGAAGCGCTGGGGCGTCCCGCTCGTCCACTCGAT
>NZ_CAACUY010000410.1 GCF_900659615.1 Actinomadura fibrosa | reverse complement strand
CCCCGGCACCGGCCGCCGAGGCCGCGCCGCCGGGCCCGCCCGGCCGCCGCGACGACCTCGGCCTCTCGCCGCGCGAGGCCGAGGTCATGGAGCTCATCGCGCAGGGCCGCTCCAACGGCGAGATCGCCCGCGCCCTGGTCGTCTCCGAGTACACGATCAAGAACCACGTCAACCGGATCTTCGCGAAGCTCGGCGTGCGCACCCGCGGCGCCGCGATGGCCCGCTGGCTCGGCACGGCCCGGTGAGCGAACGGCCCGGTGAGCAATGCGAGGCCACGGTAAGAACCCGTGACTACACGGAATGTAGTTGTTACCCCGGAAATCCACCGGTAACGGCGACACGTGCGCCGGGGTGGTGGCGGAGGCGGCGGGAGGGAGGTACGGTCGGCCATCGTGAGCCCCGTCCGCACCTGCTCCCGCACCGCCTGCAAGGCGCCCGCAGTCTTCACGCTCACGTACGTCTACCGTGACTCGACCGCGGTCCTGGGGCCCCTCGCCACGTACGCCGAGCCGCACTGCTACGACCTGTGCGCGGAGCACTCCGAGCGGCTCACCGCGCCGATGGGATGGGAACTGGTCCGGCTGCCCGTCGAGACGGAGACCGAGCCCAGCGCCGACGACCTGGAGGCGCTCGCCGACGCCGTCCGCGAGGCCGCCAAGCCCGCGCCGGGCTCCGGCCAGGAGCCGGTCGGGCAGGGCACCGAGGTCGGCCGCCGCGGGCACCTGCGGGTCCTGCGCTCCGAGCCCGCGGGCACCAAGCCCCAGGAGTGACCGCCGCGGGCCGCGGCCCCGCGCCCCGCGCGCCGGAAGCCGTCCGCTTTGCCCCGGCCTGCCGAGCCGCGGCCGGTCGCCCCGCCCGTTCCCGGTAGGCTCGGGAATCCCCCGTGACATCACTCGGACAGGGAGCAGGAGTGGGCGACCTCGCCAAGATCTTCAAGGCGTACGACATCCGGGGCGTCGTCCCGGACGAGCTCGACGCCGCCATCGCCGAGGCGGTCGGCGCGGCCTTCGTGCGCGTGACGGGGGCCGGCGCGGTCGTCACCGCGCACGACATGCGGGAGTCCTCCGTGCCGCTCGCCGAGGCGTTCGCGCGCGGCGCGACGTCCCAGGGGGCGGACGTCATCGAGGCGGGGCTCGGCTCCACCGACATGCTGTACTACGCCAGCGGCAGCCTCGACCTGCCCGGCGCCATGTTCACCGCGAGCCACAACCCGGCCCGCTACAACGGGCTGAAGCTGTGCCGCGCGGGCGCGCGGCCGGTCGGCCGCGACACCGGCCTCACCGAGATCCGCGAGCTCGTCGAGAAGGGCGTCCCCGCCCACGACGGCCCCGCCGGCACGGTGTCGAGCCGCGACATCCTCAAGGGCTACGCCGACCACCTGAAGACGCTGGTCGACCTGTCGTCGATCCGCCCGCTCAAGGTCGTCGTCGACGCGGGCAACGGCATGGGCGGGCACACCGTCCCGTCCGTCTTCGAGGGCCTGCCGATCGACCTCGTGCCGCTGTACTTCGAGCTCGACGGCACCTTCCCGAACCACGAGGCCAACCCGATCGAGCCGGCGAACCTCCGCGACCTCCAGGCCAAGGTCCGCGAGACGGGCGCCGACATCGGGCTCGCCTTCGACGGCGACGCCGACCGCTGCTTCGTCGTGGACGAGCGCGGCGAGATCGTCTCCCCGTCCGCGATCACCGCGCTGGTCGCGGTCCGGGAGCTGGCCAAGCACCCCGGCGCCCCGATCGTGCACAACCTGATCACGTCGAAGGCCGTCCCGGAGATCGTCACCGAGCACGGCGGCACGCCGATCCGCACCCGCGTCGGCCACTCGTTCATCAAGCAGACGATGGCCGAGTCCGGCGCGGTGTTCGGCGGCGAGCACTCGGCGCACTTCTACTTCCGCGACTTCTGGTTCGCCGACTCGGGCATGCTCGCCGCGCTGCACGTCCTCGCCGCGCTCGGCGAGCAGGACCGGCCGCTGTCGGAGCTGCTCGGCGAGTACACCCGCTACTCCGCGTCCGGCGAGATCAACAGCGAGGTCGCCGACCAGGACGCCGCCACCGCGCAGGTGCGCGAGGCGTTCGCCGGGCGGCCCGGCGTGACGATCGACGAGCTCGACGGCCTGACCGTCGCCGACGAGGCCGCCGGCTGGTGGTTCAACCTGCGGCCGTCCAACACCGAACCGCTGCTGCGCCTCAACGCCGAGGCCGCCGACGACCCGACCACGGCGGCGATCCGCGACGAGGTCCTCGCCATCGTGAGGGGAAAGTGACGCTGCCATGACGATGAGGCTCGACTCCTGGCTGCTGGAGATCCTCGCCTGCCCGAACTGCGGCGGCGAGCTCCGCGCCGACGACGCGGCCGCCGAGCTGGTCTGCACCGGCTCGTGCGGCTACGCCTACCCCGTCCGGGACGACATCCCGGTCCTCCTCGTCGACGAGGCGAGGACCCCCGCCCCGTGATCTCCGGCTTTTCGGGAGCCGCCCTGGAGGACGCGGCGGCGATCGAGGCCGCGGATCCCGGCGGGATGCTGCGGCAGGTCGCCTCGTCGGCCGCGCAGATCCGCGAGGCGCAGCGCGCGGCGTCCGAGGCGGGCGTCGCCGCGCTCGCCGAGGACGGCCGCCCGCGCGCGATCGTGGTCACCGGCATGGGCGGCTCCGGCATCTCCGGCGACGTGCTCGCGGCGGTGTGCGGCGCGGGCTGCCCGGTGCCCGTGACGACCGTGCGCGGCTACCGGCTGCCCGGCTGGGTCGGCGCCGCCGACCTGGTCATCGCCGTGTCCTGCTCGGGCGCCACGGAGGAGACCCTGGAGGTCGCGGCGGAGGCGGCGCGGCGCGGCAGCCGGCTGCTGTTCGTCGGCGGGGCCGACTCCCCGCTCGCCGACCTCGCCGCCCGCAGCCGCGCGGCGTTCGTCCCGGTGCGCTCGGTCGGCCAGCCGCGCTCGACGCTGTGGGGCCTGACCGTCCCGCTGCTGCTCGCCGCGCGGGCCCTCGGCCTCGCCGACGTGCCGGACGCGGTGCTGGAGTCCACCGCGACGCTCCTGGAGGACGTCGCGCACCGCTGCCGCCCCGGGAGCGAGCCGTTCGTGAACCCCGCCAAGCGGATGGCCCTCGACCTCGCGGGCGACGTCCCGCTGGTGTGGGGGTCGTCGGACCTGGCGAGCACGGCCGCGTACCGGATGTGCTGCCAGCTCAACGAGAACGCCAAGTACCCCGGCGTCTACGGCGCCCTCCCCGAGGCGAACCACAACCAGGTGATGGCCTTCGACGGCCTCTTCGCCGCCGGCGGCTCGCCCGCCGACCCCGACGACTTCTTCCGCGACCGCGAGGGCGACGCCGAGCACGGACTCCACCTGGTGCTCCTCCGCGACACCGAGGAGCACCCGCAGGTCCGCAAGCGGCGCGAGGCGTCCCTCCTGGCGGCCCGCGACCGCGGCGTCGCGGTGTCCGAACTGGCGGCGGAGGGGACCCACCCGCTGGAACGGATCGCCTCCCTCGTCGCGCTCACGGACTATGTCACGGTTTACTTGGCCATCACGCTGGGCGTCGACCCCACGCCCGTGCCGGTCATCCAAGAGCTCAAAGCGAGGATTGCGTAGATGAGTGCTGAGGGCGGGACCAAGGCCATTGTCGCCGCGCTGGCCGCCAACCTCGGGATCGCCGCGTCGAAGTTCGTCGCGTTCGCGTTCACCGGTTCGTCGTCGATGCTCGCCGAGTCGATCCACTCGGTGGCGGACTCGGGGAACCAGGGGCTGCTGCTCCTCGGACGCAAGCGCGCCGAACGCAGCCGGACCCCGAAGCACCCCTTCGGATACGGCCGCGAACGCTACTTCTACGCGTTCGTCGTCGCCGTCGTCCTGTTCACCGTCGGCTCCGCGTTCTCGCTGTACGAGGGCTACCACAAGATCTCCCACCCGGAGGAGGTCGAGGCCCCCATCTGGGCGTTCGCGGTGCTGATCATCGCGATCGGGCTGGAGTCCTTCTCCTTCCGGACGGCGATCAAGGAGTCGAACGAGCACCGCGGCACCCAGTCCTGGTGGGCGTTCATCCGGCGCGCCAAGGCCCCCGAACTGCCCGTCGTCCTGCTGGAGGACCTCGCCGCGCTGCTCGGCCTGCTGTTCGCGCTGTTCGGCGTGACGATGGCCGTCGTCACCGAGGACGGCGTCTGGGACGGCGTCGGCACCATGGCGATCGGCCTGCTGCTCGGCGCCGTCGCGACGATCCTCGCGATCGAGACCAAGAGCCTGCTCATCGGCGAGGGCGCCGACCCCGAGCAGGAGCAGCGGATCATCGCGGCGCTGGAGTCGGTCGACGAGGTCGACCACGTCATCCACATGCGCACCGAGTACGTCGGGCCGGAGGAGCTGCTGATCGCCGCCAAGATCGCCGTCTACCACGACGACACGGCGGCCGAGGTCGCCCGCGGCATCGACGCCGCCGAGGCGCGGATCCGGGCCCAGTTCCCCGAGGCCCGGCTGATCTACCTGGAGCCGGCGCTGGACGAGGCCGACCTCCGGCGCGCGGAGACACCCCCCGTCTCCTCCTGAAGAACGACCCGACCCGCCCAGCACCCCGTGCCGGAGCGGCACCGGGCCGTCCGGGAAGGTCGAATCGAGTCGCTCTGCGAAGGGGGCCGCTCTGCGAAGGGGCCGAGCACGCCGCAGGGCGCCCTCTCAAGGGACCTTGGCATGTGAAGGGACCTCGGCATGTGAAGCCGGGGAGGGATGCCCGCATGGGGCCCGCATGGGATCCCTCGCCGGGCGGCCGCCGCCGTGCCGGTCGACCCCAGCCCAGGCAAGACCGGCGAGTGCCTCCGCGAGGAGGCGCGTACCACGGCCGTCCGGCGAGGTGCTTCCCATGCGTCCCCGCCCGGACCCCTGAAACCGGGCGGTTCTGGTGTGACCGCGGCAGCCGTGCCGAACCCCTGGTCGGCGGCGGCCACCGTCGCGGTCACACTGAGAACACTACGTTCGCGCAGGTCCCGGCACGTCCACCGAAAGGAGGGAAACCGGGTCGTCCTCCAGGGGGATCCCGCTCCTCCGCATACCTCCGCACGGTGAGGTGATCGCCCCGCCCAGCGGTCAGTATGGAGGGGTGACCGGCGAAGACCACTCCGACAAGACACGGCGCGGCCCCGACCCCGCGGGCTTCGGGCCCGCGCTCGCGCACCAGGCGTGGCGGCTGTCCGGGCGGATCGTGGCGGGCGTGGGCCAGCTGCTGCTGTGGATCCTCACCGGCATCGGCCGCCTGCTGCGCCCCGCCGCGCTGCGGCTCGGCGCGCGCCTGAACGGCGGCGGACGGCGCGCCCCGCAC
>NZ_CAACUY010000409.1 GCF_900659615.1 Actinomadura fibrosa | reverse complement strand
CCAGCCGCAGCGCCCGCGGCTCCGCGGTGACGCCGCGCAGCAGCGCGCCGCTGCCGCGCAGCACCGCCCGCCCGACCGGGTACCGCTCCTCGTGGTAGCTGTCGAGCAGCCAGGACGGCGCCCGCCCGCGCAGCGCGGCGGCCAGCTTCCAGCCGAGGTTCGCGGCGTCCTGGAGGCCGACGTTCATCCCCTGCCCGCCCGCCGGGGAGTGGACGTGCGCGGCGTCGCCCGCGAGGAAGACCCGCCCCACCCGGTACCGCGGGACCTGCCGCTCCTCGCTGTGGAACCGCGACGTCCAGCGGGGCTCGCCGAGGCCGAGGTCGGTGCCGAGCGCGCGCCGCACCACCTCCCGCAGCTCGCCGACGTCCACGGGCTCGGTGTCGGGGGCCTGGTGCCGCCGGTTCCACGCGCCCACCCGGTACCAGCCGTCGCCGAACGGCGCGACGAACGCGAAGGCGTCGGCGGAGGCGCCGGCGGTGAACGCCTCGTCGGGCGCGTTCTCCAGCCGCACGTCCGCCAGCATCAGCGACCGGAGGACGGCCTCGCCGGGGAACGGCAGCCCGACCGCGTCCCGGACCGTGCTGCGCACCCCGTCGGCGCCGACCACGTAGGACGCCCGGAGGGTCCGCGTGCCCCCGGCGGCCATGCGGACGTCGACGTCGACGCCCGCCGCGTCCTGCCGCAGCCCGACCGCCTCGGCGCCGTACAGGATCTCCGCGCCGCGGTCGAGCGCCCGTTCCCGCAGCACCCGCTCGGTCTCGTACTGGGGCGTGACCAGGACGTACGGGAAGCGGCCGGGCAGGCGGTCGAAGCGGAGGCGGGCGACGCCGGCGAGCCGCACCCGCCCGACGCGCCGCCCGGTCGCGACGAGCCGGTCGGCGACCCCGCGCGCGTCGAGCAGCTCCAGGGTGCGCGCGTGCACGGCGAACGCGCGGGTCAGCGCGCTCGTCTCGGCGTCCCGCCGCTCCAGGACGGTGCAGGCCACCCCGGCCGCCGCCAGGTCCCCCGCCAGCAGGAGCCCGGTCGGGCCCGCCCCCACGATCAGCACGTTGCCGGACGGCCTCCCGGCCGGCCCGTCGGTGGGCGACATCCCGCCCTCCTCTCGTTCGGTGGCGGCATCCCTCGCCGTCCTCCGAGCGTTCCCCCGAACCGGCGTCCGTCACCCGCGCGGCGCGGTGGTGTGGCGGCGGTGTCAGCCTTGGACGCGGCGGTCCCGCCCCGCCCACTCCTTCTCGCGGAGCTGGAACTTCTGGATCTTGCCGGTGGACGTCTTGGGGAGCTCGGCGACGAACTCGACGGCGTCGGGGGCCTTGTACCGGGCGAGACCGCCCCGGACATGCTCGATGATCTCCGATTCGGTCGCGGCGCGCCCCTCCCGCAGCACGACGAACGCCTTCGGCCGCTCGCCCCACCGGTCGTCCGGGACGGCGACGACGGCGACCTCCAGCACGGCGGGATGCGAGTCGATCGCGCGCTCCACCTCCACGGTCGAGATGTTCTCGCCGCCGGAGATGATGATGTCCTTGGAGCGGTCGCGCAGCTCGACGTACCCGTCGGGATGCCGGACGCCGAGGTCGCCGGAGTGGAACCAGCCGCCCCGGAACGCCTTCGCGGTGGCCTCCTCGTCGCGGTGGTACCCCTGCATGACGTTGTTTCCGCGCATGACGATCTCGCCGAGCGTCGCGCCGTCGGCGGGCACGTCCTCCATCGCGTCGTCGACGATGCGCAGGCCGTCCGTCTGGATCATGCCGACGCCCTGCCGGGCCAGCAGCCGCGCCCGCTCCGGCGCCGCCAGCGACGTCCAGCCCGGCTGCGGCTCGCACACCGAGTAGGGCCCGTAGGTCTCGGTCAGCCCGTACACGTGGACGATCCGCGCGCCGAGCTCCTCCATCCGCCCGATGATCGTCGGGCTGGGCGGCGCGCCCGCCGTGGTGACGACGAGGGGCCGCTCCAGCGGGTGCGCCTCGGCCGCGTTGGCGATGGTGACGAGGACGGTCGGGGCGCCGTTCAGATGGGTGACGCCCTCGGTGTCGATGAGCCGCCAGATGTCGGCGGCGACGACGGCCCGCAGGCAGACCTGCGTCCCGCCGATCGCGACGAGCGCCCACGGCGTGCACCAGCCGTTGCAGTGGAACATCGGCAGCGTCCACAGGTAGACGCTGCCGGAGCCGTGCTGGGAGTGCATGACCTCGCCGAGCGCGTTCAGGTACGCGCCGCGGTGCGTGTAGACCACGCCTTTCGGCCGGCCCGTCGTCCCGGACGTGTAGTTGATGGAGATGGGCGCGTTCTCGTCGTCCACGCTCCACGGCAGCGGGTCGTCGGAGCCGCGCGCGAGCAGGTCGGCGTAGCCGATGCCGCCGACGGCCGGGTCGGGCTCGGCGCCGGGGGCGGGCACCGTGACCGTCTCGGGCAGCGCGCCGGCCAGCGGCGCGACGGCGGGGTGCAGCGCGGCGTCGACGACGAGGAGCCTCGCGTCCGAATGGTCCAGGATGTAGCGGACCTCCTCGGGCGCGAGGCGCGTGTTGACCGCGACGAGGACCGCGCCGGCGAGCGGCACGGCGAAGTGCGCGACGAGCAGCTCCGGCACGTTCGGGGCGAGGTAGGCCACCCGGTCGCCGGGCCGGACGCCGGAGGCGCGCAGCGCGTGCGCGAGCCGGGTGGCCTCCGCGGCGAACTCGGCGTAGGACGCGCGGCGCTCGCCGTGCACGTACGCCGTCTTGCCGGGGAAGACCTCCGCCGACCGCGCGAGGAAGGCCAGGGGGGTGAGCGGCGTGTAGCCGGGGCCGTTGGTCATCGCGCTCCTCCGGTGCCGTGGTGACCCGCGCCCCAAGGCTCTCACGCGGGCCCGGCCCCGCGGCGCGGACGGCCGCCGTCGACCGGCGCCCTACGCGGCCGCTCCGGCGCGCAGGAGGATGGCGACCGCCTTGACGGTCGCGTAGCCGCGCCACTCCAGCTCCGCCGCCGGCGAGTAGTTGGCGAAGTCGACCCGCCAGCCCCCGTCGTCCTGCTGCTCCGCGTCGAGCCGCTCAAGGTCGGCTTCCACGACGCCGGGCGCGAACAGCGCCCGGACGGGGCTGTCCGGGTAGGGCGCGAAGTCGAGGGGGCGCATCGCCTCGTCATCCAGCCCGCCCTGGACGCGCACGTGCCCGTTCTCAGGGATGTTCCTGCCGAGCAGCTCGATCAACTCGGCGGCCTCCGGCTCGGTGTCGTGGACGGCGTCCAGCAGCCACAGCGCGAACGACAGCTCGATGGCGTGGAACTCGGTCTTCGCCCGCATGGCGTCCAGGCAGTAGCGGACGGCCCGCGCGAGCCAGGGGTGGCCCGCGACGGCCGGGTCGGCGTCGGCCACGCGCCGTGCCATCGCCGCGACCACGGCGGTGATCTGGAGCGACGACGCCTTCGGGTCGGCGCCCGTCCAGAACGGCGCACAGCCCGCCTCGTCCGGGACGGGCACGGCGAACGGGATCCCGCCGTCCGGGAGGCTCACCGCGTCCAGCCAATCGCACAGCTGGACCGCCTGCGGCGCCGTGACCGGGGCCAGCTCGGCGAAGACCTCCAGCGCGTGCAGGGCGGCGCCGGTCTGGCTCGTCCGCGACCGCAGGTCGGGTTCCAGGCCGTACCCGTAGCCGCCGTCGGCATTGCGGTAGGCGTTCAGCGCGGCCAGCAGCGCCTCCCGGTCGCCGCCGCCGGTGAGGACCTCGAAGCGGCGGCGGTCGAGGAGGCGCGCGTGGGTGGCCATGAAGTCGGATGCCCTGTTCAGATCCATACGACAAGCCTGTCCCCCGCGCCACCTCCAGTCTTGTCGGTTCCGGTCATCACCACGCCAGAACCGCCCCATGGCCCGGTACCCGGCGGACGCATCCCTGAAAGTACGACCGAGAAGAGAGACTGGCCTCCGGCCCGGCGCCGCCCGAGCATGGGGACGTGTCCCGGAACGGCCTGGTCCGCTACCGACCGATGGCCCGGCGCGCGGTGGTCACCGTGCCGCTGGCGACGCTGTGGGCATCGCCCGAGCGGGAGCGGGCGGAGACGCAGGTGCTCCTCGGCGACGCCCTGCTCGTCGACGAGACCCGCGACGGCTGGCTGCGGGTCGTCGCGGTCGGGCAGCCGTCGGGCACGCGCGACCCGCGCGGCTATCCCGGCTGGTTGCCGGCCGCGCGGGCGGCGTCGCCGGAGCCGCCCGCCGACGGCCCGCGCGTGATGGTGGACGCGGTCGAGACCGTCCTCGACGGGCGGGTCCCGCTGGACGGCGTCGCCTTCGGCACCGGGCTCATCTCCCTCGGCGAGCCGGGAGGCGGCGTATGCGACGTGGCCGTCCCCGGGCTGCCCGGACGGTACCGGGTCCCCGAGCGGGACATCGTGAAGGCGCCCCGCGGAACGCCGGACGGAGCGTCCGTCCTCGCGATGGCCAGGCGCTTCCTCGGCGTGCCGTTCCTGTGGGGCGGTCTCTCACCGCGGGGGTTCGACTGCTCGGGCCTCGTCCACGCCGCGTACCGGCGGTGCGGGCTGACGGTGCCCCGCGACGCCCACGCGCAGTTCGAGGCCGCGACCCGGGTGCCGCCCGGGGAGGAGCAGCCGGGCGACCTGCTGTTCTTCGCGCCGCCGGAGGAGCCCGTCCAGCACGTCGGCTTCTTCGCGGGCGACGGGCTGATGCTGGACGCGTGTCCCCGCACGGGCGAGGTCGTCCTGCACCAGATCGACGGCGACCGCCGGGCGACCGCCGTGGGCGCCGGCCGGTTCCACCGGAGGGTTCCGGGCGCCCTTTCCCCCGCCGGCGGCATGACGTTCGGGCGGAAGTGACCCGTCCGGGAAAGGATGCGCCGATGTCCGACGCCCGGGCGGACGAACGCCCCCTCCTGCTGCTCGTCGAGAGCGGCGGCAGGCCGTACCGCGGGCACCTGCTCGCGTCGATCGCCGAACGCCACCGGGTCCACCTGTTCTGCGAACGGCCGCCGACCTGGCAGCTCGACCACATCGCCGGCTGGACGAGGATCGACGACACCCGGAACGGTCCCGCGATGGCCGAGCGGGCGATGCGGCTCGCCGCCGCCGGGCCGCTCCGCGGAGTGCTGAGCTGGAGCGAGCCGCACATCGTGCCGGCGGCACAGGTCGCCCAGGTCTTCGGCCTGCCCGGGGGGCCTCCCGGCGCCGTCGCGGCCTGCTGCGACAAGGCGCTGACGCGCGCGGCGCTGCACGCCGCGGGAGTGCCGCAGCCGCGTCACCGTCATAGCGCCTCCGTAGAGCCTTATACTGGTACGTCTGTACCACTATGCTGATACGCATGGACTTCGCGCAAGTGGTGGGACAGAA
>NZ_CAACUY010000408.1 GCF_900659615.1 Actinomadura fibrosa | reverse complement strand
ATGCCGATCGCCGACAGCAGCGCCCCGATCGTCGTCGGGATCAGGCAGACCAGCAGCGACACCAGCACGACGCCGATCACGCCGCCGGATCCCGAGCACGAGGTCACCACCGGCGGGCTGCGGCGGCTCATCCAGGCCGTCGGCGGCGGGCACGGCGAGGTGGACGCCGAGTACCAGATGCGGTTGCAGCAGCCGTTCCACGGGACGCGGCACATCGTCGTGCTCGGGTGCACGGGCGGGGCGGGGCAGACCGTGACCGCGCTGATGCTGGGGCATACGTTCTCCCAGCACAACGGGGAGCCGGTCGTCGCGATCGACGTGAACCCGGGGCCGGGCGCGCTGGCGCGGCGGACGCGCAGCGAGACCAACGAGACGCTGACCGGGCTCATCACGCGCGCCGACCAGGTGGGCAGCCTCACCGCGATGCGCCGGTACACGTCGCAGGCCAAGTCGGGCCTCGACGTCATCGCCGCGGGCAAGAACCCGCTCCAGGCGCTCGACGACCGCGACTACGCGGTCGCCATCCGGACGATCGACAAGTTCTACTCGGTGACGCTGCTGGACGCGGCCGCTGCGGTCGTCGCGCGGGTGCTGCCGTACGCGGACCAGATCGTGCTGGTCGCGCCGGCGAGCGCGGACGCGCCGCGCGCGGTGGCGATGACGTTCGAGTGGCTGGACGGGCACGGGTACGAGGAGCTGAGGTCGCGGGCCGTGACGGTGATCAACGGGGTGAGCCGCCGCAGCATGGACGACGTCGAGCAGGCCGAGGCCGTGGCGCGGGGCCGCTGCCGGGCCCTCGTCCGCATCCCGTGGGATGATCACCTGAGCATGGACCGGGCGCCCCGCAACGAGCTCAAGTCGTTGCGCGCGCCGACGCGGCGTGCCTATCTTGCCCTCGCCGGCGTGGTCGCCGGCGGGTTCACCGTCGTGCCCGAGCGTTACCAGGAGCTTCAGCAGGAGCAGGAGGCCACCCGATGAGCGCCCCTCGCGGGCATCGAGCGGACCCGACCGGGGCGCGGGCGTGCCTGGCCGGCGGGCCTGACGTTCATGACCGTCCGGACGCAGAAGAGTCTCCCGGGCAGCCCTTCACCCCACGTCGCGCGTCGGGAGAATCAGTGATCGGAACGGGAGTCGGGAGGACGGCATGAGCAAGTCCAGCCGGCTCGCGGTCCGGTACTTCGACGACCGGGTGCTGCTCACCGACAACGCCGCGTGGGCCTACTTCCGGCTGCCGACGGTGTCGTACGAGTTCACCACCGGTGAGGAGCGCGAGGCGCTCGCCACGAACATCACGATCGCGCTCGCGGGCATCCGGATGCAGGACGCCGAGGTGCACCTGAGGATCGCGCACCGGACGTATCCGGCGGCGGAGTGGGCGCTGGCGCTCGACCGGACGTCCGACGGCGGGTCCGGGTGGCGGGAGTACCTGGAGGAGACCTACGCCCACGTGTGGGCCAAGGACTTCTGGACGAAGGAGGTGTACCTCGGGGTCCGGCTCGGGCCGCGGGGGATGGGCGCGCACCTGTCCGGAGGGGTGATGTCGCAGCTCCTCGGGTTCTACAAGCGCAGCGAGAACGTCCTCGGGGTGAACGACGACGCGATCGACAAGAGGGAGATCGGCCGCTGGACGGAGCAGGCCGAGCGGATCGGGCGCGCCCTAGGGGGGTCGGCCCTCTACGCGCGGCACGCCACCTCGACCGAGGTGGCGTGGCTGTTCCAGCACGCGGTGACGGGCTCGCTGGCCGATCCGCCGCCGTCCGCGGTGCCGCGCCGGACGTGGGGCAAGGGCGAGATCGAGTCGCTCGTCGAGGGCGCCATCCACAACGGGCGCTCGTACCTGCGGGTCGAGCAGCCGAACTACACCGGGGCGGGCGGGGGCGCCACGGCGGCGTCCTACGTGGCGTACCTGTCGTTCGCGCGGTTCCCCGACATGATGCCGTTCCCGGACGGCGAGCCCTGGTTCCACTACGCGGACGCGCTGCCGTTCCCCGTGGAGATCAGCGCGCGGATGAAGCTGATCCCGCCCGCGAAGGCGTCCAAGGACGTCTCGCGGAAGCTGGCGCACGCCCGGGACATGGACCAGCACATCCGGGAGGCCGGCGCGGAGGCGCCGATCGCGCTCGCCGAGCAGATCGACGCGGCGCGGATGCTGGAGCACGGCATCACCAAGGAGCGGCTGCCGTTCGTGTACGGCTGGCACCGGCTCATCGTGTCGGCGCCGACGGAGGAGCTGCTCGCGCAGCGGGTGGACGCGGTCGTGGAGCACTACCGCGACATCGGCATCGACGTCGTCAACTCGACCGGGGACCAGTTCTCGCTGTTCCTGGAGTCGCTGCCCGGTGACCGGATCCGGCTGAACGCCTACGCGCAGCGCCAGCCGCTGCGGACCATCGCGGGCGGGATGCCCGTCGCCACCGTCGACCTCGGCGACCGTCCGGACGAGAACGGCGAGGGCTGGATCGGCCCGTACATCGGCGAGACACTCGGCCGGGCCCGCTCCATCGTCCACTTCGACCCGCTCGTCGCGGCGGCGCGGAACCGCCCGACGGCCGTGGCGATCACCGGTGAGCCCGGCGGCGGCAAGACCACCCTCGCGCTGCTGCTGATCTACCAGATGGCGCTGCGCGGCGTCACGGTCGCCGCGATCGACCCGAAGGGCGACGCCGAGTCCCTGGTGCAGCTGCTGCGGGCGCGGGGCCGCAAGGCGCGGATCCTGCCGCTCGGCTCGGCCGCGCCGGGCCTGCTCGACCCGTTCTCGTTCGGCGACGACCTCGCGGCGAAGAAGACGATGGCGACCGAGACGCTGCGGCTGCTGCTGCCGCGGATGTCGGAGGAGCGCGAGTCCGCGATGATCCAGGCGGTGGGCGCCGTCGCCAACGCCGAGCGGCCCTCGCTCGGACGGGTCGTCGACTACCTGGAGAGCGCCGCCGACCCCGCGTCCAAGAACCTCGGCGCGGTGCTCCGCTCGATGTCGGAGATGCGGCTCGCGCGGCTGTGCTTCGACCCGTCCGGCGGGGAGCGGATCGACAGCGACGGCTGGACGACCGTGTTCACCCTCGGCGGCCTCACGCTCCCGGACGTGGCCATCAACCGGGAGGACTACTCCTACGAGCAGCGCCTGTCGGTCGCGCTGATGTACCTGGTGTCGCAGTTCGCGCGGCGGCTCATGCACGGGCTCGACCGGCGGCTGCCGAAGGCCATCTTCCTGGACGAGGCGTGGGCCATCACATCGACGCCGGAAGGCGCCAAGCTGGTGCCGGAAGTGTCGCGTATGGGCCGTTCTCGCAACACTGCGTTGATCCTGGTCTCGCAGAACGCCGGAGACCTCTTGAATGAACAGGTGACCAACTGCCTGTCGTCGGTGTTCTCCTTCCGCTCGACCGAACGCGTCGAGGTGGGCAACGTCATGTCGCTCCTCGGGGTGGAGGCGTCCGACGAACACAAGGCGGTGCTGCGCAACCTCGGCAACGGCGAGTGCATCTTCCGCGACCTCGACGGCCGGGCGGGGCGCATCGGCGTCGACCTGATCTCCGAGGAACTGCAACGCTGGCTCGACACCAACCCGACCCGGTCCCATCCGGGCCAGTCCGAGCTCACCGCGGCGGGGGCCGAGGTCGAGGAGGTCAGCAGATGAGGGGTCCCCGCCGTCCGATGGCGCGCCTGCAGCGCTCGCCCGGCGAAGGGCTGGACCGCACGTGCCTCGACCGGCCCCGCCGGTCCCCCCGCCGCACCCGCCGGCCCCGCACCAGGCGGTCGGTGCTGCTGCTGGTCATCATGGCGCTGTTCCTGGTGAGCCCCGTGTCGCCCGCCGCGGCGTCGATCCCGCTGCCGAGTCCGAGCGACGCCTGCCGTCCGGCGGACAGTCCTGCCCCGGAGCAGTACGGGTCCGGTACGGACGGGCTCATCAAGCCGCCCGACTATCCGAACGCCAAGCTGCAGAAGACCCCGGTCGACCGGCTGACGTACTACGACCGGTACGGCACCGCGGGGCAGACGTGGTACGCGGTCGACATGGGCTGCTCGGACGCGATGGCGATGATGGGCAACGCCCTCGCCAACACGACGTTCACGCTCGTCCGGGCGATCGACCGGACGACGATCAGCGTGTACCAGGCGGCCGCGTCGGAGTCGCTGCTGAGCTGGCTGAAGGACACCGTCGACGGCGTCATCAGCGGCATGGGCAAGACGTTCAACGCCCGGTACTGGTCGTGGGTGGTCATCCTCGGCGCGATGTGGCTGGCCTGGTGGGGGCTGGTCCGGCGGCGGGCCAGCAAGGTCACCGAGGGCGTGATCTGGATGGTCGCGGCGATGGTGGCGCTGATCTGGCTGGTCGCGCGGCCCGCGGACTTCACCACGCTCGGGACGAAGGTGTCGGAGGCGACGAGCGCCGCGTTCAACGCGGCGCTGCCGCAGAGCGACACCAAGGGCGGGACGTGCGTGCCGCCGCCGGAGGGCAGGCAGGACCCGGCGTCCTCGCCGAACCTGGACGCGACGACCCGCAACGCGAACGGGCTGTGGGTGGCGCTGGTCTGCAAGCCCTGGTTGCAGGGCGAGTTCGGCACGACCGACCCGAACGCCAAGGTCGTCAAGGACAACGCCGACAAGCTGCTGTGGGCGCAGGCGGTGGACCTGCCGGAGACCTACGGCGGGCAGAAGGTCGATCTCGGGCAGAAGTCCGACGCCTACAAGGACGTGTCCAAGAGCATCAAGGACCAGCATCCCGGCGTCTATCCGCTGTTCCAGGGCAAGAACTGGACGAACCGGCTGGCCGTGGCGTTCGGCGGGCTGTTCGCGGCGCTGGTCGCGGGGCTGCTGATCATGGTGATCGCGATCGCGCTGATCGTGGTGAAGATCGCGTTCCTGCTGCTGCTCGTGGCGGGGCCGATCTTCCTCGGCATCGGCATCCATCCGGGCATCGGACGGGTGATCGCCGTCCGCTGGCTGGAGCTGCTGCTGTCGATGCTGCTCAAGCAGGCGGCGCTGATCGGCGTGCTGTCGCTGCTGCTGTGGGCGTACGGGCTGATCCTCGGCGAGACGCTGCCGTGGGGCCTCCAGATCCTGCTGATCGCGCTGGTGACGTTCGCGGCGTTCATCTACCGCAAGCCGTTCCAGCACCTGTTCTCCGCCGTCGGCTACTCGGCGGTGGGGGCGCGTGAGAAGGGCGAGGCGCAGCTCGACAAGTCGGTGGTGGAGGCGCGCAAGAGCACGGCGGCGGTCGCGGGCGCGGTGGTGCCCGGCGCGGCCGGGTACCGGCTGGGCCGCTGGGGCAAGCGCGACGCGGCCGCCGACGCGGCCGGGGCGCTGACCGACGCGTCGGTCGGCTCGGGCGTGGC
>NZ_CAACUY010000407.1 GCF_900659615.1 Actinomadura fibrosa | reverse complement strand
GCCGCCCCGGCGCGCGCCGCCGCCCCTGCGCGGGCCGCCGGTCAGCGGGTCGCGGCGGCCACCAGGTCCTTCTTGCTGATCTTGCCGACCGCGGTGCGGGGGAACGACGCGACGTACTCGATCCGGTCGGGGAACTTGTAGGCGGCGACCCCGCGCTCGCGCAGGAAGTCCCTGATCTGCCGCAGCGTGGGCCGCTCCGGCGCGGGCTCGGCCGGCTCGTCCGCCGCGGGCCGGTCCTTCGCGTGGGGCCTGCGCGCGATCAGGTAGGCGCAGGTGCGCTCGCCCACCACCGGGTCCGGGATGGCCACCACCGCGGCGTCGTGGACGGCGGGATGCGCGAGGAGGTGGCTCTCCAGCTCCGCCGCGGAGATCTTGTCCCCGCCCCGGTTGATCTGGTCCTTCTCGCGGCCCTCCACGACGAGGTGCCCGGACGGCAGGCGGCGGACGAGGTCCCCGGTGCGGTAGAAGCCGTCCGCGGTGAAGGCGAGCCGGTTGTGCTCGGGCGCGCGGTAGTAGCCGCGCGGCGTGTACGGGCCGCGGGTCAGCAGCTCGCCGACCTCGCCGGGGGCCACCGGCGCGCCCTTGGCGTCCACGATCCGGATCTCGTCGGCCGGGGACAGCGGGCGGCCCTGCGTGCGCTCGACCAGCTCCGGCGGATCGTCCAGCCGCGTGTAGTTCAGCAGGCCCTCCGCCATCCCGAACACCTGCTGGAGGGCGCAGCCGAGGACCTCCGGGACGCGCGCCGCCCGCTCGGGCGCGAACCGGGCGCCGCCGACCTGGAGCAGCGCGAGCGAGGACAGGTCGTTCCGGGTCCGGGGCGCCGCCTCCAGCCACAGGTGCGCGAGCGGCGGGACCAGCGCGCAGGCGGTGACGCGCTCCCGCTCGATCAGCGGGAACGCCTCGTCGGGGGAGCCGGACGAGGCGAGCACCACGGTGCCGCCGGCGGCCAGCACGCCGAGGACGCCGGGGCAGGCGAGCGCGAAGTTGTGCGCGACCGGGAGCACGGCGAGGTAGACGGTGCCGGCGGTGACGCCGCACACCTCGGCGCTCGCCTCCAGGTTGTAGACGTAGTCGCGGTGCGTCCGCGGGATCAGCTTGGGCAGCCCGGTCGTCCCGCCCGACAGGAGGAGCACGCCGATGTCGGACGGGGCCGGCCGGTTCCAGATCTCCGCGGGGCCGCCGGTGCCGCCGGCCAGCTCGGCGAGCGCGACCAGCTCCTGCGCGTCGCCGTCCACGATCACGTGCTCGACCGGCAGGGCGCGGGCCATCGCCCGGTAGTCGAAGCCGCCGTCGGTGTCGGCGCAGACGTAGGCGCGGGCGTCCGCCAGCTCGCACAGGTAGCGGATCTCGCTCTCGCGGTGCGCGGGCAGCGCCAGGACGGGAATCGCGCCGATCCGCGCCAGGGCGAGGAACGTCACGACGAAGCCGGTCGTGTTGAGCAGCTGGACGATGACGCGGTCACCGCGCTCGACGCCCAGGCGGAGGAGGCCGGAGGCGGTGTTCGCGACCCGCCGGTCCAGCTCGCCGTAGGACACCCGGTCCCGCCCCGCCACCACCGCCGTCCTGGACGGGTCGCCGCGCGCGATGTCGCCGAGCAGGACGTCGCCCCAGTAGCCCTCCGCCTTGTAGCGGGCCTCGAACTCCGGCGGCCACGGTGTGAAGGCGTCCGCGCAGCGCGCCTCCGTCTTGTTCATCGACACGTCTTCTCCTCAGTGCCTCGGCAGGCGAGACCCCGCCCGCACTCATCACTCTATGTAGTGATAGACAAGCAGACAGTCAACAAAAGGGCCGCGTCAGTACGCGACCGTCCGAGGGGAGTCCCCATGCCTTTCCTGCGCACGGCACCGCGAAGCGAGTCGGTACCGGTGAGCACGACCACGCGGATCCTGGAGCGGATGTCCGGGGAGGACGACTTCTTCGTCGCCACCTGCGGCGTCCTGACCGTCGAGGGCCCGGCTCCCTCGCTGGACGCGCTGCGCGCCGAGATCGCCGACCGCCTCGATCGGGCGCCGCTCCTGAGGTACCGGCTGGGCGACGACCGGTCGCGGTGGGTGCCGGTCGACGACTTCGACCCTTCGCCGCACGTCCGTGAGGTGGAGCTCGCCCCAGAGGACGACACGATCGCGGCGATCCTCGCTCTACCGCCTCTGCCGCTCGACCGTCCGCCGTGGGAACTGGTCATGCTGCACGGCCACGCCTCCGACGAGTACACGCTGTGCTACCGCACCCACGTGATGTTCCAGGACGGGACGTCCATGATCGGGACGTTGGAGGCCCTGTTCGGCCGCCGGCGGCTGGGCGAGCCCGGGGCGCGCGCCGCCCGCGCGCCCAAGCGCGGGCGGGCGGCGGATCCGGCGTCCGGGCGGCCCTCGGTCCGCGAGCGCCTCGACCTGGGGGTGCGCCTGCGACGACGGCCGCGCTGGTCGCCCAACAAAGTGCCGTCCACGGGCGAGTACACCATCACCAGAGTGGACCTGGACGTCGCTCAGCTGCTCGCCGTCGCACGGGCGAACCGGGCGACCCTCAACCAGGTGTGCCTCGCCGCGCTCACCGGCGCGCTCCGCGCCTGGACGCCCGAGGACTGGCCCGGCCCCGAGGTGGGACGCGCGCTGCCGGCGTACATCCCGATCGACCTGCGGCCGCCGGACCGTAGCGGCACCTTCGGGCCCGACGTCGGGATCCTGCCCTTGGACCTGCCCTGCGGGCGGTCGTCCCCGCGCGAGCACCTGCGGCAGGTGATGAGCCAGACCGGTGAACGGCGGATCCGCGTTCACCGCGACCGGGGGCGGGCGGTCTCGAACCGCATCCCGTACCGGCTGGCGAAGGCGATGCTGGAGCGCGTCGTCGACCCGGACTTCATCGCCATGGGCGTGACGACGCTCCGGGTCGCGCCGGGCCTGGCCGTGGCGGAGGCGCCGGTGCGCCGGGTGATGACGCTGCCGGGCTTCGTGCCGCGGCAGCGCCTCAACATCGTGATCGTCCAGTACGGGAACGCGGTGACGGCGTTCCTCGTCACCGACACCGCGCTCGCCGCGTCGCCCGGCACCCGGCCGGAGCGGCTGGCCGCCCTGTGGCGCGAGGCCCTGGAGGAGCTGCACACCGCCTGCGCCTGACCCGCGCCCGCGGTCATCGGGCCGGGGCCGGCCGCCGCGCGCGGGTCACCCGGGGATCACCCGGGAATGCTGAGCCCGCACGCTATGCGGCGCTTGTGGCCCGGATCCAGAGCCCGCAGGATGAGGCCGTTCACGGCGGAGTTGTCGAGAAGGCCGAGATGGCCGCTGAGGTCCGACGGGCAGTAGTGCTGCACGTAGATGTTCTTGACGCCGGGCTCGGTGATGAACGCGATGTCCGGCGGCGTGGCGGCCTCGTCGTGCTGCGTGGCGATCATCGTGTAGTCGATCCCCGGCCGGGTGATGCGGCCGGTCTCCAGCTGGTCGACCGAGTCTCCCCCGTCCTCCAGCTGGACGCACGGCGCGCAGATGAGCTCCTTGTTGACGAAGTCGGCCGGGGGGCGGAGCAGCAGCGCCTCCTCCAGCCTGAGCGCGCGGCTGTAGTCCGTCCCGTGGATGGGCGCTCCCAGGGAGACCACGTGGCCGATCCGCTTGGCCTTCCCGGGGATGAACTTGGGGATGAAGACGGCCTCGAAACCGCCGAGCGAGTGGCCGACGAGATCGACCTTCTCCGCCTGGGTCGCCTCGAAGACGCGGTCGAGATAGGCCGAGATCTCCCAGGCCGACTTCTCGACGAAGTCGATCCCGCCCACCGGGACGACCGGCAGCCGGCCGCCGTAGGTCGGAGCGAACACGCAGTAGCCGTTGGCCGCCAGTTGCGGGCCGATGACCGGCCAGGACATCGTCGCGTTCGTCATCGCCCCGTGCAGGAGCACGACCGGACGCGGGTGCGCGGGCGAGGGACGGCAGGTCCAGTCGTTGAGGCCGTGCGAGGGGTTCGCACTGGCCGGCACCGCGGCGCTCAGAGCCAGCATGAGGGCGGCGACGACCACCGCCAGGGTCTTGCCGAGAACCAGACGAGAACTCTGAGTCACTTTGCCCTCACAATAAGTAGCGAGAGTCTCAGTGAATCATGGATCGGTCCGCATCGTGGGCGACTCGCCGTGAACCGCCGTTTCGCTGATTGCGAGCCTGATGACGTCCCGGACGCCGTCCTTTTCCCCGCCGCCCCGGACGGCGCGCCGGGGGGGCGTCACAGCAGGTCGCGGAGGCGGCGGAGGCCGCGGGTCGTGCGCGCCTTGACCGTGCCGAGCGGGACGGCCAGCCGGTCGGCGATCTCCCGCTGCGTGAGCTGCCCGTAGTGGGCGAGGACGATCGCCTGCCGCTGCGGGGCGGGCAGGACCGCGAGGGCCTGGCGGACGTCGCAGGCGGCGTCCACGGCGGCGGTGTCGTCGTGCGCCCGCGCGGCGTCCTCCAGCGGGACCGTCCGGCGGTAGTGGCGCGCCTCGGCGCGCAGCTGGTCGATCGCCCTCTTGCGGGCGATCGCCAGGACCCAGGGCTCCAGGCCGCAAGCCGGGTCGAACCGCCCGCGGGCCCGCCACACCTCCAGGAACACGGCCTGCACCACGTCGTCCACGGCGTGCCCGGGCACCAGGCGCCCGACATGCCTGCGGACGAGGGGTCCGAGCGTCCCGTAGCACTCGTCCAGCGCGGCCTCGTCACCGCGCGCGAGCCGCTCCCCGAGCGTCATGCCACCACCCCGTCGCCAAATCGCTTCAAAACTTGTTCATAGTCGTTCGGCGGGGCGCGCGCAACCGGGGCGGCACCAAGGAACGGCATGATCAGGCCAGTTTCGGCAGGTCAGGCGGGGTTGAAGAAGGATTCCACCGCGGCGATCGCCGCGGGCAGGGTCGCGACCGGCCGGACCGCGTCCGGGAGCCGGTCGCGCGCCCAGCCCGGCCCCCCGGCGAGGAGGCGGGCCGCCGGGCGCGACCCGGGCAGCTCCGCCAGCCACTCGGGGGCACCGGTCTCGGCGGTCTGCGACCAGACGAAGACGACGCTCGCCCCCGTCCGGCGGATCGCGGCGGCGAGCGCGCGGGGCGGCACCCGGGCCCCGAGGAGCCGGACGGCGACGCCCGCCTCCGCCAGCGCCGCGGCCAGCGCGTGCACCGGCAGGCTGTGCTGCTCCTCCGGCGCGCAGGCGAGCAGGACGGGACGGGCGTTGCGCGGCGCCGCGGGCGGCGGCACCTCCAGCAGGCAGCCGAGCAGCACCGCGGACAGCAGGTGCTCGACCTCCACGCAGTCGCCGGTCGCGGCGTACTTGCGGCCGATCCCCGCCAGCACCGGGACGATCAGGCCGTCCCAGGCGCGCACGACCCCGTCGCGGCCTATGGCGGTCCGGACGGCGTGCGCCGCGGCGTGGGCGTCCATCGCCATCGCCGCGCGGGCGAGGCCGCGGACCTCCTCCGG
>NZ_CAACUY010000406.1 GCF_900659615.1 Actinomadura fibrosa | reverse complement strand
GTCCCCGCGGCGGGCAGCGGGACGGCGTGCAGCACCACGGGCATCGCCGCGAGCAGCGCACCCGCGAGGACGCCCGCCCACAGCGCCGAGAGCGCCCGGCTCCCCCGCTCCCACACCAGGACGAGCGACGCGGGCAGCATGAGGCCCGCTCCCACGCCCTGCGCCGCGCGGATCGTCCCGGCGAGCGGCACCGCGGAGGCGAACCGGACGGCGCCGAGCCCGCCGAGCAGGACCAGCGTTCCGGTGGTCAGCACCGAGCCCGCCCGGAACCGGCGCGCGGCGACGGCGGCGAGCGGGACCGTCAGCAGCAGCGCGGGCAGCGCGAGCCCGGTGGCGCGCAGCAGCCCGGCGACCTGGCCGTCCCCGAGCCCGAGCGCCCGCACGGCCGCGGAGATCACGTTGGCGCTGGTGTCAGGGACGACCAGGACGGCGGCGGGCACCGCGGTGACCACCATCAACACCAACGCGAACAAGCCCCAAAGCCCTGCCGTGGGCGTGGGTTCCGGCATGGACGCGGGAGTGGGTCGCTCGTCGGGCCCGTCCTGGCCTGGCTTTCCTGTCGGCGGTTCGGCGGCGTCCAGGTGCTCGCCTCGCGGCGCCGCATCGGCCGTGGACAGGGGCACAGGCCCCGTCGTGAGTGCGGGCGCGGGCTCGTCCGTGGCTGCGGGCGTGGACGCGGGGGTGGGATCCGGGTGCTCGATGTGGCCGTCCGGGCCGGGCATGACGTTGAGCGGTTCGGTCGCGTCCAGGTGCTCGTCTCCCGGCGTTGCGCCGGGCGCGGGCGCGGGATCTGGCGTGAGGGCGGGCGTGGGTTCCGGCGCTGGCGTGGGGTGCTCGGTGTGGCCGTCCTGCCTGGGGTTGTCTTCGGGCGGGGCTGGGCCGTCCGGGCGGGCGTCGCTTGGACGGGCGCCCGGCGGCGCCGCGCCGTCCAGGTGTGCGGTGTCCCGGTGTGCGGCGTCCGGGCGGCTGCTCTCGGGTGGCAGGGCTTCCGCGTGGTCGGGTTCGGGGCGGGCGGCTCTCGCGGATCTCGCTTTCGCGAGGAGGGCTTTCGGGAATGCGGCTTTCAGGGACGCGGGTCGGGGGGACACGGCCTGCTCCTTCGGAGGTCGCCGTTTCGCCGATCCCCTATTTCCCGAAAGGAAACAATGCCCGAATTGGATGAATAGCCGGGGTTAATGGGAATCGGCGAGAACGGATATCGGCGCCGGTCCCGGCAATTTAGCGTGCCCCCGCGCTCTCCGCCTTGCGTCCCATCCAAATCCCGGTCGCCCAAAGCGCCCCGAACACGACGCCGAGGAAGAACATGGTCGGCACCATGAAGCCGGTCGCGACGATCAGCACCTGGAGCACCGAGCCGGCGGCCACCGCCCAGGGGAACCGGAGCAGCCCGGCCATCAGCAGGCAGGCGACCGCGAGGCCGCCGCACACGCCCCCGGCGGTCGCGCCGTCCACGTCCAGGACGGTGATCGCCACGGGGATCGCCAGCGCGATCACGATGGCCTCGCAGGCCAGGACGGTGGCGAGCAGCCTGCGCGCCGGGTTCGCGGTGTTCGCGGGGTGGGCCATGGCCGTCACCGTCCCTCTCCGACGCGCAGCAGCGTCCGCGCGTCCCCGACCGTGACCACCGACCCGGCGATGAGCACGCCCGCGCCCTGGTACTCGCCGGTCTCCTCGGCGAGGCCGATGGCCCGGTCGATGGCGTCGTCGAGGCGGTCCGCGACGTGGACGCGCTCCTCCCCGAAGATCCCCTCGGCCTCCTCGGCCAGTTCCTCGGGCGGCAGGGAGCGCGGCGAGGAGTTGCGGGTCACCACGAGTTCGGCGAGCACGGGTTCGAGCTGGTCGAGGATCCCGGCGACGTCCTTGTCGGCGGCGACGGCGAGCACGCCGACGAGGCGGGTGAAGCCGAACGACTCGGTGATCGTGGCGACGCTCGCGGCCATGCCCGCCGGGTTGTGCGCGGCGTCCAGCAGGATCGTCGGGCCGGTGCGGACGACCTCCAGCCGTCCCGGGGACGCCGACTTGGCGAAGCCGCTGCGGACGAGCGCGGGGTCGAGCTGGTTCTCGGCGCCGCCGATGAACGCGTCGCCGGGGGCGATGCGGGTGGCGGCCTCCAGGTTGGGCTCGCCCCGGGTCGGGGCGCCGCTCGCGAACGCCTCGACGGCGGCGAGGGCGCACGCGGCGTTGCTCGCCTGGTGCTCGCCGAACAGCGGCAGGAAGATCTCGTCGTAGGTGCCGTGCAGGCCGCGCAGGTCGATCTGCTGCCCGCCGACGGCGACGTCCCGGTTGAGCACGCCGAACTCGATGCCCTCGCGGGCGACGGCGGCGCCGGTCTCGACGATCCGCCGCAGCAGCACCTCCGCCGCCTCGACGGGCTGCTGCGACAGGATCGCGACCGCGCCCTGCTTGATGATCCCGGCCTTCTCGCCCGCGATCTCCTCGACGGTGTCGCCGAGGTAGCGGGTGTGGTCGAGCCCGATGGGGGTGACCACGGCGACGACGCCGTCGGCGACGTTCGTGGCGTCCCAGGTGCCGCCCATGCCGACCTCGACGACCGCGACGTCGACCGGGGCGTCCGCGAAGGCCGCGAACGCCATCGCGGTGAGGACCTCGAAGAACGACAGCGGCGTCGGGTGCTTGCCGTCGACGAGCTGGACGTAGGGCAGCACGTCCTCGTACGCCTCGACGAACCGCTCCTCGCTGACCGGCTCCCCGTCGATCGCGATCCGCTCGCGCAGCGTGGTCATCTCCGGGCTGGTGTACAGGCCGGTGCGCAGGCCGCGCTCGCGCAGCAGCGACTCGATGAGCCGCGCGGTGCTGGACTTGCCGTTCGTCCCGGCGACGTGGATGACCGGGTAGGCGCGCTGCGGCTCGCCCAGGACGTCGACGAGGTCGCGGATGCGGTCCAGCGTGGGATCGATCTCCCACTCGACGCCGCGGCTCATGATCGCGCTGACGGCGCCCCGGTAGTCGAGCGGCTCGGTTTCCTGACTCACGATGAGAGCCTACTCGGCGCCGCCCGCCGGCCCGCCCCGCCCCGGACGTTGAAAGCATGGGTCGGGTGGACGCCGCCGAGGTCTTCTACCGGGAATGGGACGCGCGCGCTCCGGGCGCGTCCCGGAGCCTTCCGCGCGCCCGTGCCCTGGCGGAGGTCCTGGGTGTGCTCGCCCCGGGCGTGCCCGTCCTGACGGTCGTCGGGTCGAAGGGCAAGGGCACGGCGGCGACGTACGCGTCGGCGTTCCTGGCGGCGGCGGGCCTGCGGGTCTGCACCGTGACCAGCCCCGGCCTGCGCGACGACCGCGACCGGATCAGGGTCGGCGGACGGGCCGTGTCCGGCGCGGAGCTGGCGTCCCTGGGCGAGCGGCTCGGCCGGGCCGCCGCCGCCCTGCCGCCCGGGAACGGCATGGGCGGCTACCTCTCCCCCGCCGGGCTTTTCACGCTCGCGGGCGTCCTGCACGCCCGGGACGCCGCCGCGGACGTGATCGTTCTGGAGGCGGGCATGGGCGGCCGCTCGGACGAGGTGAGCCTGTTCCCGCCCGAGATCGCCGCGATCACCCCGGTCTTCCGGGAGCACGTCGGCGTGCTCGGCGAGACGGCCGCGGAGATCGCGCTGGAGAAGCTCGGCGTGGCGGGACCGGCGACGCGGGCCGTGCTGTCGGCGCCGCAGTCCGCCGAGGTGGCGGAGGCGCTGGCCGGACGGGTCGAGTACGTCGGGCCTGGCGGCGCCGAAGTGCCGCCCGACCTGCTCCCGGCCGGGCTGGGACGGGTGAGCGCGGAGCTGGGGATCGCCGCGGCCCGCCGCCTCGCGGCCCCACACGCGGGCGAGCCGTCCGCGGAGCGGCTCCATGCGGTGCTGGCGACGGTGACGCTTCCCGGACGGCTGTCCTGGCACGCGGTCCCCGGCACGGCGACCACCCTGCTCGCCGACTCGGCGATCGACCGGACGGGCGTCGCCGCCGCCCTCGCCGCGGCCCGGGACCGCTGGGGGACGATCGACCGTGCCGTCGTCTGCCTGCCCGACCACAAGGACCTGGACGGCGCGGTCGCCGAGCTCGGCGACGTGCCCGTGACGTTCGTCCGGCTGCCGCTGCCGCATCTGCGCTTCACCCGCGCCCTGCCGCCCGGCTGGGACGTCGTCGGCCTGGACGCGGTGACGCCCGCCTCGCTCGGGACGCTCGGGCATCACCTGGTCGTCCTCGGCACCGTCTACTTCGTGGGCCACGTCCTCGGGGTGGTGGGCGCCGACACGCGGCGGCTGTTCAACGCCGAGGCTTCTCCACGTCCTGGCGGACCCGGCGCATGAGGTCGGCCATCAGCGGGACCGGCTCGCCCGGGGTCGACACGTTCGACGCGACGATCCCGTAGGAGTCCTTCGTCGCCCACGCGCAGTACAGGTGGACGTCCGCGAGCACCGCGAACGTGCCGCACAGCGCCCGGCCGCCGCCCGCGCCCGCGTCGGCGTTCTGCCCGGTGACGAACGTGGTCGGGCGGATCTTGCGCAGGAACTCCGCCGGGTCGCCGACCTGGCCCGTCCCGCCCATGAACAGGACATTGACCTCGCCGGTGGGCTGATCGGTGTAGACGGCGGTCCCGTCCTTGGCGGCGGGGATCCCGCCGGCCCGGACCGCCGCCGCGACGAACGGGTACGCCGCGCTCGCGGGCGGGGCGGTGACGCCGTCCTTGCGGAGCCCGCCGGCGATCGCGGCCGTGGCGATCCGCTTGGTGGACGCCTTGGACACCGCCGGGGCCTTCCGGTCCGCGCCGGACCGGAGCACCAGCACCCCCGCGATCAGCAGGGCGAGGAGGCACGCGCCGATGCCCGCGCCGAGCAGCAGGCCGGGGAGGCGCCCGCGCCCGCCCTGCCGGGCCGCCGTACCGGCTCCGTCCTGCCCGGGCATGACGGGGATCGGGCCGGTCCCGTTCGGGAGGGGGTGCCCTCCGGTCCCGTTGGCCGGGCCCGGGCCGGGCATCCGCAGTGGGCCCGTGCCGTTGGCCGAGCCGGGGAGGCGATGCGGGCCCGTCCCGTCCGGGAGGACGTGCGGGCCGGTGCCGTCGGGCAGGACGTGCGGTCCGGTCCCGCCCGGAAGGGCGTGCGGGCCGGTGCCGTCGCCGGGAGCCGACGACCACCACGGGGGCGATCCGCCCCAGGGCTCGGGCGTCGCGACGACCGGACCGCCCGGCGCGCCGTCCTCGGCGGCCTGCTGCCGGTCCAGGTCGTCGCCGGGCGCCGAGCCCGGCGCGTCCGACCGAGGAGGTGAGTCGGCCATTGCACTCCCGATGAGGTTCTCGTCCGCCCGTGAGCCCGCGGATCAGACGGATCGTAGCCGTGCCCGGCCGGGCCGCGCCGACGGTTCGGCCCGGACGGCGCCGAAGATCCGGAACCGGGCGTGCCGGCACGCCGGGGCCGGGCCGCGCGGGCGTCCGGCCGGAGCCGGGCG
>NZ_CAACUY010000405.1 GCF_900659615.1 Actinomadura fibrosa | reverse complement strand
TCCCGTCAACATTCAAACGGCCTGTCTCATCATGGAAGGCGCTGAATTTACGGAAAACATTATTAATGGCGTCGAGCGTCCGGTTAAAGCCGCTGAATTGTTCGCGTTTACCTTGCGTGTACGCGCAGGAAACACTGACGTTCTTACTGACGCAGAAGAAAACGTGCGTCAAAAATTACGTGCAGAAGGAGTGATGTAATGTCTAAAGGTAAAAAACGTTCTGGCGCTCGCCCTGGTCGTCCGCAGCCGTTGCGAGGTACTAAAGGCAAGCGTAAAGGCGCTCGTCTTTGGTATGTAGGTGGTCAACAATTTTAATTGCAGGGGCTTCGGCCCCTTACTTGAGGATAAATTATGTCTAATATTCAAACTGGCGCCGAGCGTATGCCGCATGACCTTTCCCATCTTGGCTTCCTTGCTGGTCAGATTGGTCGTCTTATTACCATTTCAACTACTCCGGTTATCGCTGGCGACTCCTTCGAGATGGACGCCGTTGGCGCTCTCCGTCTTTCTCCATTGCGTCGTGGCCTTGCTATTGACTCTACTGTAGACATTTTTACTTTTTATGTCCCTCATCGTCACGTTTATGGTGAACAGTGGATTAAGTTCATGAAGGATGGTGTTAATGCCACTCCTCTCCCGACTGTTAACACTACTGGTTATATTGACCATGCCGCTTTTCTTGGCACGATTAACCCTGATACCAATAAAATCCCTAAGCATTTGTTTCAGGGTTATTTGAATATCTATAACAACTATTTTAAAGCGCCGTGGATGCCTGACCGTACCGAGGCTAACCCTAATGAGCTTAATCAAGATGATGCTCGTTATGGTTTCCGTTGCTGCCATCTCAAAAACATTTGGACTGCTCCGCTTCCTCCTGAGACTGAGCTTTCTCGCCAAATGACGACTTCTACCACATCTATTGACATTATGGGTCTGCAAGCTGCTTATGCTAATTTGCATACTGACCAAGAACGTGATTACTTCATGCAGCGTTACCATGATGTTATTTCTTCATTTGGAGGTAAAACCTCTTATGACGCTGACAACCGTCCTTTACTTGTCATGCGCTCTAATCTCTGGGCATCTGGCTATGATGTTGATGGAACTGACCAAACGTCGTTAGGCCAGTTTTCTGGTCGTGTTCAACAGACCTATAAACATTCTGTGCCGCGTTTCTTTGTTCCTGAGCATGGCACTATGTTTACTCTTGCGCTTGTTCGTTTTCCGCCTACTGCGACTAAAGAGATTCAGTACCTTAACGCTAAAGGTGCTTTGACTTATACCGATATTGCTGGCGACCCTGTTTTGTATGGCAACTTGCCGCCGCGTGAAATTTCTATGAAGGATGTTTTCCGTTCTGGTGATTCGTCTAAGAAGTTTAAGATTGCTGAGGGTCAGTGGTATCGTTATGCGCCTTCGTATGTTTCTCCTGCTTATCACCTTCTTGAAGGCTTCCCATTCATTCAGGAACCGCCTTCTGGTGATTTGCAAGAACGCGTACTTATTCGCCACCATGATTATGACCAGTGTTTCCAGTCCGTTCAGTTGTTGCAGTGGAATAGTCAGGTTAAATTTAATGTGACCGTTTATCGCAATCTGCCGACCACTCGCGATTCAATCATGACTTCGTGATAAAAGATTGAGTGTGAGGTTATAACGCCGAAGCGGTAAAAATTTTAATTTTTGCCGCTGAGGGGTTGACCAAGCGAAGCGCGGTAGGTTTTCTGCTTAGGAGTTTAATCATGTTTCAGACTTTTATTTCTCGCCATAATTCAAACTTTTTTTCTGATAAGCTGGTTCTCACTTCTGTTACTCCAGCTTCTTCGGCACCTGTTTTACAGACACCTAAAGCTACATCGTCAACGTTATATTTTGATAGTTTGACGGTTAATGCTGGTAATGGTGGTTTTCTTCATTGCATTCAGATGGATACATCTGTCAACGCCGCTAATCAGGTTGTTTCTGTTGGTGCTGATATTGCTTTTGATGCCGACCCTAAATTTTTTGCCTGTTTGGTTCGCTTTGAGTCTTCTTCGGTTCCGACTACCCTCCCGACTGCCTATGATGTTTATCCTTTGGATGGTCGCCATGATGGTGGTTATTATACCGTCAAGGACTGTGTGACTATTGACGTCCTTCCCCGTACGCCGGGCAATAATGTTTATGTTGGTTTCATGGTTTGGTCTAACTTTACCGCTACTAAATGCCGCGGATTGGTTTCGCTGAATCAGGTTATTAAAGAGATTATTTGTCTCCAGCCACTTAAGTGAGGTGATTTATGTTTGGTGCTATTGCTGGCGGTATTGCTTCTGCTCTTGCTGGTGGCGCCATGTCTAAATTGTTTGGAGGCGGTCAAAAAGCCGCCTCCGGTGGCATTCAAGGTGATGTGCTTGCTACCGATAACAATACTGTAGGCATGGGTGATGCTGGTATTAAATCTGCCATTCAAGGCTCTAATGTTCCTAACCCTGATGAGGCCGTCCCTAGTTTTGTTTCTGGTGCTATGGCTAAAGCTGGTAAAGGACTTCTTGAAGGTACGTTGCAGGCTGGCACTTCTGCCGTTTCTGATAAGTTGCTTGATTTGGTTGGACTTGGTGGCAAGTCTGCCGCTGATAAAGGAAAGGATACTCGTGATTATCTTGCTGCTGCATTTCCTGAGCTTAATGCTTGGGAGCGTGCTGGTGCTGATGCTTCCTCTGCTGGTATGGTTGACGCCGGATTTGAGAATCAAAAAGAGCTTACTAAAATGCAACTGGACAATCAGAAAGAGATTGCCGAGATGCAAAATGAGACTCAAAAAGAGATTGCTGGCATTCAGTCGGCGACTTCACGCCAGAATACGAAAGACCAGGTATATGCACAAAATGAGATGCTTGCTTATCAACAGAAGGAGTCTACTGCTCGCGTTGCGTCTATTATGGAAAACACCAATCTTTCCAAGCAACAGCAGGTTTCCGAGATTATGCGCCAAATGCTTACTCAAGCTCAAACGGCTGGTCAGTATTTTACCAATGACCAAATCAAAGAAATGACTCGCAAGGTTAGTGCTGAGGTTGACTTAGTTCATCAGCAAACGCAGAATCAGCGGTATGGCTCTTCTCATATTGGCGCTACTGCAAAGGATATTTCTAATGTCGTCACTGATGCTGCTTCTGGTGTGGTTGATATTTTTCATGGTATTGATAAAGCTGTTGCCGATACTTGGAACAATTTCTGGAAAGACGGTAAAGCTGATGGTATTGGCTCTAATTTGTCTAGGAAATAACCGTCAGGATTGACACCCTCCCAATTGTATGTTTTCATGCCTCCAAATCTTGGAGGCTTTTTTATGGTTCGTTCTTATTACCCTTCTGAATGTCACGCTGATTATTTTGACTTTGAGCGTATCGAGGCTCTTAAACCTGCTATTGAGGCTTGTGGCATTTCTACTCTTTCTCAATCCCCAATGCTTGGCTTCCATAAGCAGATGGATAACCGCATCAAGCTCTTGGAAGAGATTCTGTCTTTTCGTATGCAGGGCGTTGAGTTCGATAATGGTGATATGTATGTTGACGGCCATAAGGCTGCTTCTGACGTTCGTGATGAGTTTGTATCTGTTACTGAGAAGTTAATGGATGAATTGGCACAATGCTACAATGTGCTCCCCCAACTTGATATTAATAACACTATAGACCACCGCCCCGAAGGGGACGAAAAATGGTTTTTAGAGAACGAGAAGACGGTTACGCAGTTTTGCCGCAAGCTGGCTGCTGAACGCCCTCTTAAGGATATTCGCGATGAGTATAATTACCCCAAAAAGAAAGGTATTAAGGATGAGTGTTCAAGATTGCTGGAGGCCTCCACTATGAAATCGCGTAGAGGCTTTGCTATTCAGCGTTTGATGAATGCAATGCGACAGGCTCATGCTGATGGTTGGTTTATCGTTTTTGACACTCTCACGTTGGCTGACGACCGATTAGAGGCGTTTTATGATAATCCCAATGCTTTGCGTGACTATTTTCGTGATATTGGTCGTATGGTTCTTGCTGCCGAGGGTCGCAAGGCTAATGATTCACACGCCGACTGCTATCAGTATTTTTGTGTGCCTGAGTATGGTACAGCTAATGGCCGTCTTCATTTCCATGCGGTGCACTTTATGCGGACACTTCCTACAGGTAGCGTTGACCCTAATTTTGGTCGTCGGGTACGCAATCGCCGCCAGTTAAATAGCTTGCAAAATACGTGGCCTTATGGTTACAGTATGCCCATCGCAGTTCGCTACACGCAGGACGCTTTTTCACGTTCTGGTTGGTTGTGGCCTGTTGATGCTAAAGGTGAGCCGCTTAAAGCTACCAGTTATATGGCTGTTGGTTTCTATGTGGCTAAATACGTTAACAAAAAGTCAGATATGGACCTTGCTGCTAAAGGTCTAGGAGCTAAAGAATGGAACAACTCACTAAAAACCAAGCTGTCGCTACTTCCCAAGAAGCTGTTCAGAATCAGAATGAGCCGCAACTTCGGGATGAAAATGCTCACAATGACAAATCTGTCCACGGAGTGCTTAATCCAACTTACCAAGCTGGGTTACGACGCGACGCCGTTCAACCAGATATTGAAGCAGAACGCAAAAAGAGAGATGAGATTGAGGCTGGGAAAAGTTACTGTAGCCGACGTTTTGGCGGCGCAACCTGTGACGACAAATCTGCTCAAATTTATGCGCGCTTCGATAAAAATGATTGGCGTATCCAACCTGCAGAGTTTTATCGCTTCCATGACGCAGAAGTTAACACTTTCGGATATTTCTGATGAGTCGAAAAATTATCTTGATAAAGCAGGAATTACTACTGCTTGTTTACGAATTAAATCGAAGTGGACTGCTGGCGGAAAATGAGAAAATTCGACCTATCCTTGCGCAGCTCGAGAAGCTCTTACTTTGCGACCTTTCGCCATCAACTAACGATTCTGTCAAAAACTGACGCGTTGGATGAGGAGAAGTGGCTTAATATGCTTGGCACGTTCGTCAAGGACTGGTTTAGATATGAGTCACATTTTGTTCATGGTAGAGATTCTCTTGTTGACATTTTAAAAGAGCGTGGATTACTATCTGAGTCCGATGCTGTTCAACCACTAATAGGTAAGAAATCATGAGTCAAGTTACTGAACAATCCGTACGTTTCCAGACCGCTTTGGCCTCTATTAAGCTCATTCAGGCTTCTGCCGTTTTGGATTTAACCGAAGATGATTTCGATTTTCTGACGAGTAACAAAGTTTGGATTGCTACTGACCGCTCTCGTGCTCGTCGCTGCGTTGAGGCTTGCGTTTATGGTACGCTGGACTTTGTAGGATACCCTCGCTTTCCTGCTCCTGTTGAGTTTATTGCTGCCGTCATTGCTTATTATGTTCATCCCGTCAACATTCAAACGGCCTGTCTCATCATGGAAGGCGCTGAATTTACGGAAAACATTATTAATGGCGTCGAGCGTCCGGTTAAAGCCGCTGAATT
>NZ_CAACUY010000404.1 GCF_900659615.1 Actinomadura fibrosa | reverse complement strand
CCCCGCGCGCCCGGACGCCGCCGCCCCGTCCGGCACCGCCGGGCTGGACGCCCTCGCCGACGCCGCCCTTCCGGACGCCGCGCCGAGCGCCGCGCAGACCGACGCGGCGCTCCAGGGGAGCGGCCAGGCCCGCGCTCAGGTCGCCTTGGGGCTGACGGGCGTGACACCGACCGTCCACGAGAAGATCACCATCGCCGGGGTGTCCCAGAACCGCTCCGGCCACCAGCTCGCCGGGCTCACCCTCCGGCTGCGCTACAACACCAAGCCGGTCACCAGCCGCAGCCAGCTCGACCAGTTCGCCGCCGGCCAGCCGTCCGGGCTGCACGGCGCCGGCGCGCCGAAGCCGCTCGCGCAGGCGGCCGCGCCGGGCGCCAAGCAGACCTGGAAGATCGACACCACGGTGCGGGCGCTGGGGCTCCAGCCGCCCGTCGGCACGCCCGGCGTGTACCCGGTCGGCGTCGAGGTGCTGAACTCCGCGCAGCAGGTCGTCGGCGGCGTGGTGACCTTCCTGACGCTCGTGCCGAAGCAGGCGACCTTCAAGCCCGTGCAGATCGGCTGGGTGTACCCGCTGATCGACCGGCAGCACCGCGCCGGCGACCGGACGTTCCTGGACGACCAGCTCAGCAAGGACATGGCGGCCGGCGGCCGGCTCAGCGAGCTGGTGAGCGCGGCCGAGAAGACCAGGACGCCCATCACCTGGGGGATCGACCCCGCCCTGCTGGACGACGTCCAGCGGATGGCGGCGGACGACTACACGGTGAAGGCCCCGGGCGCGAGGACCGGCTCGAAGAAGCCCAAGAGCACCGCCGCCGCGGCCTGGCTGGCGTCGCTCAAGCGGGCCTCGCAGAGCGATCCCTACTTCACCGTCCCGTACGCCGACCCCGACGTCGTCCCGCTCGTCCGGTACAAGATGAGCAAGGCCGTGACGATCGCGAACGACGCGCGGAACACGAACCTCGTCTCCCAGTTCCTCCAGCGGCCGGCCACGGACCACATCGCCTACCCGCCGGACGGCCTCGCCGGGCCCGGCACGCTCGATCTGCTGGCCAAGCTGGAGCTGAAGTCCGGCGGGTCGTTCCTGCTGAACAGCAGGCAGTTCCAGGAGCCCGCCCAAGGCTCCCCGGCGAACGCCCTCACCGCCGTGAACACGCCCACGCAGGGCACGAAGAAGGCCCTCGTCTACGACGACAAGCTCAGCCAGATCGTCAGCGGCGGCTCGGTGTCCGGCGCGGGGGCGCTGCTGACCCAGCAGCGGTTCCTCGCCGAGACCGCGGTGATCGCGGGGGAGACGCCGAGCTTCCAGCGCACCGTGGTCGTCGCGCCCGACCGGCACTGGAACCCCGCGCCCGGGCTGGCCACCACGCTGCTCAAGTACACCAGGGGCGCGAGCTGGCTGCGGACGGCGGAGCTGGGCAAGATCGGAGCCGCCCGCCCGCAGGCGCGGACGTTCAACGGGTACTCCGAGGACTACGAGGCGTCCGAGCTCGGCTACGCCTACCTCCGGCAGGTGCAGGTGATCGCCGGGCGCGCCGCCTCGTTCGAGGCCGTGCTGGTCGAACCGGTCAAGATCTCGTACGAGCGGGCCCTGCTGCGCGTCCAGTCGGCGGCCTGGCGGCCCGGCGGGCTCCGCGCCAAACGGGCCCGCGTCGCGCTCGCCGACGAGCTCGACGCGCAGATGGGCGACGTCCGGATCATCACCGTCAACAGCAGGCGGATCAACATGGCCGGCAGGTCCGGCAAGTTCCCGGTGACCGTCGCCAACCGGCTGCGCGACCAGAGCATCCGGGTGCGGCTCACGGCCCGGTCGGAGAACAGCGCCAAGCTCCAGCTCGGCCGGCTCGACACCGACCAGGAGATCATCGAGCTCGGGCCGGGGCAGAACGCGCAGCGCTGGATCCCCGCCCAGGCGGCGGGCAACGGGAACTTCGGCGTGCACCTGCAACTGGAGATCGCCGACTCCAGCGGCAGGCCGTTCGGGAAGGGCACCGACATCACCGTCCGCACCACGGGCTACGGGCGCCTCGCCCTGCTCATCACGGGCGGCGGACTTGCCGTACTCTTCGTGGGCGTCGGAGTGCGGGCCATCAGAGCAAGGCGCCGCCGGAAAGCGGAGGCAGCCGGTGACGGGTCGACCGGAATGGGACCAGCAGCGACCGGAGGAGCGGGGAACGGGTTCCCCGGCCCCGGGTACGCCGGGCCCGGGGCACCCGACGCCGCCTCCGCAGGCGCAGGGGAGCCCTGGGCAGGTGCCGGGGCGCCAGGACCCGGGACAGCAGGTTTCGGGCCGGCCGTTCCAGGCACCGCAGGGCCGGCCGGGCCCGCAGGGCCAGCCGCCTCAGGGACAGCCGCCGCAGGGCCAGGGACAGCCGGGTCCGTTGGGACAGCCGGGGCAGAGACGGCCGGGTCCGGGGCAGCCGGGTCCGCAGGGCCGGCCGCAGGGCTACCCGCAGGGGTATCCGGCGCAGGGCCCGCAGCAGGGTCCGCCGCAGGGTCCGCCGCAGGGGCAGGGGTATCCGGGCCAGGGCTACCCGGGGCAGCCGGGCCGGCCCCAGCAGGGCCCGGGCTACCCGGGGCAGGGCTACCCGGCCCCGGTCCCGCGGCAGGGTCCACCGGCGCCCCCGAACCCCCAGGGCCCTCCGCGTCCGATGGACAGGCCCCCGGTCGGAGCGGGAAACATCGCGGCGGAAACAGCGATTGACCTGCCGCTGCCGGGCGGTCGCGCGCCCGCCGCGGACACCACCGTCGTCGACGTCCCGCCGGGCGGCGGCTCCGGCGACGAGCAGGCCGGGAAGGGCGGCGCGTCCGGCATCCTGCGCTCCGGCGCGATCATGGCCATCGGCACGCTCGCGTCCCGAGTCACCGGGTTCCTGCGGACGGCCGTCATCGTCGCGGCGCTCGGCACCGGCCTGCTCGCCAACGCCTACAACACCGCGAACACGATCCCGAACCAGGTCTACGACCTGCTGCTCGGCGGCATCCTGACCAGCGTCATCGTCCCGCTGCTGGTGCGCGCGAAGGAGCGCGACCGCGCCTACGGCGAGCAGTACGAGCAGCGCGTGTTCACGCTCGCGGTGATCGGGCTCGGCGTGCTGACGGTCGCCGCGGTGCTGTGCGCGCCGCTGTTCATCGACGTCCTCGCCGGCAGCTACACCGGCGACCAGCGCGACATCGCCGTCATGTTCACCCGGTTCTTCATCCCGCAGTTCTTCTTCTACGGCGTCGGGGCGTTCGCCGGGGCGATCCTCAACACGCGCGGCAGCTTCGGCGCGCCGATGTGGGCGCCGGTGCTGAACAACATCGTCGTGATCGCGGTCGGCGGCGCGTTCCTGGCGGTCACCACGGGCAAGGTCGACCCGTCCAGCATCACCGACGGGCAGTTCCTGCTGCTGTCGCTCGGCACGACCGGCGGCATCGTCCTGCAGACGATCGCGCTGTGGCCGTCGCTGCGCCGCGTCGGGTTCCGCTGGCGGCCCCGCCTGAACTTCCAGCGCGGCGAGATCAGCCAGGTCATGCGCATGGCCGGGTGGACGCTGCTGTACGTCGTGGCCACCCAGGCGGGCCTCGCCGTCGTCACCGCCCTGGCGAACCGGGCCGGCGACATGGGGGTGGACGAGGGCCTCGGCGACGGCTACGGCTACACCCCCTACTTCAACGCCTACCAGCTGTTCCAGCTCCCGTACGCGATCGTCGGCGTCTCGGTGATCACGGCGCTGCTGCCCCGGATGAGCCGGTTCGCGGCCGAGGGCAAGGCCGACGACGTGCGCGCCGCGTTCTCCAGCGGCCTGCGGCTCTCCTCGGTGATCATCCTGCCCGCGGCGGCGCTGATGCTGGTGCTCGGCCCCGAGATCACGACCGTGCTGTTCGCGCACGGCAACACGACCGCCGACAACGCGCTGGTCATCGCGCGGGTCATGCAGATGTTCGCGATCGCGCTGGTGCCGTTCTCCACCTACCAGCTCATGCTGCGCGTGTTCTACGCCTACGGCGACACCCGGACGCCCGCGCTCGTCGGCGTCGTCTCGGTGGCGTCCAACATCGCGCTGGCCTTCGTCGCGTTCAACGTCCTCGACGTCAAGTGGATCGTGGTCGGCATCGCGGGCGGCTACGCGCTGACCAACATCGTCGGGACGTTCGTGTGCTGGCTGGTGCTGCGCCGCAAGCTCGGCGGCATCGACGGCCGGCGCATCGCGGGCGGCCACCTGAAACTGCTGGTCGCGATCTGGCCGCTGATCGGGTTCGCGTACGCGGCGCACGCCGTCGTGGACGCGGCGCTCGGCGACGGCCTGCTGCCCGGCCTCCTCACGCTGGTCGTGGGCAGCGCGGGCGGCGGCCTGCTCTACCTCTTCTTCGCGAAGCTGCTGAGGGTCGGGGAGGTGCAAACGATGATCTCTACCATCGGAAACCGGCTGCCTGGCCGCTGACCTGTCGCCGTCGGGGCGTTTACGATGCGATGACGCGGCGGTGATCTGTCCCGGCGGCCATTGAGGTCCGCCGATAAAGGGAGGCAAAGTACACAGGACGCGCGGCGATAAGGCGGCCACTCGTGCGAGTAGCCACTACCATGTGGGGGACTACGGCTTGCGGGCTGACACCCTGGGGAACGCAAAGAGGAGGGTCGGAGGCGTAAGCTGCCACGCCACGAACATGGGATCTGACCACCTGCGCAGGACGTTGCCGTGAGCACGTCAGTCATCGAGCCCGGTACCCGACTCGCCGGCCGCTACCGGCTGGAAGAGCGCATCAGCGACGCGGGCGGATCGTCGCTCTGGAAGGCCATCGACGAGATCCTCGCCCGGGCCGTCGCCGTCCGCACCTTCGACCCCGAGTTCCCCCGCATCGGCGAGGTCGTCACCTCCGCCCGCGCCGCCAGCCGCCTCACCGACCCCCGCCTCACCCAGGTCTTCGACGCCGACGACAGCGGCGAGAGCGCCTACGTCGTGAGCGAGTGGGTCGTCGGCGAGACGCTGGAGCAGATGCTCGCCAAGGCCCCGCTGGAGCCGGGCCGCGCCGCGACCCTGCTCTACGAGGCCGCCGAGGCCATGGCCGCGGCGCACGCCGCCGGGCTCGCCCACCTGTGCCTCACGCCGCGCGACCTCGTCTGGACGACCGGCGGCACGGTCAAGCTCCTCGGCATCGCCACCGACGCCGTCCTCGGCGACTGCTACTCCGACGACCCCGCCGCCGCGGACGTCCGCGGCCTCGGCCGGATGCTGTACGCGGCGCTGACGGCGCACTGGCCCGGTGACGAGAAGGGCTCCGCGCTCCCGGCCGCGCCGATGTCCGACGACGGCGTCCCGCAGGCGCCCCGCCAGGTCCAGGCCGGCATCTCGCACGCGGTCGACGCGATCGTCTGCCGGTGCCTCGGCCTCGGCACGGCCGAGCCGCTCGCCACTCCCGCCGACCTCGCCAAGGCGCTGCGCGGCGTCCCGCGCACGCCGCTGCCGCTGTTCGCGGGCCTCGGCAACGCCCAGCCGCCCGCTCCCAGTCGATGACCGGCCCGGCCG
>NZ_CAACUY010000403.1 GCF_900659615.1 Actinomadura fibrosa | reverse complement strand
GTCCTGATGACCGCGTTCGCGCTCGGCGCCCTGGCCGGCTCGCTCGGCGTGGCACGGCTCGGCTCCCGCATCGCCCCGCAGCGCATGGCGACCGTCAGCCTGCTCGCCACGGGGGCCGCGCTGGGCGCCGCCGCGGTCGTCCCCGCCTTCCCGGCGGCCGCGGCGGCGTTCGCCGCGGCCGGGCTGCTGGACGGGCCGCTGCTCACCGCGACGCTGCGGCTGCGCGCCGACCACGCCCCGCCGGGGACGCGCCCCCAGGTCTTCACGATCGGCGCGGGCCTCAAGATCACCGCCGCCGCGTCCGGGGCCGCCGCCGCGGGCCTGTTCGCGGACACGGGCGCGGGCCCTGGCTCGGGGCCTCCCGCCCCCGCCCTGCTGCTCGCCATCGCCGCGCTCCACGTCGCCGCCGCCGCGCTCTACCGCGTCCTGAGACGCCCATCTGGATACGAACGCCCCCACACGGGACACCCGGACGGTCGCGTGTCACCCAAGGGAGCAACGGCGTTCAGTGAACGTTCAGGTGACGAAGAGGAAACCCGGAGCAGCGGCCCCTAAGGTGGCCCGGATGCCGACGATCACCCTCCCCGCGCTTTTCGGGCCTCCCCGGGGGTCTCGGGGTCCGCTCCCGGAAGGCGCACCGACCCCGCCCAGCACCCGGGTCGGCTCCCCTCCGGCGGCGGCGTCCCGGATGAGCTGGCTCGACGCGCTCCGCGGCCTCGCCGCCCTCGTCGTGGTCTTCGAGCACTCCCTCGACGTGCTGCTCCCCGAGGTGCGCCGGTCCGCCGGCCCCTGGTTCGACTTCGGCCGCTACGGCGTGTTCGTGTTCTTCCTCGTCAGCGGGTACGTCGTGCCGTTCTCGCTGGAGCGCCGCGGCAGCGTCCGCGACTTCTGGATCGGCCGGTTCTTCCGGCTCTACCCCGCCTTCCTCGCCGCCGCCGCGCTGGCGCTGGCGCTCGGGTCCACCGGGATCTCGTGGGGGCTGCCCGCCGCGCTCGGCGACCGCCCCTGGACGTCCGCGCTGGCCCACCTGACGATGCTCCAGGACCTGCTGGGCGTGCCGAACGTCGTCAACGTGTTCTGGACGCTGTCGTACGAGATGGTGTTCTACCTGCTCGTCACCGCCATGTTCCTCGCCGGGGTGCACCGCGCCAGCGCCCGCGTCGCGCTGGCGTTCGCGGTGGCCGCCGCCATGCTCGGGGTGGCGCTGCCGAGCGCGCTGCTCGCCACGCGCTGGCCCGGCGGGACGATCCTCGTCGCCGCGCTGGCCCTGGCGGGCGGGCTCGCGGCGCTGGTCAGCCGGCGGCGGCCGGTGCGGCGGGCCGGGATCGCGGTGGTGGCCGCGCTGGCGCTGACGCTGCTCGTCCTCGACAGCCGCGTCGGCGGCGTCGAGAGCCTGTGCATCATCGCCACGATGTTCGCCGGGACCGCGGTGCGCGGCATCCAGGACGGCCGGCTCCGCGCCCGTCCCGCGGCCGCGATGGTCGCGGTCGTGCCCGTCCTGTCGCTGCTGGCCGGGCTGCGGCCCCCGGCGACCTGGACGGCGCACGGCAACGCCCAGTCCCTCGGCCTCGGCTGGTCCGCCGCCGTCGCCGCCGCGTGGCTGACCTTCCTCGGCGGCCTGGCCCTGCGGCACCGCGCCATGCCGCGGTTCCTCGTCTGGGCCGGGCTGGTCAGCTACTCCGTCTACCTGCTGCATCCGCTGGTCGTCCAGGCGGTGTGGCGCGTGGCGGGCGAGCCCGGCGAGACGCCCGTCGCGGTGCGGCTGCTGTGGGAGGCGGTCCTGCTCGCGGCCGTCCTCGGCGCGGCGGCGCTCGCCCACCGCTACGTCGAGATGCCCGCGCAGCGCCTGGGCCGCCGCCTGACCCGCGCGGGACGGCCCGCCCCGGCGCCCGGCCGGCAGCCAGGGTCAGGAGCCGCTTGACGGCTCCGCCGGGGCGGCGGCGCGGCCCTCGCGGAGGATCTCGCGCCAGGCCGCCCGGTCGTGGACGGCGGGCTCGGCCGAGCCGATGAACTCCTCGACGACCTTGACGAACCGCTCCGGGTCGGCGTGGTGCGGGAAGTGCCCCGCCCCCTCGAAGACCTCCAGGCGGCTGCCGGGCAGCGCGTCGTGCGCCACCGCGGCGTGCCGGACGGGGATGATGCCGTCCCGCGTCCCCCAGATGATCAGCACCGGCAGCCGGCGGGCGAGGTAGCAGCGGTCGAGCATCGTGATCGCCTGGCCGCGCAGGTCCGCGGCCGCGCGGATCGTCCGGAGGAACGCCCGCCTGGACGTCGGGTCGGCGAAGGCGCGGTAGCGGCCGAGCACGTAGCCGAGGTCGGGGCCGAGGCCCGCCCCGCCCGCGAGCCGCAGCGCGGGCGCCGCGAGCCGGACGAGCGCCCGCGCGGGCGGCGCCGTCGCGAGGTACATCCCGAGGCCCGTCCCGGGCCCGGCCGCCAGCCGGAACACCGGGTGCACCTCGCGGCCGAGCCCGGCGCTGCCGATCAGCACGAGCCGCTCGCACCGCTCGGGGAACTGGTAGGCGAACTGCATGGCGACGCCGCCGCCGAGCGAGTGGCCCGCGACGGTGACGCGGTCGACGCCGAGCACGGTCAGGAGGTCGCGCATGCCGCACGCGTAGGCGGCGATCGAGTAGTCGCCGCGGGGCTTCGCCGACTCGCCGTGGCCGAGCAGGTCCGGCGCGATGACCGTGTGCCGCCGCGCCAGCCCGGGCAGCACCTCGTCCCACGTCCGGGAGCTGTCCCCGATGCCGTGGACGAGCAGCAGCGGCGGCCCCTCCCCCGCGATGCGGTAGGCCCGGCGGTATCCGTGTACGTCCCGGTACTCCAGCATGTCCGCACGGTGAAGGAGGCGCGTTTCCGGGAGGGAAACGGCACATTAGGGCGGTGTTATGGACGGCGCCGCAGGCCGGGGCGGGGGCGGTCGAACCAGCACAGGAGCCGCGTGATACGCATGTCAGGTCAATGGTGACAGCGTTCGCGTTCTTGCTTAGGGTTAGGCCGTTTCCCCCTGAGGGAGGTCCCATGTCAGTCCTTCGCCGATCGGACATCGGATGACCCGAGGGCCGATGCCCGCCGAGCTGCCCGACCTGCTGCGCCAGCACATCCAGGCCGCGGTCGACGAGATGGAGCGGGAGATCCGCGACCAGGTGCCCGAGTACGCGGGCGGCGACGGCAGCGCGTACGCCACCGCGGTCGAGCGGACGGTCAGCGACACCGTCGCGTTCTTCGTCGACTCGGTCGACCACCCCGACGCGGACTCGCGGAAGCTGACCGACCTGTACATGCAGCTCGGCGAGCAGGAGGCCCGGCAGGGCCGCAGCCTGGACGCCCTCCAGACCGCGATGCGGGTGAGCAGCCAGATCGCCTGCCGCCGGTTCATCAAGGACGCCTACCGGTTCGGCTGGTCGGGCGAGACCCTCGGCCGGCTCACCGACTCGCTGTTCATGCTGGTCGCGCGGATCGCCGACGCCGCCGCCCAGGGCTACGCCCGCGAGCAGGGCCAGCTCGCCAGCGAGCGGGAGCGCCGCCGCGACCGGCTCCGCGACCTGCTCGTCGCGGAGCCCTCGCCGGGGCCGGAGGCGATCGCCGACCTGGCGGTGGCGGCCCGCTGGGACCCGCCCAAGCGCATCGGCATCGTCGCGCTGCCCCCGTCCGCGCCCGCGGGCGCCCGGATCCTGCCGCCCGCGGTGCTGGCGGACTGGGACGCGCCCGTCCCGTACCTGGTGGTGCCCGACCCGGAGGGCCCCGGCCAGGACCGGCTGTGGCCCGCGCTGCGCAGGCTCGGCACCGCCGCGGTCGGCCCGACCGTCCCGCTCGGCCAGGGCGCGGTGTCGCTGCGGTGGGCGCGGCACGCCCTCACGCTGATCGAGCGGGACCTGCTGCCGGGCGGCGGCCCCGTCCGCTGCGTGGACCACATCACGTCCCTGGCCACCCTCGCGGCGGAGGAGCTGATCGGCGCGACGGCCGGGACCGTCCTCGGGCCGCTGCTCGACCTCCCTCCCGCGCGCCGCAGGCCGCTGGCGGAGACCCTCCTGACCTACCTCCAGTCGGGCGACAACGCCGTGATCGCGGCGGAGCGGCTCCACATCCACGAGCAGACCGTCCGCTACCGGCTGCGCCGCATCGCCGAGCTGACCGACGGCCGGTTCTCCGAGCTCGACGGACGGCTCGACCTCATGCTGATGCTGAGCTGGCTGGTGCGCTCCGGCCGCGCCGGGGACGGCGCCTGAGACCCGTCCGTCCGGCGCCGGGGTCCGTCAGCAGGGGTTCGAGCCGGCGCGGCTGGCGGCCGCCGGGGAGTGGGACAGGGCGGTCACGCCCGCCGTCACCAGCACGGCGGTGACCGACACGGCGGCGAACGCGCCCGCCGTCCGGGGCGGATGGGTGTGGAAGGCCAGCACGGCCACCAGGTAGGACGCGATGGGGTTGGTCATCGTCATGGCGGTCATCGCGCCCGGCAGCGACCCGGCCGCGAACGCCTTCTGCTCCAGCAGCAGGCCCGCGAGCGTGGTGCCCGCGAGCGCGTAGCCGGGCCAGTCCACGGCGGTGGCGGCGACGCCGCGGTGCAGCAGGTCGGCGGTGGTCAGCTTGATCAGCACGGCGCTGCCCGCGAACATCAGGCCCGCGCACGTCCCGAGCAGGATGGCCCGCACCGGGCCGCGGCGCAGCGTCGCGCCCCGGGCGAGGACGACCAGCAGCGGCGCGGCGAGCAGCGCGGCGAGGAACAGCCGCGGCCGGGACGGCTCGCCCTCCGGCGGCACGGCGCCCGGCACCGTGAACAGCACCGCGAGACCCGCCGACACCGCGATCGCGCCGAGCACGTCCGTCCGGACGGGACGGCATCCGGTGGCGAGCGTCCCGAGCAGGATCGTGAAGACGAGCTGGCTGACCAGCAGCGGCTGGACGAGCCCGGTCGAGCCGAGGTGCAGGGCCACGGCCTGGCTCATGAACCCGGCGAGGTTGACCGTCCAGCCCGCCAGCCAGACCGGGTCGCGGACCAGCCTCCGGATCAGCCCGGCCGACTCCACCGCGCCGGACTCGCCGCCGACGGCGGTGCGGGCGGCGCGGTACTGGAGCGCCGCCGCCGCGGCGAACAGGAACGCCGCGAGCAGGCTGAACCCGATGCTCCAGGCCATCAGGGCGTCCCCGTCCGGGCACCGCCGCGGCCGGGGCCCGCGTCCGCGCCGAGCTCGCGGGCGAGCCGGTCGAAGGCCCGGGCGAGGCCGTCCGGGAACCCGGCCGCCTCGGGAAGCGCCCGCGGCTCCGCGGTCACCGCCACGTGCAGGGACCCGTTCCAGCTCAGCGCGCCGACCGCGAGCGGCACGCCGTCCGCCAGCGGCAGGATCGGGTGGACGTCGCCGAGCGGCGCGCCCGCCATCGACAGCGGCACCGGCGGGCCCGGCATGTTCGAGACGATCGCCCCGAAGAACCGGGATCGGTAGGCGGCGCGCGCGGCGCGGGCGTGCAGGGCGGGCGGCAGCGCCCCCATCAGCCGGATCGCCGCGGTGCTCGCCGCCGCGCGCCCGGACCGGCGCCG
>NZ_CAACUY010000402.1 GCF_900659615.1 Actinomadura fibrosa | reverse complement strand
CGCCCCGGGCCGCGGCGATCGCGGCGAGCGCGCCCAGCAGGATCCCGGCGAGACCGGGCAGCACGTTGTTCGGCACCGGCAGCGGCGACACGGCGCTGACCTGGTACGGGACGAGGATCAGCGCGATCAGCAGACCGCCGATCGCGGCGGCGACGTCCACCCGCCACACCGGGCCGCCCGCGCCGGCGCGGCGCAGCGGCGCCCGGCACGCCACGGCCAGCAGCCACGCCGACAGCACCTGCCCGACGACCACGATCGGCACGACCTCGATGCCGGCGACCGCGTAGGTCCCGGCGACGGCGCCCGCACCGACGCCGAGGAGCGTGCCGCCGAGCACGCACACCCCGCCCGGCACGGCCCGCACGGCGAGCCCGGACGCGAGGAACGCGAGCGCCAGCCCCTGCCCGACGACGATCGAGACGTGCGCGGCCGTCAGCGACTGCCAGCCGGACGACGCGACGAACGCGGGACTGGACAGCACCAGCACCTGGAGCGCCAGGAACGGCCCGAACGCGGCCGCGCCGAACGCGTCCCGCCAGGACACCCCGGGCGCGGCGACGGGCCCGGACGCGAGCTCACGGTAGAGGGCGGCGGCGCCGAGGCCGACGAACGCGAGGCACGCCACCCACGGCGCGATCCCCGACCGCCACACCGGGTCCCAGGTGGCGAAGCACATCCGGACGGCCGTGTCGGCGGACAGGCCCGCCACGACGGCGGTGGCGAAGCCCACCCCGGACAGGCCGCGCGCCCCCTCGTACAGCGCCGCGACCGCGACCATGCCGATGGCGGTGGCGACGAGCGCCAGCCACGTGCCGGTGTGGACGGCCTGGGCGACCAGCCGGACCAGGAACAGCCCGCCGACGCCCGCGAGCAGCAGGCCGCGGGGACCGGCGGCGCGGCGCAGCAGCGGCGCGGCGAACCCGCCGAGGAACACCACGAGGATGCCCGCCGCCGCCGCGGCCGTGCCGGTGTCGCCGGCGAAGTGGTCGAGCTGGGGCAGCGAGAAGCGCAGGATCTGCGCGAGCACCGCGGCCGTGACCGCGATCAGCGCGAGCCTGGCGGGCCCCTGCGGGACGATCGGGGTACCGGCCGCCGCCGGGCCGCCGGTCTTGGTGCCTACGTCTGTGCTGGCCAATTGAACGAGTGCTCCCGGGGGACGAGCGGGCCTCGGGACGAGGACCGTCGGGGTGCGGAACCTGTGCGCGGGGCGCGGCCGCCACGGTACCCGGCGCGGCCCGGCGCTCCGGGGCCGGCCTCCGCGGCGCCGCCCCTGCGGACTCTACGTCCCGCCGGGCGCGCGCGCCGCCGAAACCGCTCGCACCCCGCCGGTACCGATCATGCCGGACCGGGACACATCATGCCCGAGCGACCCGGCGATCGTCCGCCCCGAAACCGAAACCGACCGCCGCCGGACCGAAACCGACCGCGGCAGACCGGAACCGACCGGCCGGACCGAGATCGACCGGGCCCGACCGGACCGGCGTGGAACCGAGCATGACGACGAAAACCGAGCACGGCCGGAGCGCGATCCCCGAGGATCGTTCTCCGGCCGTGTTCAGTGGTTCACCGGCCGCCGCGCGGAACCCGGTGCGGGCTCCGCGCGAGCGGCACGCCAGTGGTCAGTGACGGGTCACTGGCCGCCGGAGAGCTTCTCCCGCAGCGCGGCGAGCGCCTCGTCGGTGGCGAGGGCGCCACCGGTCGTCTCGCTCTCGCCGCCGCCGGAGTACGAGGTCTCGCCGCCGCCGGTCGCGGGACCGGACTCGGCCTCCGCCTCGGCCTTGCGGGCCTCCTCGATCTGCTTGCGGTGGGCGTCGAAGCGGGCGCGGGCCTCGGCGTACTGCCGCTCCCAGGTCTCGCGCTGCTCGTCGAACCCCTCCAGCCACTCGCCGGTCTCGGCGTCGAAGCCCTCGGGGTACTTGTAGTTGCCCTGGTCGTCGTACTCGGCGGGCATGCCGTACAGGGTCGGGTCGAAGTCCTCCTCCTCGATCCCGGCGGCGCCCTCGTTCGCCTGCTTGAGCGACAGGCTGATCCGGCGCCGGTCGAGGTCGATGTCGATGATCTTCACGAAGATCTCGTCGCCGACCTGGACGACCTGCTCGGGGATCTCCACGTGGCGCTCGGCCAGCTCGGAGATGTGCACCAGGCCCTCGATGCCCTCCTCGACCCGGACGAACGCGCCGAACGGCACCAGCTTGGTGACGCGGCCCGGCACGACCTGGCCGATCTGGTGGGTGCGGGCGAACTGCTGCCACGGGTCTTCCTGGGTCGCCTTGAGCGACAGGGAGACGCGCTCGCGCTCCATGTCGACGTCCAGGACCTCGACCGTGACCTCCTGGCCGACCTCGACGACCTCGGACGGGTGGTCGATGTGCTTCCAGGACAGCTCGGAGACGTGCACCAGCCCGTCCACGCCGCCGAGGTCCACGAACGCGCCGAAGTTGACGATCGAGGAGACGACGCCCTTGCGGACCTGGCCCTTCTGGAGGGTGTTGAGGAAGGTCTGGCGGACCTCGCTCTGCGTCTGCTCCAGCCAGGCGCGGCGGGACAGGACCACGTTGTTGCGGTTCTTGTCCAGCTCGATGATCTTGGCTTCGAGCTCGCGGCCCACGTAGGGCTGGAGGTCCCGGACGCGCCGCATCTCGACCAGCGACGCGGGAAGGAAGCCGCGCAGCCCGATGTCGAGGATGAGGCCGCCCTTGACGACCTCGATGACGGTGCCGGTGACGATGCCGTCCTCGTCCTTGATCTTCTCGATCGTGCCCCAGGCGCGCTCGTACTGGGCGCGCTTCTTGGACAGGATCAGCCGACCCTCCTTGTCCTCCTTCTGGAGGACAAGGGCCTCGACGTGGTCCCCGACGGTGACGACCTCGTTCGGGTCGACGTCGTGCTTGATGGAGAGCTCACGCGAGGGGATGACGCCCTCGGTCTTGTAGCCGATGTCGAGGAGGACCTCGTCACGATCGACCTTGACGACAGTGCCTTCGACAATGTCGCCGTCGTTGAAGTACTTGATGGTCTCGTCGATCGCGGCGAGGAAGGCTTCCTCGGACCCGATGTCGTTGACCGCTACCTGCGGGGTGGTCGAGGTGGCCTCGGTGCTGCTCGTCATGTGTCGGCTGGCTCCGGTACGGACATGGAAGTCGTCTGGGTGTTGCGCGGAGGGCCGTTATCCGCCCTGCCGAAGACCGGAAGGAGACGCGGGCGATGCCGCGTCGAAGAACCGAACCGATGTCGCCGACCTGACCGAGCGCGAGCCTGCTCCGTCCGAAGCGCGCGCAGGCCCACAGCGCAGCGATCAGGATATGGGACCGAACCCCCGTGGTCAATCCGGTTCCCGGCAACCCGCGCCCGGCCGGCCGCCGGCGAGGGTCAGTAGACCCGCGCCCGACCCCGGTAGGCCTTGTTCAGCCGGTCCTCCAGGTCCCTCGGAAACGTCACCGTGTTCGGGTCCCCGTCAGAGGTGTACCGCTCGCCGGGATTCTTGTCCAGGTAGTCGAGCCAGGCCGTGGAGCAGAACTGCTTGCAGTCATTCTCCTTGATCTTCCCCTCGGACCGTACCCGGTTCACCGCCCACCGGTCGAACTCCGCGTCGAAAGGCGACTGCGACGGCCTCCAGCCAGCCAGGAAGATCCCCTGGAACCCGTACCTGCCGTCCTCCTTCTGGGCCCACCCCTTCTTTCGCGGGGCCGACCCGAACGGGTAGGCGAGCGTCGTCGTGTGGATCCCGGCCGTGCGGGAGATCTCGTCCTCCATCCCGCCGATCTCCTTGCGCACCGCCTTCTCGGACATCTGCGACAGATCAGGGTGCGTCACCGTGTGGTTGCCCAGCTCGTACCCGTGCTGGACGAGCCACCGGAGCCCCGTCCCCGCGTCCGCCCCGGTCATCCCGAACAAGTCCTTGTTCAGGTAGAAGGTCGCGACGGGCCGGAACCCGGGATGCTCCCGCGCGACCTGCTCGATGATCGCGACGGCCGTCCCCGGCTTGGGGTTCCCCTGCGGATCGAGCCCGAAGTGCCCCGGCGTGCTGTCGTCGAACGTCAGCACCACCGGATGCCCCCCGGCGGGCACCTTGTCGAACCGTCCGCTCACGAACTCGGCGGCGGTGACCGGGACGTAGCCGCCCTTGGCCAGCCGCGTCAGCTCGTCGTACAGCTCCTTGGCGGACCGGTCCAGGGACAGCTCCGGCTTCTCCATGATCCGGTGGTACATGAGCACCGGCACCTGGCCGAGCTCGTTGGCCTTGGCGGCGACCGCTCCGGGCGCCGCCGCGGGGATCGGCCCGGTCGGCGTCGGACTCGGCGACGGCTTCGCGGGCGCCCCCGGCACCGGCGACCCGCCGGGCCCCGTCGCCTTCACCGCCCCGGACGCCTGACCCGCCGGCCCGGCCTGCCCGGTCGCGCCTGCCTGCGTCGCGTTGACGCCCGTCCCGCGCGGCCGCCGCTCCCCGGGCAGCGTCAGCCCGAGCACCACGGCGCAGACGATCACGACTCCCGCGATCTTGTGAAGGAGTGGCACGGTCCTCCCGCCGATCAACGCGAAACAGAGATCAGGGGACAGCGTACGGCTCCCCGGACATCCACGGACACCTACTCGCGTACCCGCATGATCCCCGCGCACCACTCCACCGCCACCACGGATCACCCCAATTCCGGAAACCCCTGGTAAAGCCCCTGATCACCCCGCGTTCGCACCCGTCCCGGCATGTCCCCCCGCCCCGCCCGTCCCACCACATCCCGCCCAACCCACCCACTCCCCTGAAGCCACACCCCACCCCCACCAAGGCAACAAGGAACTGTCCAAGCGAAGGACCCGCGACCGCACCAGCCACCCGACACGCTGCCGCCCCGAGAACGCCCAGAACGTCCACATGCAAGAAACCCGCCCAACAGGCCAAACCACACAACCCCGCTCGCCCGACTACACAAGCGGCCCAGGGGCCTGGAGGTCGCCCGGAAGATCGCGCCCCGAAGAAGCGACCCCAGACGGCCAACGGAGCCACCCGCACGAAAGCTCAGCCCGCGCACGCTAACTAAGCGGAGGCAGCGCCGAAGACGCACCACCCCGCAAAGACCACAAACCGACCAAGCACCCACCCAGGGACGGCACGAGCCACCAAGCGAGCGCCCTGGCCCGGGCCTACATCAACACAGCAGCGCAGCGACGCAGCGCCCCCTCCGGGACGGCCACGGCACGAGCCACCAGGCAAGCGCCCTGGCCCGGGCCTACATCAACCCAGCAGCGCAGCACCCGCTCAAGGACGGGCACGGGGCGAGCCGGCAGGCGAACGTCGTCGGCCAGAGCTACATCAGCGCAGCGACGCAGCACCCGCCCAGAACGGTCACGGCACAAGCGGCGAGCCCGGTGATCAGGCGCCTCAGGTTGCGCCGGGCGCGTTAACTGAGCGGTGGGGCGACGCCGAAGGCGAGCCCCACCGGGAAGATCGCGAAGCGATGCTAGATCGTTGATGGGGAATGATGGTGCTGGTTAGTGGTCATAGGCGATCAGGGAGCGTTTGACGGGTGCGTTGATCAGCCAGTTGTGCCAGATGGCGG
>NZ_CAACUY010000401.1 GCF_900659615.1 Actinomadura fibrosa | reverse complement strand
CGCAGGGCGAGGTCGCGCGGCTCACCGCCGAGCGCGACTCCGCCGTCACGCGCGCGGACGAGCAGGCCCGGCGCGCCGACCGCGCCGAGCAGCTCGCGGACGCCGCCGAGGCCCGCGCCGAGGAGGCGATGGAGCGGATCGACCGCGCGGAGGAGCGCGCCGAGGCCGCCGAGGCCCGCTCCGACCGCGATCACGCCACCGCGCTCGCCCTCCAGGACACGCTGCGCTCGGCTCTGGACCTCCCGTCCGTCGAGGAGATCGACGACGAGATGGGCGTCGCCGTCGGCGGGCCCGGCGAGACGGTCGAGTCCGGCGCGGTCATCGCCCGGCCCGGCGGCCTGATCGCCGTCGAGGGCGTGCCCGACCTGCTGGACGGCGAGGTCGCCGCCCGGTTCGCGCGCGCCCTGCTGGCCGTCCGCGTCCACCAGGCGGCCCGGCGCGCCCTCCCGGACGAGGACGACGCCACCGCGGAGTTCAGCGTCGTCGCCGATGACGACGAGGACGACACCGCCTACGGGAGCTGATCCCCAGACGAGGTCCCCGGGAGAGGTCATAACTCCCGGGTTATGACGAACTGGGATGTGCCTCCCGCGGCCGCGACCCTCCATGATCCGCGTAGCGGTGCGCGGCACCGACGTACGGAGGGGGTTCGTCCATGGTGGGACGCAAGGTCGCCACGGTCTCGGCGGCCGTCGCGCTGGCGGTGTCGCCGGCGGCGGTGCTGCCGGGAACAGCGGCGCACGCGGCGGAGCCCGGCGGCGCCGAGGTCGTGCCGGTCCAGGTCACCGGGGATCCGGCGAAGCGGTTCAACCTCGTCGTCCTCGGCGACGGCTACACCGCCGCGGACATGCCGGCGTTCCGCGCGCACGTCGACAAGGAGATCAGCACGCTGTTCGCGTTCGAGCCGTGGAAGTCGTACCGCAGCTACGTGAACGTCTACCGGGTCGAGATCCCGTCCGCCGAGTCCGGTGTGAGCTGCGACCCCAAGCTGGACTCGGCGAAGCGGAACACGCCGCTGGGCATGCAGTTCTGGAGCGGCTGCCGCGCGGACGGCATCCAGCGGCTGCTCGTCATGAACAACACGGCCGCGAACACCTACGCGAACCTCGTCGCCGGGACGAGCGCCGCGAACCGGCAGATCGTCGCGCTCGCCAACAGCACGACGTACGGCGGCGCGGGCGGCACCTACGCCACCGCGTCCGGTGGCAACGCCATGTCGTCGCTGATCATGCCGCACGAGATCGGGCACTCCCTCGGCGGCCTCCAGGACGAATATAACTACTACTACCGGGGCGTTCCCGGGGGCGCCTACACCGGCGGCGAGCCCGACTCCATCCACCTCAGCCTCCTGACGCAGGAGCAGATGCGGGCGCAGCGCGCCAAGTGGTACCGCTGGCTGGGCGAGGAGAGCGCGTCGGGCGGCGTCATTGGCCGCTACGAGGGCGGCTCGTACAGCAACACGGGCATCTGGCGGCCCAGCGCGCACTCGATGATGAAGACGCTGGGATACGCCTACGACCAGGTGCAGCGCGAGCGGATGGTCCAGGCGATCTCCGCGAAGCTCAACCTCGTCCAGGACGCCACCCCGACCGCCGCCCCGATCGGCGCCGACCGCGTCGTCTGGTTGGAGACGCTGCACCCGGTCGGCCACACGCTCGACATCACCTGGACGATCGACGGCAAGAAGGTCCCGGGCAGCGACGGGCTGCACAACGTCGACCTGTCCCGCCTTCGCCTCAAGCGCGGCAAGCACACCCTGACTGCGAAGGTCGTGGACCCGACCGGCTTCGTCCGTGACCCTGCGATCCGCGCGTCCGCCGCCCTCACCCAGACCCGCACCTGGACGGTGGACACCAGCGTCCGCACCGCGCCCGGAACGCCCGCCTTGGGCTTCACCTCGACGACCCCGGCGGACACGCGCGTCGCCGGGTCGGATGTCATCTACGCCGAGACGAGCCACCCGACGGGGTCCGTCCCGTCCGTCCGGTGGACCGTGGACGGCAGGCGCGTGCGGACCTCGGGCAACGACCGCGACCTCGCGCTGAAGCGGCTCCGCCTCCGGCCGGGCGTCCACAAGGTCACCGCGCAGGCCGTCGACCCGCGCACCGGGAAGACGTCGGCGAAGCTCGCCTGGACGGTGGACGCCCAGGCCCCGACCGCCACCGCCGAGTTCTCCAAGCCCGCCGCGAAGAAGGGCCGGACCCTGGTCTTCGACGAGTCCTTCACGATGAAGCTCAACCCAGCCGACCGCTCGGACGGTGCCGTCCTCGCCGAGTTCCAGGTCGACGGCGACGGCTGGTACCGCTACTTCGGCTGGCCGACCGACTCGTCCGCGCCGTTCCGCTTCACGCCCCTCGGCACGAACATCGACGACCTCGTCTACGGCAAGCTCGGCAAGCCCGCCCGCGCCGTCGAGTGGGAGGACGTCGCCCCCGGCTACGGCCGCCACACGATCGAGTACCGCGCCATCGACGCCGCGGGCAACGTCGGCAGGACAACCAAGGTGGACGTGGAACTCCGCAAGCGCGGCTGACCCCGTCCCGAGTCCCGTTCGCGGCTCCCCCCATCCGCCGTCGGCGGGTGGGGGGATCGCTTATATTCGGGAGCGCGCCGGGGGTGAAGGTGGGAGTCCGTGCAGCTTGAGCTACGCCATCTGCGGACGCTGTGCGCGATCGCGGACGCCGGGAGCCTGAGCCGCGCCGCCGCCGCGGTGGGGGTCTCGCAGCCCGCGCTGACGGCCCAGCTCCAGCGGATCGAGACGGTGCTCGGCGGGCAGGTGTTCCAGCGGGACCGGCGCGGGGTCAGCCCGACGCCGTTCGGGCTGTTCGTGCTCAGCCGGGCGCGCTCCGCGCTGGTGACCGTGGACGAGCTGACCGCCGGCGCGGCGGCCGACGGGAACCCGGCGCGGCTGCGGATCGGCGGCAACGCCAACGCGGTCCTCACCCGGCTGCTGCACAAGCTGTTCGAGATCCCCGGGACGCGGGTCACCGTCCACACCGAGTACTCGCCGCGCCTGCTCCTCGACCTGCTGGCCTCCCGGCGGCTGGATGTCGCGGTCCTGGTCGACTACCCCGGCCACGAACTGCCCGCCGTACCGGCGGTAGGGACGCACCACATCGCGACCGAGCCGGTGTTCGTGGCGCTGCCCGCGGCGCACCGGCTCGCCGCCGCGGACGAGGTCCGGCTCGCCGACCTGGCCGCGGAGGACTGGCTCGTCACGCCGCCGGACGGGGCGGGCTGGCCCGAGGTGTTCTACTCCGCCTGCCAGGACGCCGGGTTCGCGCCCCGCGTCCTGCACATGATGAGCGAGCAGGACATGATCCGGACGCTGGTCGGCGACGGCCGCGCGATCGCGCCGTGCCAGGCGACGCTGCGGGCGGGGCCCGGCATCGCCGTCCGGCCGCTGGCCGGGTCGCCGCTGCGGATGCGGCACCTGCTCGGCTGGCGGCACGGTGGAGCGCTGGGCGACCGCGCCGCCGTCCTCGCCGGGCTCGCCGTGGAGGCGTACCGGGAGGCCGCCGCCGACAGCCCCGCCTACACGGCCTGGCTGGCCCGCACGGACACCGCTCTGACGGACACCGCTTGGACAAATACCGCCTGGACGGATACCGCCTGGACGCGGTGAGTCCCGGCGCGGCTCAGCGGGCGGTGCCGCCGCGCGTGAGGACGGCCGCCCGACCCTTCTCGCCCGCCGCCCAGCAGACCCCGCCGGGCGCGCAGTCGACGGTGTCGAAGCTTCCGGTGTCGAACCGGGTCCACGTGCGGCCGCCGTCGAGGGTGTAGTCGCTGCCCGTCGGCCCGACGGCCAGGGCGGCGCCGCCGGAGTACGCGGGCCACACCGCGCCGGACCGGTACTCGGCCGGTGGACGCGGCGCGGGCCGCCACGTGCGCCCGCCGTCGCTGGTCGTCGCGGCGGCCGCCGGGGACGGCTGCCCGGCCCGGTAGTCGCCGCCGACGGCGATGCCGTGCCGGGAGTCGCGGAACGCCACCGCGAACACGCCCTGGTACGGGCTGCTCGGCAGGGGCGTGTCCGCCACCGTCCAGGTGAGCCCGCGGTCGCGCGAGTGGAAGACCCGGGCCCGGGAGCCGCCGCCGGTGGCGAGCCACACGTCCCGCGGCCCGCGGCTCACCAGGCACTGCCCGCTCGCGGCGAACCCGGCCTCGCCCGCGAGCGCCTCGGGCATGCCCGAGGCGGGCAGCACCCGCCAGGTCCGTCCGCCGTCGGCGGTGGAGATGATCCGGAAGCGCCCGTCCACGGGGTCGCTGACCGCGAGGCCGTGCCGGGAGTCGAAGAAGGTGACGCAGTCGTAGAACGCCCGGGGGTCGTCGTTGGCGAAGCCGAGCGTCCAGGTGCGGCCCCCGTCCGAGGTGCGGTAGACGCGGGACGCGTCGCCCTCCCCGATCGCCAGCACGACCGCGCGCTGGGCGTCGAACGCCTCGACGTCGCGAAACTCCAGGCCCTCCGCGCCGGCCGGGCTCCTCTTCTGCCAGGTGCGCCCGCCGTCGGTCGTGCGCAGGACGGTCCCGCCGCTGCCCGCCGCCCAGGCGCCCTTCCGGCTGATCGCGGAGAGTCCCCGGAACCGCGCGTCCGTACCGGTCGGCGTGAGCCGCCACCCCGGCGCGGCATGCTCCCGGGCGTCCGCCGGGGACGCCGCGGCACCGGCCTGCGCCGCGGGCAGCGCGGCCAGTGCCGCCGCGCACGCGACGGCGAACGACATCCTGCGGACCTTCGGCGGCATAGCGATCATGCGTCGCAAGCTAGCCCCGCTCGATCACTCCGTCCAGGGCCTGCCGGGACGGGCTCGGGCGGGCGCCGGACGCGCGGCCGTAGGCGGCCAGCGCCAAGACGGGGAACACGTGCGGGTCCGAGCCATACCGGACCGGGACGTCCCGAGGGAACCCGGTGCCGGTGTAGGCGGTCTCGTACCAGAGGCCGCCCGGCTGCTGGTGCCGCAGCAGCCAGTCGACCCCGATGGCGACGCGCGGGCCCCGCTCGCCCGCGGCGATCAGCGCGTGGAGCACCCATCCCGTCTGGGACGCCGTGGACCGGCCGCGCCCGCGCCACGCGGCGTACCGGTAGGAGCGCCGGTCCTCGCCCCAGCCGCCGTCGCCGTTCTGCCGCGAGTACAGCCACGCGACGGCCTTCCGCACGCGGGCGTCGCCGTGCGGGACGCCCGCGGCGACGAGCGCGTGGAGCGCCCGGGTGGTGCCGTACAGGTGGTTGCAGCCCCACTGGCCGGGCCATGACCCGTCCGGTTCCTGGTGGTCGAGCAGCCAGCGCACCCCGTCGCGCACCGCCGCCTCGTACTCGGGACCCGCGCCGGCCAGGCTCTCGACGGCGGAGGCGGTGGCATCGGCGGTCGGCGGGTCGGTGACCGCGCGCCCGTCGTGCAGGGGCAGCCGCAGCACCCGCGCGACCCGGGCGTCCGCGTCGAAGCCGCTCCAGCCGCCGCCGCGCCAGGCCATGCCGGCGAGCCAGCGGCGTCCCCGCCGCACGCGGTCCCGGTCGTCCGCGGACGGCACGGCGCCGAGTGCCCGCAGGACGAGCGCGGTCTCCCCGGTGCCCGGACCGGTCCGGCCGGTGCCTCGGGCCGACCAGCCGCCC
>NZ_CAACUY010000400.1 GCF_900659615.1 Actinomadura fibrosa | reverse complement strand
GCACGCCGTCGCCGACGGTCGCCCGGCCCGGCGTCCCGGGCCGCTGGAAGGTGCGGGCGATCCCGTGCCGCGCGCGGGTGCGGGCGCCGTCGCCGGTCACGTCGCGGCCGTCGAGGAGGACGGCGCCCTCGGCCGGGCGGCGCAGCCCGGTGATGACGTCGCACAGCGTGGTCTTGCCCGCCCCGTCGGGCCCGACGAGGCCCGTGACGGTGCCCGGCGGCGCCGTCAGCCCGGCCCCGTCCACGGCCGTGAGACCGCCGAAACGGACCGTCACGCCCGTCACCCGCAGGCCCTCGGCAGAAGGCATACGCGTCGCACCTCCGGACGGCCGGCACGCGGCATCGTGTGTGACGTGGATCACTGTCGTCGGAGCATCACCCTACTGAGCCGCCGGGGGCGCGGCAATGGCGCCGAGACGGACGGCGTCCGGCGGACGCCCGTTCAGCCGGACGGGGTTTCGAGGGCCTCCAGGCGCTCGCGGGTCCACTCCTTCACCCCGGCGACGAACGCCTCGACGTCGGCGGCCTTGCCCGCGGCCATCTCGTCGAACCAGGCGGGCACGTACCGCTCGAACCCGCCGCCGGAGATCAGCTCCAGGACGGCCGCGGCGACGTCCCGCGGCGGCAGCGCGTCCGACAGGTCGCTCAGCGGGGCCTCGTTGCCGGGCACCGCGAACAGGCCGGTCGCGATCAGCGCGGGCTGGACGACGTGGACGTGCACGTCCGTCCCGTCGAGGTCGACCGCCATGCTCTCCCAGAACGCGGTGACCGCGGCCTTGGACGCCGCGTACGCGGCCTCGTGCGGCGGCCCGAGGCGAGCCGCGACCGAGCCGACGGCCACCAGGTGCCCGTGCCCGCGCGCGAGCATCCCGGGGAGCAGCGCCAGCGTGAGCCGCACCGGCGACAGGTAGTTCAGCCGCATCACCTCCTCGGCCTCGCCGGGGGACAGGTCCTGGACGCGGCGCCGCTTCGGCATGCCCGCGTTGTTAACCAGCACGTCCACGCCGCCGAGGGCGTCCTCGGCGGCCGCGGCGAGCGCCGGGAGCGCGTCGAGGTCGGCCAGGTCCGCCGTCCACGACGCGGAGCCGGGGGAGTGGGCGCGGCAGCGTCCCAGGACCTCCTCCAACCGGTCCGCGCGCCGCGCGACGAGGCCGACGCGGGCCCCGGCGGCGGCGAGGGCCTCGGCGACGGCCGCGCCGATCCCGGACGAGGCGCCGGTCACGAGCGCGGACCGGCCGGCCAGCGGGAGCTCCGCCGCGGGCGCGGGCGGACCGTCCGAAGTCGTCATGCGCCTCAACGTCACACACACCCGCCCCGCCCGGCAAGCGGCGACTCGCGGGTCACAGTTCGGTTGCGGAGCATGAAGATGATCTAGTCGGGCTTGTGGCGGTTTGCATAGGTTCGCGGCCATCAGGCGCCCCCATCGACCCCCTCAGGAGACGCCATGCCGAAGATCCATCGGCCCGAGATCCACCGCCGCGACATGCTGGCCGGAGCCGCCGCGTTCGCCGGCTTCGCCACCGTGGGCCTGCTTCCCGGAACGTCCGCCGCCGCGACCCGGCAGCGGCCCGGAGCCCTCCGCGGCCCCGCCCTCACCACCGCCGACAAGGCCGTCGCCGCCCGCGTGGACGCGCGGCGCGCCCTCCGGCACCTGCGGGTGCTGAGCGACGACATCGGCTGGCGCGTCGCCGGGACCCGCCGCGAGCACACCGCCGCCCACTACATCGCCCGGACGCTGCGCGGGCTCGGCTACAAGGTCGAGCTCCAGCCGTTCCCCGTGCCCGACAAGAACCTCGCCGAGCTGCGGGCCGGCCGCGAGCACTGGCAGAGCGCCGCCGCGGCCAACGGCGCCGTCGGCCGGGCCGCCGGAGACGTCGCCGACCTCGGCGACGCCACCGAGGTCACCGCCGACCTGACAGGGAAGGTCGCGCTGTTCACGCGCGTCACCGGCAAGGAGCTGGACCAGGCGAAGGCCGCCGCCGCGAAGGGCGCGGCGGCCGTCCTCATCGCGAACGTGCGGAGCACCACCTACCCCGAGCGCAAGGCCGCCTCGTTCTTCCCCGTGCTCGCCGAGGCCGTGCCGGTCCCGGTGCTCGGCGTCGCCGAGTACCACGGCGAGCGGCTCCGCGCCCGCGGCGGGAGGGTGTCACTGGAGGTCACCGCGCACACCGGCCTGACGTCCCACAACGTCCTCGCCGAGCGGCGCGCGACGCTGCCGAACCCGGACGGGAAGGCCGTCATCGTCAGCGCCCACTACGACAGCGTCCCCGGCTCGCCCGGCGGCAACGACGACGGCAGCGGCACCGTCCTCTGCCTGGAGCTCGCCCGCGCCATGCGCAGGCTCCCCACCCGGCAGGACCTGCGCTTCTGCCTCTGGGGCGCCGAGGAGCTCGGGCTGGTCGGGGCGCGGTACTACGTCAAGGGCCTGGACGACGCGGCCGCCGCGCGCATCACCGGCTGCTTCCAGAACGACATGGTCGCCACCAGCCACCCGCCCGCGGGCACCTACTGGCTGCTGTCGGTGGACGGCAAGGACAACACCACCACGGCCGCCATCGCCGCGGCCGCCGCCCGCCTCGGCTACACCGGCCAGACCAAGGGCCCCACCGCCCGCGGCTCCAGCGACCACGAGGCGTTCTACGAGCGCGGCATCGCGGCGGGCAACTTCAGCTGGCGCGGCGCCGAGGCCCCGAGCCAGCTCGAACCCGTCTACCACACGCCCGAGGACACCGTCGCGGGCAACGTGAGCCTGAAGCGGCTCCAGGTGTCCCTGGAACTGATCGGCAGCGCCGCCTACGACGTCGCGCTGCGCCGCTGACACCCGCCCCGGCCCGCCGTCGCCGTCCCGAGACGGTGACGGCGGGCCGGAGGACGCCGCGCGCGAACATGCCTGCGCGCCGCCCCCCCGGCTGCGGCGCCCCTCCGCTCGCCGCCGTGCGCGGTGCCCGGATGATGCCCCTCCGGGTGACGCAGGGCACGCCGTCCGCCATCTGCGTGTTCATGTCCATCGAGTACAGTGTCCGGCTTAGCGGCGCGCACGCCCTTTCGCGGCCCACAAGGCCCGGCCCGGCGCGCGCCCGCGGGATCGACGTGATCCCAGGCGGCGCGCGGGTCGCGCCGCCGGGCGGCGAGGGCGCACCGGCTCCGGGTGGTACGGAGCGGACACGAGGTGCCCCGGTTCGACGAGGCCGCCGTACCGCCTGGACACCGGGGGAGAATTGCGCCCACTTCTGGCCGGCGCCGAGCGCGCGGTCTTCCGATCGCGCCGCGGCGCCCCGCCCGCGCGCACGCTGCTGGACATCCTCGACGAGACGGCGCTGCGGCATCCGTACGCGCCCGCGCTGGACGACGGCGCGTCCCGCCTCGACTACGACGGGCTGCGCGCCGAGGCCGGCGCGCTCGCCAAGGAGCTGGAGCGGATCGGCGTCGGCCGCGGCGACCGCGTCGGGATCCGCGTTCCGTCCGGCACCGCCGGGCTGTACGTCGCGATCCTCGCCGTGCTCACCGCGGGCGCCGCGTACGTCCCGGTCGACGCCGACGACCCCGACGAGCGCGCCGCGCTGGTGTTCGGGGAGGCGGGCGTGTGCGCCGTCATCGGCGAGGACGGCGCGATCACGCCGCGCGGGCCCGCCGGGGGCCGTCCCGGGCGGCCGCGCCCGGACGACGACGCCTGGATCATCTTCACCTCCGGGTCCACCGGCAAGCCGAAGGGCGTCGCGGTCACGCACCGCTCGGCGGCCGCGTTCGTCGACGCCGAGGCCCGGCTGTTCCCCGCGGACGCCTCCGACCGCGTCCTCGCGGGCCTGTCGGTGGCGTTCGACGCGTCCTGCGAGGAGATGTGGCTCGCGTGGCGGCACGGCGCGTGCCTGGTGCCCGCGCCCCGCTCCCTCGTCCGGACGGGCATGGACCTCGGGCCCTGGCTCGCCGAGCGCGGCGTCACCGTCGTGTCGACCGTGCCGACGCTCGCGGCGCTCTGGCCCGCCGAGTCGCTGGACGGCGTCCGGCTGCTCATCTTCGGCGGCGAGGCGTGCCCGCCGGAGCTCGCCGCGCGGCTCGCCGTCCCGGGCCGGCAGGTGTGGAACACCTACGGCCCCACCGAGGCGACCGTCGTCGCCTGCGCCGCGCCGCTCGGCGGCGCGGGACCGGTCCGGATCGGGCTGCCGCTGGACGGCTGGGACCTCGCCGTCGTCGACGCCGCCGGGGAGCCGGTCGAACCCGGCGGGACGGGCGAGCTGGTCATCGGCGGGGTCGGCCTCGCCCGCTACCTGGACCCCGCGAAGGACGCCGAGAAGTACGCGCCGCTGCCCTCGCTCGGCTGGGACCGCGCCTACCGCAGCGGCGACCTCGTCACCGCGGACCCCGCCGGGCTGGTCTTCGTCGGCCGCGCCGACGAGCAGGTCAAGCTCGGCGGCCGGCGCATCGAGCTCGGCGAGGTGGACGCGGCGCTCCAGGCGCTGCCCGGGGTGACCGGCGCCGCCGCGGCCGTCCGCACCGCCGCCACCGGTAACCAGGTCCTCGTCGGCTACCTCGTCGCCGACGACGACTTCGACCTGGCCGCCGCGCGGGAGCGGCTCCGGGAGACGCTGCCCGCCGCGCTCGTGCCGAGGCTCGCCCTGGTCGAGACGCTGCCCACGCGGACGTCCGGCAAGGTCGACCGGAACGCGCTGCCGTGGCCGCCGCCCGGCATGGGCACCGGCGCCGACGAGGCCCGTGCGGCCGAGCCGCTGACCGCCGCGGAGGAATGGCTCGCCGCCCGCTGGACCGAGGTCCTCGGCGAGACACCCGACGGCCCGGACGCCGACTTCTTCGCGCTCGGCGGCAGCAGCCTCGGCGTGGCCCGGCTGGTGTCGGCGCTGCGCCCGCGCCACCCGTCCGCCGCGGTCGGCGACGTCTACGAGCACCCGACGCTGCGCGGCCTCGCGCGGCACCTCGGCGAACACGAACCGCAGGCGGCGGAGGCGCCGGCCCCGGCGCGCGCGGTGCAGCCCGTGCCGCGGCGCGCGTCGCTCCTCCAGGCGCTGCTGATGCTCCCGCTGCTGTCCCTCGGCGCGATGCGGTGGGTCACCGCGCTCGCCGCGTTCAACAACGTCGCCGGGTTCCCGTGGGCGCCGAAGGCGTCGTGGTGGGCGGTGCTGGCGGGCGCGCTGCTGTTCGTCGCGCCGGTCGGCCGCGTCGCGCTCGCTGCCGCCGGGGCCCGGCTCCTGCTGCGCGGCCTGCGCCCGGGCGCCTACCCGCGCGGGGGCGCCGTCCACCTGCGGCTCTGGACGGCGGAGCAGCTCGCCGTGCGGCTCGGCGCGACCGAGCTGTCGGCCGCGCCCTGGTTCGCCTTCTACGCCCGCGCCCTCGGCGCGCAGATCGGCCCGGACGTCGACCTGCACGCGCCGCCGCCCGTCACCGGGATGCTGCGGCTCGGCCGCGAGGCGGCGATCGAGCCCGAGGTCGACCTCAGCGGGTACTGGCTGGACGGCGACGTCCTCCGCGTCGGCGAGATCCGGATCGGCGCCGGGGCCGTCGTCGGGGCCCGGGCCGTCCTGTTCCCGGGCGCGCGCGTCGGGAAGAACGCGCAGGTCGCGGCGGGCGCCGCGGTCACCGGCCGGGTCCCGGCCGGGCAGCGCTGG
>NZ_CAACUY010000399.1 GCF_900659615.1 Actinomadura fibrosa | reverse complement strand
GGCGCGGCGGCCGGCGCGGCCGCGGCGGTGCGCGCGGGGAACGCGGCCAGTCCGGTGGAGGCGATCCCCGCGCCGAGCGCGGCGCCCTTCAGGACGCGGCGGCGGCTGATCTCACGTGTCACAGCTAGGGATCAGACCACACCGCTGACGTGACATCAATGGCGAAGGTGTCACAAATTACCCCGCCGCGTCTGAACGGGACGTGTCAGCCGCTCAGCCGCGGACGTGCCCCTCGCCGACCACCACGTACTTCGTCGAGGTCAGCTCCGGCAGCCCCATCGGCCCGCGGGCGTGCAGCTTCTGCGTGGAGATGCCGATCTCGGCGCCGAACCCGAACTCCTCGCCGTCGGTGAACCGCGTCGAGGCGTTCACCATCACCGCGGCCGAGTCGACCAGCGCGACGAACCGCTTGGCGGCGGCCTGCGAGTCGGTGACGATCGCCTCGGTGTGCCCCGACCCGTACTCGCGGATGTGCGCGACGGCGTCGTCCAGCGAGTCGACCACGCGGGCGGCGATGTCGAGCGACAGGTACTCGGCGGCCCAGTCCTCCTCGGTCGCCGCCACGACGTCCGCGCCGTGCGACCGGATCCGGTCATCGCCGTGGACGGTCACGCCCGCGGCGCGCAGCGCGTCCAGCGCGCGGGGGACGAACGCGTCCGCGATGTCCGCGTGCACGAGGACCGTCTCGGCGGCGTTGCACACCGAGGGACGCTGCGTCTTGGCGTTCAGCAGGATCTTCAGGGCCATGTCGACGTCGGCGGCGGCGTCCACGTACACCGCGCAGTTCCCGACGCCCGTCTCGATCACCGGGACGGTCGACTCCTCGACCACCGAGTTGATCAGCGAGGCGCCGCCGCGCGGGATCAGCACGTCCACGAGCCCCCGGGCCCGCATGAGGTGCTTCACCGACTCGCGGGACGTGCCGGGGACGAGCTGAACCGCGTCCGCCGGGACCTCCCCGTCCTGGAGCGCCTGCTGCATGACCCGGACCAGGACCGTGTTCGAGTCGTGCGCCGACGACGAGCCGCGCAGCATAGCGACGTTCCCGCTCTTCAGGCACAGCGCGGCCGCGTCGACCGTGACGTTCGGGCGGCCCTCGTAGATGATCCCGACGACGCCGAGCGGCACCCGCACCTGGCGCAGCTCCAGCCCGTTCGGCAGGACCGTGCCGCGCACGCCCTCCCCCACCGGGTCCGGCAGCGCGGCGACCGCGCGGACCGCGTCGGCGATCGCGGCGATCCGCGGCTCCGTCAGGCTCAGCCGGTCGATCATGTACTCGGACGTGCCGTTCTCGCGGGCCCGCGCGACGTCCACCTCGTTGGCCTTGACGATCTCCGGCGCGGCGGCGACCAGGGCGTCGGCGATGCGGTGCAGCGCCGCGTCCTTGGCGGCCCGCGGGAGGGGGGCGAGGCCGGCCGCGGCCTCCCTGGCGCGCCGCGCCACCCGCAGGAACTCCTCGCGCTCCCGGTCCTGCTCGCTCATCACCGGCTCCTTCGTGTCAGACGGGGACGGCCCGGGCCTCAGCTGAGGACGACCAGGTCGTCGCGGTGGATTATCTCGCGCTCGTACTCGGGGCCCAGCTCGCGCGCCAGCCAGCGGGTCGAGCGGCCCATCAGCTCGGGGATCTCGGACGCGTCGTAGTGCACCAGGCCGCGCGCGACGACGCGGCCCGCGGCGTCGCACAGGTCGACCGGGTCGCCCGCCGCGAAGTCGCCCTCGACCCCGGTGACGCCCGCGGGGAGCAGCGACTTGCCGCGCCGCACGACCGCCTCGACGGCGCCCGCGTCCAGCGTGACGCGCCCCTGGCCGGTGGTGGCGTGCGCCAGCCACAGGTGCCGGGTGGAGCGGCGCCGTACGTCCGCCGGATGGAACAGGGTGCCGACCGGCCGCCCGGCGAGCGCGTGCGCGGCGGACGCCGCGTTCGTCAGCACGACCGGGATGCCCGCGATGCGGGCCGCCTCGACCTTGGTGACCATGCCGCCGGTGCCGACCCGCCCGGACCCGCCGAGCTCGATGCCCTCCAGGTCGGCGGGGCTCCGCACCTCCTCGATCCGGCGGGCGCCGGGGCGGCGCGGGTCGCCGGTGTAGAGGGCGTCCACGTCCGACAGCAGGACGAGCGCGTCGGCGCGCGTCAGGTGCGCGACGAGGGCGGCGAGCCGGTCGTTGTCGCCGAACCGGATCTCGTCGGTGGCGACGGTGTCGTTCTCGTTGACGATCGGCAGCACGCCGAGGGCGAGGAGCTGCGCGAGCGTGCGCTGGGCGTTGCGGTGGTGCGACCGGCGCATCATGTCGTCGGCGGTGAGCAGCACCTGCCCGACCGTCGTCCCGTACCGCGCGAACGAGGAGGTGTAGCGGGCGAACAGCAGCCCCTGGCCGACGCTCGCCGCCGCCTGCTGCGTCGCGAGGTCCGGCGGGCGGCGGGTCAGGCCGAGCGGGCCGAGGCCCGCGGCGATCGCTCCGGACGACACGAACACGATCTCGGTGCCGTTCCCGCGCCGGTCGGCGAGGACGTCGACCAGCGCGTCGATGCGGTTCGCGTCGATCGTGCCCTGCGGCGTCGTCAGCGAGGACGACCCCGCCTTCACCACGATCCGCCGGGCCTTCACGATCGCGTCGCGGTCGCTCATGTCGGACGTCTCTCCCTCGGGGGCCGGGCCGGTCAGCGGTACCCGTCCAGGCGGCGGTCGGTGCCGCGCGGTCCGGCCACGCCCTCGCCGGCCTCGACCTCGGGCTCCCAGTCGAACACGACCGAGTCGTCCGCCGTGCCGATCAGGACCGTGGCGCCCGCGCTCGCGCCCGCCTCGCGGAGCGCGTCCTCCACGCCGAGCCGGGCGAGCCGGTCGGCGAGGTAGCCGACGGCCTCCTCGTTGGCGAAGTCGGTCTGCCGCAGCCAGCGGACGGGCTTGGTCCCGGTGATCAGGTACGTGTTGTCGCCCATCGGCTTCACCGTGAAGTCGGTGTCGCCGCCGACGGGCTCGGGGCGGATGACGATGCGGGTCGGCTCCGCGGGCGGCAGCGCCGCGCGGTACTCCGCGACCATCGCCGCCATCGCGAACGACAGCTCCCGCAGGCCCTCGTGCGTCGCCGCCGACACCTCGAACACCTTCAGCCCGCGCTTCTCGAACTCGGGCCTGACCATCTCCGCGAGCTCGCGACCGTCCGGCACGTCCACCTTGTTCAGGACGACGACGCGCGGCCGGTCGGACAGCGGGCGGTCGCCGAGGACGCGGTCGTACGCCTGGAGCTCCCGCTCGATGACCTCGAAGTCGCTGACCGGGTCGCGGCCGGGCTCCATCGTCGCGCAGTCGAGCACGTGCGCGAGCGTGGACGAGCGCTCGATGTGGCGGAGGAAGTCCAGCCCGAGGCCCCGGCCCTCGCTGGCGCCCTCGATCAGCCCCGGGACGTCCGCGACCGTGAACGTCGTATCTCCGGCGGAGACCACCCCGAGGTTCGGGATCAGCGTGGTGAACGGATAGTCGGCGATCTTCGGCTTGGCCGCCGACAGCGCGGCGATCAGCGACGACTTGCCCGCGCTGGGGAAGCCGACGAGCGCCACGTCCGCGACGCTCTTCAGCTCCAGCACCACGTCGCGCTCCTCGCCGGGCTCGCCGAGCAGCGCGAAGCCGGGCGCCTTCCGCTTGGCGGTCGCGAGCGCCGCGTTCCCGAGGCCGCCGTGGCCGCCCCGGGCGACCACGAACCGGGTGCCCTCGCCGACCAGGTCGGCGAGGACCTCGTCGCCCGCCTTCACGACCGTGCCGTCCGGGACGGGCAGGACCACGTCGCCGCCGTCCGCGCCGGTCCGGTGGCCGCCCTGCCCGGGCCGGCCGTTCGCGGCCTTGCGGTGCGGGCGCCGGTGGTACTCCAGCAGGCTCGCGGCGTTCGAGTCGACCACGAGGACGACGTCGCCGCCGCGGCCGCCGTTCGCGCCGTCCGGCCCGCCGAGCGGCTTGAACTTCTCCCGGTGGATGGAGGCGCAGCCGTTGCCGCCCTTGCCGGCGACGGCGTGCAGCACCACCCGGTCGACGAACTGCGCGCCCGATCCCGCTCCAGCGGCCACGGTCGGTCCTCCTCGGCTGTCGGCCCCGCGCCGGCGGCCGCGCGGCGGCCGCAGAACAGGGCGAAGGGGCGGACCGTGCCGGTCCGCCCCTTGAAAAAAGTCTCTTCCCCCGGCGGACTATTCCGCCGGCGGGACCACGCTCACGGCGTTGCGGCCGCGGTAGCGGCGGAACTGCACGGCGCCCGCGACCAGCGCGAACAGCGTGTCGTCGCCGCCGCGCCCGACGCCCGGGCCGGGGTGGAAGTGGGTGCCGCGCTGGCGGACGAGGATCTCGCCGGCGTTGACGACCTGGCCGCCGAACCGCTTCACGCCGAGGCGCTGGGCGTTGGAGTCGCGACCGTTACGGCTGGACGATGCGCCCTTCTTGTGTGCCATGAGACCGCTCTCCCCTACTTCCCGCTCGAAATACCGGTGATCTTGACCTCGGTGTACGGCTGGCGGTGACCCATCCGCCGCTTGTACCCGGTCTTGTTCCGGTAGTGCATGATGTTGATCTTCGGGCCCTTGGCCGCGCCGACGATCTCGGCGGTCACCTCGTAGCGGGCGAGGTCGGCCGAGGCGCTGACGACGTTGTCGCCGTCCACCACCAGCAGCGCCTGGAGCTTGACGGTCGAGCCGACGTCGCCGGCGAGCTTGTCGACGGTGAGCACGTCGTCGACGGCCACCTTCTCCTGCCTGCCGCCTGCGCGGACAATCGCGTACACCGCGGAACCCTTCGTCTGCGCGCGCTTCCGGACTGAACCGGTCCCGCGCGTGGCTTCACCAGCCCCCGGACGGGGGCCTACCCCCGGCACCTGGCCGAGGGCGGCACACCAGAGGAGACCCCTGGCGCTCTCTGCTTGTCCCCACCGGATCGATGGGGGGCGCACCGATCGGCTCCCAAGGGGACCCGTGGTGCAGGTTCGATGGCGCGCGCACGACGCGCCGAAAGACCAGTGTACTGGACGCCCCGACCGCTACGCGAACGCGCGGGCCGGGGCGTCCGGACGATCAGCCTTGCGCGTCGGAGTCGGCCGCCTCGGCGGACCGGGCCGCGGCGCGGGGGCGCCGGGTGCGGCGGCGGCCGTTGCCGGAGTCCTCCGCGCCGGCGGCGCCGTTGGCCTCGGCAGCGTTGGGCCCGGCGGCGTCCGGCTCGACGCCGTTCGCCTCGGTCCCGTTCGCTTCCGTCCCGTTCGCTTCCGTCCCGTTCGCCTCGGTTCCGTTGGCCTCGGGGCCGCTCGGCGCGGCACCGTTGCTCCCGGCCGCGCCGCCCTCGGACCCGCCTTCGGTCCCGTGGGCCTCGGCGCCGTTGACCGCGATCTCCTCGACCGCGACCGGCTCCGCGGAGTCCAGCGCGCCGGGCGAGGTGCCGGCGGTCTCGGCCTCGGCGTCGGCGGCCTCCACGGCCGCCTGGACCGGGGACTCCTCGGCGTCGCCGTCCACCTCCGGCGGCGGGCCGGCGGGGCGCTTCGCGGGACGCGACCGACGCGTCCGCGACCTCGCCGTACTAGCGCGGTCGCGACCGCGGTCACGTTCACCGCCGTCAGCCCTAGGACCAGTGCGGAGTCGGTGCCGACGCCGAT
>NZ_CAACUY010000398.1 GCF_900659615.1 Actinomadura fibrosa | reverse complement strand
GGAGTCGGCGCGGGCGGCGGCGCGGGCGCGGGCGGCGGCGCGGCGCCCAGGCGGCGCGTCATCCACTCGGGAGGCTCGTCGCGCGGGAATCGCTCCAGCTCGCGGCGGACGTCCTCGGCGGACGGCTCGCTGTTCCACTTCGGCTCGTCGTCGTTGGTGAAGCTCGCACGGCACCGCACGCCGCCGTTCTCGTACAGCACCTCGAAGTCGACGCGGGACCAGGTGGAGCCCTGGAAGCCGTACGTCCCGGCGCGCAGCCGGTCGAGAAGCGCCGCGACCGCTGGGGGCGGCGTCCAGACCGACATGGTCCGGTCGGCCTTGTAGAGCATCATCGGCGGGAACTCCACGTGCCCGCCGACGGCCTGGTAGTAGCCGAAGACCTTCTCCCACAGCTGGGGCGCGCGGTCGGCGATCAGGATGGTGACCTGGTTCGACAGGACGTCCATCTGCTCGACCGGGTTCATCGGGCCGGGATCGGGCGCGGGCTCCTCGGCGGGCTCGCGGCCCTCCAGCCGGGCGCGGAGCCAGGCGGGCACGTGCGCGCCGTCCCGCGGCATGACGATCTGGTCGCGCGTCCAGCACTCGACGGCGATCGGCGGCTCCCATCCCGGGTCGAAGTCGTAGTTGTAGAGGGGGCGCGCGGAGCCGGGCTCGATGATGAGGAGCATCGAGAACCACGTGCCCTGCTCCGACAGGTAGTGGGCCTGGCGCAGCTCGGCGAGGAGGTCGATGATCTCGTCCGGCGGCCGCTCGACGACCTTGGTCGCGCCCTCGCCGGTGAGCGCGACCAGCGCGACGTCGCTGACGGCGACCGTCGCCCGGCAGTGCAGATCGACGCGCCGCCACCCGGGCGGCGCCAGATTCCGGACATGCTGGACGATCCGGCCCTCGATCTCCGCGATCCGCTCGTTCTGCCCCGTCACGAACGTGCCCCCTGTGATCCGTCGGCGACTGCCCGGCAGGGTATCCCGGACGGCGCCCCGCCCGGCGACCGCCCGGAGGCCCCGTGGGCTACCGTCTGATGCTGTGACCACCGATGCCGCGGCGTCCCCGGCCCCCGCTCCGGCCCCCGCCGGACCACCGCCCCGCTCCGCGCGCCGCGGCGTCCGGAGAGCGGGGGCGGCGGTGCTCGCGCTCGCGGTCCTGCTCGTCGCCGCGCTCGGCGGGGTCGGCTGGTACTTCGCCGGCGTCGCGATCGAGGTCGACCACGCGGCCGAGTACCCCATCGAGATCGAGGACGTCGGCGACGGCACCGTGACCCTGCCCCGCGAACCGTTCACCGAGCGGGCCGGGACGTGGGCGCTCGTCTGGAAGGGCGGCCGGGCGATGCTCGGCCCCATCGTCGGCGGCGACGGCGACCACGTCGTGCGGCGCGTCGCGTCCGTCACCGAGGGGCAGCTCGCCAAGGGCGTCCCCGCGAACGTCGACAACTGGCTGTACGACGGCGACCCCAAGACGGCGCTGGGCCTGGAGTTCCAGGACGTCTCCTACCCGTCCGAGCTCGGCCCGATGCCCGCCTGGCTGGTGCCCGGCTCGTCCCCCAACGGCACATGGGTGATCGGCGTGCACGGCAGGAACGCCGACAAGGCCGAGACGCTCCGCGTCATGCGCGCCGTCCACGCGACCGGCCTGCCCATGCTCTCCATCGCCTACCGCAACGACGTGGGCGCGCCCGCCTCCCCCGACCGCAAGAACCACCTGGGCGACACCGAGTGGAAGGACGTCGCGTCCGCCGTCGCCTACGCGCGCTCCCAGGGCGCGACCGGCGTCGTCCTGTACGGGTGGTCGATGGGCGGCGCGATGGTGATGACGACCCTCCGCAAGGACCCGGCCTTCGTCCGCGGAGTCGTCCTGGACTCCCCCGTCATGGACTGGTCCTCCACCCTCGACAAGCAGGGCGACGCCCGCCACCTCCCCCGCTTCGTCACGAACGTGGCGAAACGCGTCCTCCAGCGGCGCATCGGCATCGACCTGCGCGACTTCGACCAGCGCCGGTACGCCCCCCGTCTGCGGACGCCGACCCTGATGTTCACCACCGCGGACGACGAGGTCGTCGCCAACCGCCCCGCCTTCGCGTTCGCGAAGGCCGCCCCGCCCGGCATGGTCACCCACATCGCCGTGCAGGGCGACCACACCGAGGCGTGGAACGTCGACCCCGCCGCCTACGAACGCGCCCTGACGTCCTTCCTCACGAAGGTCCGCTGACACCGCCCCGCAGCGGACCCGGCGCCGTCACCGGCGCACCTCCAGCAGCGTCTTGCCGACCGACGCCCGCGACTCGATCGCCGCGTGCGCGTCCGCGGCGCCGTCGAGCGGGAACCGCTGCCCGATCACCGGGCGGAGCCGTCCCGCCGCGGCCTCCGCGAGAGCGCTGAGCGTGAACTCCCGCAGCTCCTCCGGCGACGCGGTCGGACGCAGCAGCCCCACCCCGCGCTCGGCAGCCGCCTCCTCCGGGATCCCCGCCCACTCACCGCTCGCCAACCCGAAGCTGACCATCCGCCCACCCCGCCGGACGAGCGTGAACGCCTCCCGCGCGACGTCACCACCGACACCGTCGAACACGACGTCCACCTCACCCACCGCCTCACTCCAGCCCGGCTCGCGGTAATCGACGGCCTCGTCCGCGCCCAGCCCGAGCGCGACCTCCCTCTTCGCCGCGATCCCGGCCGCGGCGACCACCGTCGCGCCCGCCGCCTTCGCCAACTGGACGAGCAGCGTCCCGACCCCGCCGGCCGCGGCCTCCACCAGCACCCGCTCGCCGGGACGCGGCGCCGCCGCCCGCAGCATCATCGTCGCCGTCCGGCCGTCCGCCAGCAGCGCCACCGCCGCGTCGAGCGGCAGCCCGTCCGGCACCGCGAACAGCCCGGCCGCGTCCACGGCGGCGCGCTCGGCGTACCCGCCCGACCCGCCGGTGCTACTGACGACCCGCCGCCCCACCAGCGCCGGATCGGCCCCCGCCCCGACGTCCGTGACGACCCCGCCGACACCGTTCCCCGGAATCATCGGCAGCTCCGGCCTGAACGGGGACGGCCCGCCCGACCGGAACTGCGTCTCCACGAACGTGATGTTGACGAACTCCACATCGACCACGACCTGCCCCGGTCCCGCGACCGGATCCGGCGCCTCCCCGGGCACCAGCACCTCAGGCCCGCCGAACTCCTTCAACCACACCGCGCGCATCACAACGCCTCCGTTCCGTTCCCGCCACCCTGCAACCTCAAGCAAGGACGAGGTCAAGCCGGACGCAACGAATCCCTTTTCTCGCCACAGGCACCTCTGTAAGCTTTCGCGCGTGTTCCGCCTCGTCGGCTGACGCTCAAGGATGGCGATGCGCCGGTTGGTACGTTCCTCCCCACGGGCGCTCCGCCGCGCCGCCCCGGCGCTGGCGGCCCTGCTCCTCGCCGCCTGCGGCTCGTCCCCCTCGTCCTCGGGCGGGGCCCTGAAACCCGCCGGCACCTTCGACACCGGCGCCGCCTCCTCCGCCGGCGCCGCCCCCGCCGCACCCTCGGCGCAGCCCACCGAGCAGCTCTACAAGACCGTCCTCAAGCGCTACCGCGAATACCAGGCCGTCTACCAGCGCGTATACCAGAAGAACGACCCCACGGAACTCGCGACGGTGGCCGTCGACCCGCTCCTCTCACAGGTCACCGACGACGTCGAGAAGACCAAGGCGAAAGGCGAGGTCTGGCGGTTCGCCAACACGTTCAACCCCCGCGTCTACGGCCGGTCCACCGACAGCACGAAGGTCTACGTGATCGACTGCGTGAAGACCTTGAGCGGCTACCGCTTCTCGGCCACGACCGGCAAGCGGCTGAGCGGCGGCCCCGGGACGGCGGCCGTGTTTCGCTCCACCCTCCAGTACGACTCCGGCACCTGGAAGGTCGCCGCCATCGTCCAGGACCGCCCATGCTGACGGCCCTCAGCAAAGGACAAGCGATGTCACCCCACACCTCCGCATCGCGCCGGGCGGCGTCCGCCGCGGTGGTCGCGACGGCCCTCACGACCCCGCTGCTCGTCACGCCCTCTGCCCAGGCTGCCCCCTGCCGGGGGGTTCCCAAGCACGTCATCTGCAACAACACCAGCCACGTGGTCGGATCGTCCGGCGGCGGCGGTTCCGGCTCGGGGTCCGGCGGCGGCAGCGGCCCCTTCATCCCCCCTCCGCCCGAGGGCCTGGCCGACAACGAAGCGGCGGGCTTCGTCCCGGTGGACGGCCCGGCCGCGCCCGCGGCGGCGCCGCCCAGCGCCTTCGACCTCGCCGTGTCGGCGATGGCCGGCACGTTCCTCCCCTCGCCGAAGGTCAGGACCGCGCCGGCCGACAAGACGTACATCCGCATGCGTACGTCCCTCTGGGTCGAAGGAGTGGAAGCCAAGTCGACCGATCCGATCGGAGCGCCGCAGGTGCAGGCGACGGCGACGCCTAGCAAGGTCGTCTGGAACCTGGGCGAGAAGACGATCGAGTGCACCGGCCTCGGCACACCCAAGGGGACCTCCTGCTCCTACGTGTATCAGCGGTCGTCCGCCGGGCAGCCGGGCGGCTCCTGGAAGATCACCGCCACCGTCTACTGGGACGTCTCCTACCGGTGCCTCGCGGGCGGCTGCGCGCCCGGGGTCCTTGATCCGCAGCAAACGACGTCGGCGCCGACGCCGCTGGTCGTGAGCGAGATCCAGACCAACACGGGCCAGTAGCCCGGACGCTGGGCAACGGCGCCGGGCGACCAGGGGAGTCGGTATGGCGGCACGTGGCTGGGGCCTTCCGGGCTTCGTCGACCTGGCGGAACTCGGGACGGGCGCGCAAGGCGAGGTCGTGCTGGCCCGCCATCGCGCGGGCGGGCCCGCGGTGGCGATCAAGTATCTGGCGCCCGGCCTGCTCGGCGACCCCGCCGCGCGGGCCGTCTTCCGCGGCGAGGCGGAACTGCTGAAACGCGTGGTCGACCCGCACGTGGCCCGCCTGCTGCACTACGAGGAGGCGCCCGAAGGCGCGGCGATCGTCATGGAGGCGGTCCCGGGACGGTCACTGCGCCGTGTCCTGGACGACCGCGCGGAGCCGCTCGGTCCGGAGGCCGCGCTGACGACGCTGAAGGGCTCGCTGCTCGGACTCGCCGCCGCCCATGCGGCGGGTGTCGTCCATCGCGACTACAAGCCGGCGAACGTCCTGGTCATGGACGGCGGGCACAGCAAATTGATCGACTTCGGTGTCGCGGTGCTCGCGGGACAGTCCGGCGTCGGCGGCACCCCGTCGTACATGGCGCCCGAACAGTGGGCGGGGCAGCCCGCCTCGTCGGCGACCGACCTCTACGCGGCCACCTGCGTCTTCGTCGAGTGCGTCAGCGGCGAGAAGCCCTTCCGCGCGCCGACTCTCGAAGGTCTGCGGGCCGCGCACTGCGCGGCCCCGGTCCCGCTGGAGCGCGTCCCGGCGGCGCTGCATCCGCTGGTCCTGCGCGGGCTGGCGAAGGCACCCGCCGAACGTTTCGGTAACGCCGTCCAGTTCGTGGGCGAGCTGGAAGCCGCCGCCGTCCGCGCGTACGGCCCGGACTGGGAGCGGCGCGGCCTGGTCGCGCTCGGCGCCGTGGCGGCGCTGGTGGCGGCGGCGATCCCGCTGTCGCTGCTCGGCGGCGCGCTGCTCGCGCCGGGC
>NZ_CAACUY010000397.1 GCF_900659615.1 Actinomadura fibrosa | reverse complement strand
CGGCGGAGGCGGTCCGCCGCCCCGGCGTCGAGGGGCCGGGTCCGCTCGCGGTAACCGCCGGACGGCGCCCGGACGATCACGCCGGTCTCCACGCCGGAGTCGAGCAGCGCCCGGTCGCGGCGCTGGAGCCCGAGGCAGATCCGGCGGGTCGCGGCGAACGCCAGCACCGGCCCGGCGAGGACGGCGGCGCGGAGGAACCACGTCGTCGCGAACAGCGACAGGTGGAACGTGCGGGCGATGACGTCGTTGCCCGCCGCCGCCCAGAGCACGCCGTAGAACGCGGCGCCCGCGGCGCCGAGCCCCGCACGGGTCGCGGCGTCGCGCGGCCGGTCGAGCACGTGATGGACGGCGCGGTCCCCGGTCGCGCGGCGCTCCAGGAACGGGTACAGGGCGAGCAGGGTGAAGAACGCCGTGATGGCGAGCAGCGGGACGACGATGCCGAGGGCGACGGTGTGCCCGGCGACGTCCACGTCCCAGCCGGGCATGAGCCGCAGCGCGCCGTCCCCGAAGGCGAGGTACCAGTCCGGCTGGGACCCGGCGCTGATCGCGGTGGGGTCGTAGGGCCCGTACAGCCAGACCGGGTTGATCTGGAAGAAGGTCGCCAGCAAAACGGTCACCCCCGCCGTGAACAGGAGGTACGCGGTGGTCTTGGCCATGAAGACGGGGTAGAACGGCTTGCCTTCGACGGTCCTCTCGGTGCTGCGGCCGCGGCGGAAGTCGGTGTGCTTCTGCACCCAGGGCAGCACGATCGCGTGGACGGGCACGAGCGCGAGCATGAGGCCCGGCACCAGCAGGACGTGCACGATGTACAGCCGCGGCACGAGGTCGGTGCCGGGGAACTCACCGCCCAGCAGAAAGAAGCCCAGGTAGGAGCCCACGAGGGGCAGCGACTGCGCGGCGCCGATGACCAGCCGCAGGCCGGTCCCCGACAGCAGGTCGTCCGGCAGGGAGTAGCCGGTGAAGCCGTTCGCCATCGCGAGCGTGAGCAGCACGATCCCGATCAGCCAATTGAGCTCGCGCGGCTTGCGGAACGCGCCGGTGAGGAAGACCCGGAGCAGGTGGGCCAGGATCGCGGCGACGAAGACCAGCGCCGCCCAGTGGTGGATCTGCCGCATCAGCAGCCCGCCGCGCACGTCCATGCTGATGCGCAGGGTCGAGGCGTAGGCCTCGCTCATCCGGACGCCCCGCAGCGGCGCGTAGGAGCCGCCGTAGACGACCTCGGACATGCTCGGCTTGAAGAAGAAGGTCAGGAACACGCCCGACGCGAGCAGGACGAGGAACGAGTAGAGGGCGATCTCGCCCAGCAGGAAGGACCAGTGGTCGGGGAACGCCTTGCGCGCGGCGCGGCGCGCGAACCCGGTGCTGCCGAGCCGGTCGTCGAGCGCGTTCGCGGGGCCGCCGACGGATCGCGGGAGTTCGGTGGACGGTTCGGTCGTGGACATGCGCCACCCCCGTGGTGGTCGGTCGCCGATGACCTCTACGACCGAACGTAGTACGACACGTTGTAGTACTACAAGGGGGCGAACTGTCCGGATCCGGTTCCGGCGGACGTCAGCCGGCGATGAAGGCCTGCGCCCGGCGGAACAGGCCCAGCGTGATCGAGTGCAGCAGGTCGCCGGTCTCCTTGGGCGCCTTCCCCGCGAACGCGCGCGCGTGCGTCCCCTCCAGCACGATGCCGAGCTTGAAGCAGGCGAGCACCGCGTACCAGGTGATGGACGACAGATCGCGTCCGGCGACGGCGTCCGCGCGCTCGGCGTAGGTCGCGACCAGCTCGTCCGCCGACGGCAGCCCGCCCGCGGCGCCGAGCGGCCCGGCGAGCAGGGCGCTCTCGTCCCCGTCGACCGGCCAGGTGGCGAGCAGCCAGCCGAGGTCGAGCAGCGGGTCCCCGATCGTGCACATCTCCCAGTCGACGATCGCGGCGACCTCGGGCCCGTCGTTCGCGTACATCAGGTTGGCCAGGTGGTAATCGCCGTGCATGATCCCCGGCCGCCACGTTCCGGGACGGTTCGCGTCCAGCCACGCGGCCACGTCGTCCAGCCCGGGGATCTCCGGCCCCGGATAGCCGTCCAGCGCGTTGTAGGACTCCAGCTCGGACATCCAGCGGCCCACCTGCCGCTCAAGGAACCCCTCCGGCTTGCCGAAGTCGCTCAGGCCCACCGCCTCGTGGTCCACCGCCCCGAGGGCCGACAGCGCGCGCGCCGCGTTCAACCCCATCTCGTACCGGACGGCGGCGTCCCCGCTGTGGAGCTCCGGCAGCGCCACCGAGGCGTTGAAGCCCTCTACGGGAGTCATGAGGTAGAAGACGGCGCCGTCCATGACCCGCTCGTCCGGGCAGGCGGCGATCAGGCGCGGCGCGGGGACGTCGGTGCCGTCCAGCGCGGCCAGCACCCGCGCCTCGCGGCGGAGCACCTCGTTGGTCCGGGCCCGCAGGTGCGCCGGACCGCGCCGCAGCACGTAGTCGCGCCCGCCGCGGCGGAAGCGCACGAGGACGTTCTGCGTCCCACCGGCCAGCGGGACGACGTCCTCGAACGGGCCGCCCGGCAGGCCCTCGCCGTCCATCCACCCGGCCAAGACGCCGAAGTCCACGAGCGCGCGGTCGATCTGCTCAGGCTGCACGGCGGGTTCCCTTCCCACTGGTGAACTACCGGAGAGTAACAGTCATGCACTTGCATTACTTACTCAGGTACAGAGATTATCGGCGGGACGAGCGCACCGGACCGGCAGGGAGGCCGCCATGGCTTGGGACTTCGAGACCGAACCCGCCTACCAGGAACTTCTCGACTGGGCGGACGCCTTCGTCCGCGACGAGGTCGAGCCGCTCGACCTCGTCCTCGGCGACCCCTACGACAAGACCGACCCGCGCTACAAGACGATGGTCCGCCCCCTCCAGGACCAGGTCCGCGACAAGGGCCTCTGGGCCTGCCACCTCGGGCCCGAGCTCGGCGGCCAGGGCTACGGCCAGGTCAAACTCGCGCTGCTCAACGAGATCCTCGGCCGCTCCCGCTGGGCCCCGTCCGTGTTCGGCTGCCAGGCGCCCGACTCCGGCAACGCCGAGATCATCGCGCACTTCGGCACACCCGAGCAGAAGGAGCGCTACCTGCGCCCCCTCCTCGACGGGGAGATCTCGTCGTCCTACTCGATGACGGAACCGCACGGCGGCGCCGACCCGACCCTGTTCACCACCCGCGCCGTCCGCGACGGCGACGGCTGGGTCATCAATGGCGAGAAGTGGTTCTCCTCCAACGCCAGGCACGCCACCTTCCTCATCGTCATGGCCGTCACGAACCCCGACGTCAGCGCCTACGAGGGCATGTCGATGTTCATCGTCCCCGCCGACGCGCCCGGCCTGGTCACCGTCCGCAACGTGGGCGTCGGCGGCGAGCGCGAGGGCTCGCACGGCTACCTGCGCTACGAGAACGTCCGCGTGCCCGCCGAGAACCTCCTCGGCGACGAGGGCGGCGCGTTCGTCATCGCCCAGACCCGGCTCGGCGGCGGCCGCATCCACCACGCCATGCGGACGATCGCGCAGGTCCGCAAGGCGTTCGACATGATGTGCGAGCGCGCGGTCTCCCGGCGGACCCGGTTCGGCCCGCTCGCCAAGATGCAGATGACCCAGGAGAAGATCGCCGACAGCTGGATCGAGATCGAGCAGTTCCGGCTGCTCGTCCTGCGCACCGCCTGGCTGATCGACAAGCACCGCGACTACAAGAGGGTCCGCAAGGACATCGCCGCGGTCAAGGCCGCGATGCCGAAGGTCTACCACGACGTCGTGCAGCGGGCCATGCACCTGCACGGCGCGCTCGGCGTCTCCAACGAGATGCCGTTCGCCGCCATGATGATGGGGGCGCAGGCGATGGCCATCGCCGACGGCCCGACCGAGGTCCACAAGATCACCGTGGCGCGGCAGCTGCTGCGCGACGTCGAGCCCGTCGAGGGCCTGTGGCCCACCGGCCACCTGCCCACTCGCAGGGAGGCGGCGCGCGAACGCTTCGCCGAGGCCCTGGAGCACACGATAGGAAACGAGTCAACGACCTGACTCCGAAAGGCCGGGCTTGCGGCTCGCGACTGTCCCTGACGGTGAGGACGGTGACGCGGCCGCATGGGGCATGTTGACGAATACCCACGCCGTTCGTGCGCGTCGTTGAACGTTCACGGCGGCGATGTGGTCGGCGGGGCCGGCGAGCCCGCACGCGACGCAGCGGAAGGTGTCTCGGGTTGGGCGGTTCTTTTTGGCGACGTGCCCGCAGCGTGGGCAGGTCTGGGAGGTGTAGTGGGCGTCCACCTCGATCACCGGCACCCCGGCTCGCCGGGCCTTGTAGCCGATGTGCCGGGCGAGCTGGTGGAACGGCCAGGAGGAGATGGTGGCCCGCTGGTGCCGGGGAACCCTTGTCCGCTCGCGGATGCCCGTGAGGTCCTCCAGGGCGATTCCGCGTCCGGTGCGTTCGGCATCGGCCACCACCGTCTTGGCGATGGTGTGATTGACGCAGGTGGTGTGCCGGGCCTCCCGGCGCGCCCGCCTTTTCAGCTTGCGCTTGGCGGACTTGGTGCCCTTGGTCTGCAACTCGGCCCGTACCCGCGCCATGCGCCGCCGGTAGCGCTGCAGCCCCTTGCCCTGCATGGTGCGGGAATCGGAGGTGACGGCGAGGTTGGCGATTCCCCGGTCCACCCCGATCCAGTCGCGTGGCTCGGTGTTGAGTGCGGCCTCGGGAACCTCGCAGGTCGCGGCCAGCAACCACCTGCCGTTCCGGTGTATCAGGTCCGATTCGCCCTTGCGGTGCTCGGCCAGCGTTGCGAGCTGGGTGGGGGAGCCGGTGTAGGCGATGGTGATCCGGCCGTGCACGGTCCAGATCGACACCCTGCGGGCCTCGTGTCGCCAGGACAGGTTCCGGTCTTCGAACGGCTGCGCCGCATCGGAACGGAACCGGATCGGCTTGGACTGGGCTTCGGTCCGGCGCGGCGAGTCGCGCTTGCCGAACCGTCGGGCGTCGATGCCGGCGCGCAGCGTGGTGTAGGCGTCCACGACCTTCTTCATCGTCCGGACGGTGGCCTGCGCCCCCAGCCCTCGGTTCCGCAGCTCCCGGTACACCGCGTGATGCAGCGGTACCAGGCGGACGCCCAGCCCGAACCTGGCGAACCCCACTGCCGACGCGAGGTCGGCCGCCGCGTTGCAGTCAGACAGGGTCGCCGCCAGCGCCGCCGCCTGCTCAGGCGTCGGCAGCAGCTTCACCTGCACCACCAACTTCATACTCGCCAACGTAGCGTTGCGCACTGACAGAGTGACGTATGGCGATCATCGGTGATCGGCGACACCGCACCCGACGGAACCCGGAAAGGCTGAGCGAAATGCAACATCCCGTCGCATTCCCTCCTCGCCGTGAGGAGTGGGATCTCCGCGCTGTAGGCGAGAGATGAACGACACGCGGGAGCGGTTGCTGGACGCCGCCGAGCGGCTGTACGCCGAGCGCGGCATCGACGGCGTCAGCCTGCGCGAGATCGTGCAGGCCGCGGGCGCCCGCAACGCCACGGCCGTCCAGTACCACTTCGGCGACCGCGGCGGCGTCATCCGCGCGATCTTCGCCCGGCACCTGCCCGACGTGTCCGCGCGCCAGGCGCCCCAGTGCAGCGCGAGCAGGTACGAGATGGCCACGTATCCCCAGAGCAGCAGCGTCGGCCCGAACCGGTGGATCATGAAG
>NZ_CAACUY010000396.1 GCF_900659615.1 Actinomadura fibrosa | reverse complement strand
GCGGCGTTCTGGCTCGCCCTCGCGCTGGGCGCGGTCGCACTGGTTCCGGCCCTGCTGCTGCCCCGCGCGGGCCGGCGCGCCGGCACCGCGTCCGGGACGCCCGGGACGCCCGGTTCAGCCGCCTGACCTCCTCACCCCAGGTCCCGGTCCTCGATCACGAGGACCGGGCCCGCCGTCCCGCCGCCCATGTCGAGCGCCGCCGCGGCGACGACGCCGTAGGCCAGGTGCGGGATCGCGTCCGACAGCCAGTCGGACGCGGACCACTCGCGCGGATCGGTGAGGCCGAGCAGCGTCATCGGCGCGGACGAGCCGGCCATGGCGAGCCCGGTCAGCGCCAGCGCCGCGACGGGACGCGGGAGGCGGCCGGGCACGAGCAGCGCGTAGCAGGCCGCGGCGCCGATGCCGGTCGCGAGCCCGAGCAGCGGCCCGAGCCCCGCCTTCCGGTTCTCGGCCTCCTCCCCCTCCCCGAGGTCCACTCCGGCGGCGCCGGCGAGGCGCTCGACGCTCTGCTCGGGCGTGCTGCTCGCCGGACGGCCGCGCAGCGCCATGTCGAGATAGGTCGCGGCGTTCAGCGCGGTGGTCCCCGCGGCACCGGCGACCATCCCGCGGATCAGCCTGTTCATGCCGGTCCGGTACCCGCCGCCCGGGACGTCATGCCGTTTCCTGGATGCGGCGCCGCGGAGCTCCTACACTCGTCCCACATGATCAGAAGCATCGGCATCGCCCTCCTGGTCGGCGGGACCGCGGGCCTCGGCGGGGCCGCCGCCGTGCCCGCCGGCGCCGCCACCGGCGATCTGGCCGCGGACCTCGACGCCATCCTGAAGGACGGGCGGCTCACCGGCGCCACCGTGGACGCCGTCGTCCGCGACGCCGGGACCGGTCGCTCCCTCTACGATCGCAACGGCGCCGGGCCGGTCATGCCGGCGTCCAACAACAAGCTCCAGACCTCGTCGGCCGCGTTCGACATCCTCGGCACCGGCTACCGGTTCCGGACGGCGGTCCTCGTCAAGGGCCGGAACCTGTACCTCAGGGGCACCGGCGACACGACGATGCGGGCCGCCGAGTACGACCGGCTCGCCGCCGCCGTCGCCGCGCGGGGCATCAAGAAGGTCGGCGGCGACCTCGTCGCGGACGACACCTGGTTCGACGCGAAGCGCACCCCCGACGGCTGGGACCCGACGGACCTCCAGTACGCGTACGCGGGGCAGACGTCCGCGCTCACCATCTCGCCGAACGACACCTTCGACGCGGGCTCGGTCAAGGTGTCCGTCGCCCCGGGCGCCGCCGGCGCGCCGGTGAAGGTGGGCCTGTCCCCCGCCACCGGCGTGGTGAAGATCGACAACAGGGCGACGACGGGCCCGGCCGGGTCCGCGTCGACGCTGGCGGTGAACCGGGCGAACGGCGGCAACACGATCGTCGTCACCGGCTCCCTCCCGGCCGGCGCGCCCGCCGCCGAGGTCCTCCGCACCGTCGAGAACCCGACGCTGTACGCGGCGGACGTGTTCCGGCGCGCGCTGAAGGCCCACGGCGTCCGGGTGTCGGGCGCCACCGAGCGCGGCCGGACGCCCGCCGGGGCGAAGCAGGTCGCCGCGCGCACCTCGATGCCGCTGTCGAAGCTCGCCGTCCCGTTCCTGAAGCTGAGCAACAACGTCATCGCCGAGACGCTCGTCAAGGCGGTCGGCCGCAAGGCCGCGGGCAAGGGGACGTGGGCGGCGGGGCTGCCCGCCATCCGCACCGACCTCAAGAAGCTCGGCGTGGACACCTCGCAGGTCGCGATGACGGACGGCTCGGGCCTCAACCGGTCCAACCGCACGACGTCCAGGCAGCTCAGCACCCTGCTGAGGAGCGTGCAGAAGCGGCCGTGGTTCCCCTCCTGGTACGCCGCGCTGCCCATCGCGGGCCGGACGGACCCGCTCGTGGGCGGCACCCTCGCCGCCCGGATGGGCGGCACCGCCGCGGCGGGCAACGTCCACGCCAAGACCGGCACGCTGACCGGGGTGTCCGCCCTCTCCGGCTACGTCACCGACCCGGACGGCCGCAAGCTGGTCTTCTCGGTCGTGCTCAACGGCTACTCCGGCCCCGCGCCGAAGGACATCGAGGACAAGATCGCCGTGCGTCTCGCGGGCGGCGCGAGCGCCACCGCCCTGCGCGCTCCCGCCGGGACGGCGCGGACCGGCGGCGGGAACCTCGAACCGACCTGGGTCGACGGCCTCCGTCCCTGACCTGGCACGACGGCCGACCCTGACCCGCCGGACGCCGGGTCGGGGTCGGCCGATGTCGCGTCAGGCGCTTTTGATCGGGACGGGCAGCCGCTCGGCGAGCTCGTCCACCGTGACGCCGAAGGTCTCCCGCACCGCCGCCCCGTCCGGGCCGACCTCGATGACGGCGACGTCGGTGTAGACCCGGCTGACGCAGCCGACGCCCGTCAGCGGGTAGGTGCACTCGGGGACGAGCTTGGACCGCCCCTGCTTGTCGAACAGCGTCATCATGACGAAGACCTGCTTGGCGCCGATCGCCAGGTCCATCGCGCCGCCGACGGCGGGGATGGCGCCGGCGGCGCCGGTGTGCCAGTTGGCCAGGTCCCCGGTGGCCGAGACCTGGAACGCGCCCAGCACGCACACGTCGAGGTGGCCGCCGCGCATCATGGCGAACGAGTCGGCGTGGTGGAAGTAGGACGCCCCGGGCAGCTCGGTCACCGGGACCTTGCCGGCGTTGGTGAGGTCGGGGTCGATCTGCTCGCCGGACGCGGCGGGGCCCATGTTGAGCATGCCGTTCTCGGTGTGCAGGACGATGCCCGCGCCCTCGGGGAGATGGTCGGCGACCTTGGTGGGGCGGCCGATGCCGAGGTTGACGTAGGAGCCGGCCGGGATGTCGCGGGCGACGACCGCGGCGAGCTCGTCGGGGTTGAGGGGCATGCTCAGCGCGCTCCTTGGACGGTGTAGTGCCGTGCCTCGACCCTGACGATCCGGTCGACGTAGATGCCGGGCGTCACGACGGCCTCCGGGTCGAGGTCCCCGGCGGGGACGATCTCGCCGACCTGCACGACCGTGCGCGCCGCCGCCGTGGCCATGACGGGGCCGAAGTTGCGCGCGGTCTTGCGGTAGACGAGGTTGCCCATGGTGTCGGCGCGGTGGGCGCTGATCAGCGCCACGTCGCCCCTGATCGGGTACTCCAGCACGTGGACGCGCCCGTCGATGGTCCGGGTCTCCTTGCCCTCGGCCAGCGGCGTGCCCACGCCCGTCGGGCAGTAGAAGGCGCCGATCCCGGCGCCGGCGGCGCGCATCCGCTCGGCGAGGTTGCCCTGCGGCACGACCTCCAGCTCGATCCTCCCTGCCCGGTAGAGCTCGTCGAAGACGTAGGAGTCGCTCTGCCGGGGGAAGGAGCAGATCACCTTCCGCACGCGTCCCGTCTTGAGCAGCGCCGCCAGCCCGACGTCGCCGTTGCCGGCGTTGTTGGACACGATCGTGAGGTCTCCGGCGCCCTGCCGGATCAGGGCGTCGACGAGGTCGAACGGCATCCCGGCCATGCCGAAGCCGCCGACCAGCACGGTGCTGCCGTCCTCGACGCCGCGGACGGCCTCGTCGGCGCTGTCGAGGATCTCGGTCCGGCTCACGCTCCCGCCTCCGTGTTCTCCAGGACGACGGCCAGTCCCTGCCCGACGCCGATGCAGATCGCCGCGACGCCCCAGCGCTCGCCGCGCTCCCGCAGCACCTTCGCCAGCGTGCCGAGGACGCGGCCCCCGCTGGCCCCGAGCGGGTGGCCGATCGCGATGGCGCCGCCCCGGGTGTTGACGATCTCCGGGTCGACGCCCCAGGCGTCGACGCAGACCAGCGACTGGACGGCGAACGCCTCGTTCAGCTCGACCGCGCCGACCCGGTCCCAGCCGATCCCGGCCCTCGCGAGGGCGCGCTCGGCGGCCTCGACCGGGGCGTATCCGAAGTCCTGCGGGTCGAGCGCGAAGGCCCCGCGCCCGGCGATGCGGGCCAGCGGGTCGGCTCCGATCCGGCCCGCGGCGGAGGCCGAGCCGAGCAGCAGGGCGGACGCGCCGTCGCTCAGCGGCGAGGCGTTGCCGGCGGTGATGGTCCCGTCCGCGCGGAAGCTCGGCTTGAGCCCGGCCAGCTTCTCCATCGAGGAGTCGGCGCGGACGCCCTCGTCGCGGTGCAGCCCCTCGACGGGGACGACCAGGTCGTCGTAGAAGCCGTCGTCCCAGGCCGCCGCCGCCAGCCGGTGGGAGCGCAGGGCGAACGCGTCCTGCCGCTCGCGGCCGACGGCGTACTTCTCGCCGAGTTGCTCGTTCGCCTCGCCCAGCGAGACGGTCCACTCCTCGGGCATGCGCGGGTTGACCAGCCGCCACCCGAGCGTGGTCGAGACCGCGGCGAGGTCGCCCGCCGGGAAGCCCTTGGCGGGCTTCGGCAGCACCCACGGCGCCCGCGTCATCGACTCGACCCCGCCGGCCAGGACCACGTCGGCGTCCCCGCTCTCGATCGTCCGGGATCCGATCATCGCGGCGTCGAGGCTGGAGCCGCACAGCCGGTTGACGGTCGTGCCCGGGACGCTGGTCGGCAGCCCGGCGAGCAGGGCCGCCATCCGGCCGACGTTGCGGTTCTCCTCGCCCGCGCCGTTCGCGTTGCCCCAGACGACCTCGCCGACCTCGGCGGGGTCCAGCCCGGGTGCCCGGTCCAGCAGCGCGGTGATCGCGCCCACCGCGAGGTCGTCCGGCCGCACGCCCGCCAGCGCGCCGTTGAACCGCCCGAACGGGGTCCTGACGGCCGCGTAGAGATAGGAGCTCATGACTCCGAGGTTAGGTGACCTGCCTTGATATAGTGAAGTATCAATATCCCGCCTAATTGAGACGCAGTGCATATGGATCTTCGCCAGCTGCGGTACTTCGTCGCCGTCGCCGAGGAGCTCCACTTCGGCCGGGCCGCCGAGCGGCTCACCATGGCCCAGCCGCCGCTGTCCCAGGCGATCCGCCGGCTGGAGAGCGACCTCGGCGTGGAACTGCTGCGCCGGACCACGCGGCGGGTCGACCTCACCGACGCGGGCCGCGCCTACCTGGCCCGGGCCCGCCGGATCCTCGACGAGGTGGACGGCGCGGCCCACGAGGCCCGCCGGGTCGCGGCCGGCGCGGTCGGCCGCCTCGCGCTCGGCTGCGTCGGCTCGGCGACCTACAGCCTCCTGCCCGCCCTCGCCCGCGGCCTGTCCCGCGAGCTGCCCGGCGTCGACTTCTCCTTCCGCGGCGAGATGCTGGTCCCCGACCAGGCCGCGGCCCTGCGCGCCGGCGGGATCGACCTCGCCCTCCTGCGGCCGCCGGTCGCCGACCCGGCGCTCACCGTCCTGCCGCTGCGCCGCGACCGGCTCGTCGTCGCCGTCCCCGCCGACCACGCGCTGGCCGCCCGGCGGCGGCTGCGGGTCGCCGACCTGCGGGACGCCGACCTCATCGTGCACTCCGCCGACCGCCGCTCGGTGATGTACGACGTGGTGCTCGGCCTGTTCCGCGACGCCGGCGTCGAGCCCCGGATCCGCCACGAGGTCGGCGAGACGTCCACGCTGGTGACCCTCGTCGCGGGCGGTCTCGGCGCGGCCGTCGTCCCCGAGCCGGTGACGGCCCTGGCGCTCGCCGGCGTCGCCTTCCGGCCGCTCGTCCGTCCCGCCGCGCGCGTCGACCTCGCGGTCGCCCACCGGGCGGGCCGCACCGAACCGCACCT
>NZ_CAACUY010000395.1 GCF_900659615.1 Actinomadura fibrosa | reverse complement strand
GGCGCGGCCGGGGCGGGCGCCGCCGGGTCCACGGGCGTCATCGCCGCGGTCGGGACCAAGACCGCCGTCGCGATCGCGGGCACCGCCGTGGTCGGCGCCGCGGCCGGGGGCGTCGGCGCCTACGAGGCGACCAGGCCGCCCGAGAGGCCGCACGCCGCCGCCGTGAAGGCCGTCCCGCCGCCTCCCGGGGTGCCGATGACGGTGGGGCGGCTCTCCCTCCGGGTCCCGGACCACTGGAAGGTCTACGGCATCCCCCACGGCGGGACGGCCGTCGGCGACGAGACGCCTCCGCCGCCCGCGACCGACAGCTTCTACGTGCGCACCTGGAGGACGTGCGGCAAGCAGGAGCCGGTCAACGCGTCGATCTCCCCGGGCCAGACGTGGTGCCCCGGCTGGCGGGTGCTGGGCCCGAGCTTCTTCGACGACTCCGGTTCCTACGTCGCCGGCCGGTACAGGGCGTCCGACACCTACGCGTCGCTGTTCGGCCAGGACGAGGGGATGAGCTGCCCCGGCCACGAGAACCTCCGCGCGGTCGGCGTGCGGGACGGCGCCGTGCTCGTGGCGAACCGCCTCGCGCCCATGGGGACGAGGAAGGCGGAGTACCGCGAATGGCGCGTCCCCTGTTACACGCGCGGAGGCCTCGACGGATACGGCCCCACGGACAGGACGAGGTTCTCCTACGTGGAGCGGATCTGGTACCTGCCGCAGTCGAAGATCCTGGTCGTGGACGTCTGGGACACCCCGAACCTCGAACGGATCCTCCGCGACACCCGCTGGGTGTGACCTGCCCGTCCGTCCGCGCGGCGAGGCGCCGTTCCGAGACGCCCCGCCGCACGAGGACGGCGTCAGGAGTCGGCGACGCCGAGGTCCTTCGCCTCGCGGGCCAGCTCCTTCGCCACGGCCCCGCCGGACGCGGCGGCGTCCAGCTCGTGGGCGAGCTGCTCCAGCTCGGCGCCGCCCGCCATGAGGGCGGTCAGCTCCTCGCGGGTGATCTCCTCCTTGGTGTGGTAGCCGAGGCTCCGGCCCCGGTTCAGGATGAGGAACCGGTCGCCGACCGGGTAGGCGTGGTGCGGGTTGTGCGTGATGAACACGACCGCGAGGCCCCGCTCCCGCGCCTGCACGATGTAGCGGAGCACGACGCCCGCCTGCTTGACGCCGAGCGCCGCCGTGGGCTCGTCCAGGATCAGCGCCCGCGCGCCGAAGTGGACGGCGCGGGCGATCGCCACGCACTGCCGCTCGCCGCCCGACAGCGTGCCGATGGGCTGGTCGACGTCGCGGAGGTCGATGCCCATCTCGGCGAGCTCGCTGTGGGTGGTGCGGCGCATGAAGTCGATGTCCATGCGCCCGAACGACTTGCGCTTCTCGGATCCGAGGAAGAAGTTGCGCCAGACGGGCATCAGCGGCACGACCGCGAGGTCCTGGTAGACCGTCGCGATGCCGCGCGTCAGCGCGTCCCGGGGCGAGGCGAACGCGACCTCCTCGCCCTGGACCTCGTAGGTGCCCGAGTCGTGCCGGTGCAACCCGGCGATGATCTTGATGAGGGTGGACTTGCCCGCGCCGTTGTCGCCGAGGACGCAGGTGACCTCCCCCGCGTCCGCCTCCAGGCTCACACCGCGCAGCGCGATGACCGACCCGTAGCTCTTGCCGACGTCGGTCAGCCGCACCAGCGGCGCCGCGTCCGGACTCCCCTGCTCGCGGGGCACGGCCGCGCCCGTCATGGCGATCGCTCCACTCTGCGGCGCACGACGAGGTTGACCACGGTCGCGACCAGCAGCATCGCGCCGAGGAAGAAGCGGAACCAGTCCGGGTTCCACTCGGCGTACACGATGCCCTTGTTCGTCATGCCGAAGATGAACGCGCCGATCGCCGCGCCGATCGCCGACCCGTAGCCGCCGGTGAGCAGGCACCCGCCGATGACCGCGCAGATGATGTACGAGAACTCGTTGCCGACGCCCTCGCCCGACTGGACGGTCGCGAACGCGAACACGAGGTGCATCCCGGAGAACCAGGCGCAGAACGCCACGCCCATGAACAGCCCGATCTTGGTGCGGGCGACCGGCACGCCGACCGCGCGGGCGCTGGCCGCCGCGCCGCCCACCGCGAAGATCCAGTTGCCGACGCGGGTGCGCAGCAGGATCCACGTCGCGACCGCGACGAACAGCAGCCACCAGAACACGGTGACGTTCACGTTGACGCCCGCCACGTCCACGTCGCGGGCGAACACCGCGCGGGCCGAGTCGAACCCGTCCATGTCCCGGACGGAGTCGGACGCGACGTTCCCCGTGATCGCCTTCGTGACGCCGAGGTTCAGCCCCGCCAGCATGAAGAACGTGGCGAGCGTGATGATGAAGCTCGGCAGGCCCGTCCGCGTGTAGAGGATCCCGTTCAGCATCCCCAGCGCGAGCGTCACGGCCAGCGAGATCACCACGCCCGCCCACACGTTCAGCGTGAGCTGGTAGCTGACGAGCGCCGCGACCAGCGCCGAGCTCGTCACCATCACCCCGGCGGACAGGTCGAACTCGCCGCCGATCATCAGCAGCGACACCCCGACCGCCATGATCCCGAACGTCGAGCTCGCGTACAGCACCGTCGAGAACGAGCTCGTCTCCAGGAACGCGTCCGCGACGACGGAGAAGAACACGAACAGCGCGACCGCGCCGAGCAGCGCGCCGAGCTCCGGCCGGCCGAGCAGCCGCCGCAGCGCCGACTGGCGCTCCAGCCGCTCGTCCGCGCCGGGCCCCTTCAGCGGGGGCTCCGCGACCGCCTGCGTCACCGCGTCCCCCGGTTGGCGAACGCCTCCAGCGCCCCGGCGTTGTCCTTGGTGACGATCGCGGGCCCGGTCAGCACCGGCCGCCCGCCGCCGATGACGTTGCCGTTGTTCTTCAGCAGCCACAGCTCGTCCACGGCCCCGTACCCCTGGAGGTAGGGCTGCTGGTCGACGGCGAACCAGATGTCGCCCGCCTTGATCGAGGCGATGAGGTCCTTGTTCATGTCGAACGTGCCGACCTTGGCCTTGCTGCCGACCTCCTTCGCCGAGTCGACGGCGGTGGCGGCGAACGGCGCGCCGAGCGTCAGGATCCCGTCGATGCCCTTGTCGGCCTGGAGCTTCGCCGTGATGGACGACTTTACCTGCGGCATGTTCGTGCCCTGCACGAACAGGTTCTGCAGGTCGCCGCCGAACGTCTTCTTCGCCCCGGCGCAGCGGTCCTCCAGCCCGACGTTGCCCTGCTCGTGGATCACGCACAGCGCCTTCTTCGCGCCGATCTTCGCCAGCTCCGTCCCGGCGGCCTCGCCCGCGATGGACTCGTCCTGCCCGAAGTGCGCGACCGCGCCCAGCTTGGCCGAGTCGTTCGCGCCGGAGTTGATCGACACGACGGGGATCTTCGCGGCGGTGGCGCGGGCGAGGACGTCCTTCATCGCGTCCGGCTTGGCGAGGGTGACGATGATGCCGTCCACCTTCTGGTCGATCGCGGCCTGGACGAGCTGGGCCTGCTTGCCGCCGTCCGGGTCCGCCGAGTAGAGGAACTGGACGTTGTCCTTGGCCGCGGCGGCTTTCGCCCCTTTCTGCACGATGTCCCAGAAAGTGTCGCCCGGCCCCGAGTGGGTCACCATCGCGATCTTCAGCCGCGGGCCCGCGCCGGGAGCCGGGTTCGCGCTCTCCTCGGCCTTCTTGCCGCCCGAGCTGCTACAGGCGCCGAGCGCCAGCACCCCGGCGGCGGCCAGGACCGCGAGGCTCGTGGACGGCCTGCGCAGGACTGCACCTCTCATCGGACGCTCTCCGTTTCTCCCCCGAGGGGTGGGCTGGGTCAACAGAGGAGTTGATCACAGATGGCGGCGCCGCGCCCGTTCTTCCTGCCCGAAGCGGGCGCGGCCCCGCGCATCGGCGGATCTGCTGAGCTGAACACCCTAGCCAGATCGCACGGCCGTCAGCCGCGCGGCCCGGCGGGCACCGTCCCGGCCAGATAGTCCAGGCTGCGGCGGACGTCGCCGTACGGGCCGGTGCCCGGCGGGGGCTCGTCGGCGAGGACGGCGTCCTGCTCCATCACGTACCAGCCCTCGTAACCGGCGACCTCCAGCGTGCGGACGATGGCGGGGATGTCGACGTCGCCGTCGCCGAGCGGGCGGTACAGGCCGTCCCGCACCGCGCTCGCGTACGTCACCTCGCCGCGCCGCACCCGCTCCGCGAGCGCCGCGTCGACATCCTTCAGATGGACGTGCGCGATCCGGGCGGAGGCGAACCGCGTCAGCCACACGGGATCGGTGCCGCCGGCCAGCAGGTGCCCGGTGTCCAGACACAGCGGCACGGAGCTGGCGCCGAGCACCCGCTCGACCTCCGCGCACCCCTCCACGACCGTCCCGACGTGCGGATGCAGGGTGACCAGGCCGCCGCAGTCGGCGGCCCGCGCGGTGATCGCGTCGAGGTTGGCCACCAGCGTCCGCCAGGCCCGCGTGTCCAGGACCGGCCGCTCGTCGTAGCCGTCCCGCCCGGTCGCGGCCGCCAGCACGAGCACGGCCCCCTCCCCGATGCCGTCGAGGGCCCGCTCCACCACCGGCACCGGGTCGTACGCCGGATCGTGCAGCAGGACGGGAAGGAACGCGCCCACGAGCCCGAGCCCGTACTCGGCGAGCAGCGCCTCCCGGTCGGCCCGCCCGCCCGGCAGGAACCCCTCCGGCCCGGCCTCCGTCGCCGTCAGCCCGAGGTCGCGCATCTCCGCCAGCACCCGGTCGGGCCCCATCTGGTACCCCCAGCCGGGCACCTCGCACACGCCCCATGAGATCGGCGCGCCCGCGATCCTCATCGCCGCACCTCCTCCGTCCCGACGATCCTGCCCTCCCGCAGTGACAGTTCGCACGCCTCGGCGAGGTAGAACGCCTCCAGCGCCTCCTCGGGCGGGCACGGGTTGCCGCGGCGCCCCGCGACCACGTCCACGAAGGCGCGCAGCTCGGCGTCGTAGGCGTCCGCGAACCGCTCCATGAACCCGCTGTACGCGCCCCGCGGCCCCGCGCCCCGCTCCGCCGGACCGCCGCGCTCGGGCAGCGCGGTCACCGGCGTCCGCTCGTCCAGCCCGGCGACGATGCTGTCCTTGGACCCGAACAGCTCCAGCCGCGCGTCGTAGCCGGCCGCGTTGTACCGGGTGGCGGACACGACGCCGAGCGTCCCGTCGTCCAGGACGAGCAGGGCCGACCCGGTGTCGACGTCGCCGTACTCGCGGAAGAAGTCGTCCCCCCGGTTGGCGCCCGAGGCCATCACGCGGACGACCTCGCGCCCCGTCACGAAGCGGACGAGGTCCAGGTCGTGGATCAGGCAGTCGCGGAACAGGCCCCCGGACGAGGGCACGTAGGCGGCGGGCGGCGGCGCCGGGTCGAAGCTGCACGAGCGGACGGTGTGCAGCCAGCCGAGCCGCCCGGACGCGAGCGCGTCCCGCGCCGCCGCGTTGCCCGCGTCGAAGCGCCGCTGGAAGCCGACCTGCACCGGAACCTTGGCCACCTCCGCCGCGGCCAGGATTTGGAACGTTCCAGCAACGTCCGACGCGAGCGGCTTCTCGCAGAACACCGGGATCTCGGCGGCGACGGCGCGCTCCACCAGGCCGGCGTGCGCGTCGGTCGCGGCGGCCACGACCAGCGCGTCCAGCCCCGCCGCGTAGACGTCCGCGACGTCCGCCACGGCGGCGACCTCCGGAGCGCCGCCCCGGCCCGCGGCGCCCGGCCGCGGGC
>NZ_CAACUY010000394.1 GCF_900659615.1 Actinomadura fibrosa | reverse complement strand
AGGGCGTGCGGCTGGCGCGGCTGGCCCGGCGGCACCCCGTCCGGCCCGAGGTGGCCACGCTGGCGGCGGCGATCGAGTCCACGCAGCTCAGCGAGATCGGGCGGATGGCGGCCCGGCTGCGCGGCTGGCACCGGCCGCCCACCGCCGACCCGCACGGGCACGCCGCGCACGGCGGCATGCCCGAGACCACCGACGCCGAGCTGGAGGCGCTGGAGCGGACGCCGCCCGCCGGGTTCGAGCGCGCGTTCCTGAACCTCCTCATCGCCCACCAGGACGACGCCGTCCAGATGGCCCGGATGGAGACGGGCGGCGGCGAGGACGCGTGGACCCGGCGTCTCGCCGACGCCGTCGAGCGCTCGCGGTCGGCGCAGATCACCAGGATGCTCGCGATCCTCGGCCAGGACTCCCCCGGCGCCCCGAGGACGTGAGCGCGAGTGGGAAGCGCGGCCCCGGGCGGTGTGCACACCCGGGGCCGCGCGGCTCGTGGCAGGACCCGGCCGCGGCGTCAGCCGGCGCTGAGGCCCGACCCGATGGCCTGGCCCGGAGTACCCGCGTGGACACGGATCTCCCTGGATCGATGGGCCGGTGGCCACAAGCATCGGTCCGCGCCGGTCATCGGGTCATCGTGATCCGTGCTAGATCGGCGTCCCGTTCGCCGGTGGGATCTCGCGGCATCTCACGAAGGCGCCGCCCCGCCAAGGCACCGCCCCGCCAAGGTGCGACGGTCCGTGCGGGGCTCAGCGCAGGGTGGCGGCGGTGGCCGTGGCCACGACCCGGCGGACGTCCTCGTCGTCCGGGGGGACGCCCTTCCGGTCGGCGAACAGCAGGTGCCCGGCGCCGATCAGCGCGGCGGCGAGCGCGTCCACGTCGGTGCCCGCCGCGACGCGGCCCAGCTCCCGCTCCGCCGCGAGGTAGGAGGCGATCATCGCCACCGCCTCGGTGAGGACGGGGACGCCGGTCGGCCAGGTCTCGCGCAGCCGGGCGCGGAGGGCGTCGCGGGAGGTGATGAGGCCGACGATCGCCACGGCCACCGCGCCGAACAGCTCGGCCAGCGCGCCGGCGAGGTTGCCGACGACGTCGCCGGTCCCGGCGGCGTCGCGCAGGGCGGCGGCCTGGGCGCCGACGCGGGCGGCGCGGTCGGCCACGAGCTCGGCGAGGAAGGCGTCGAAGTCGGTGAAGTGCCGGTGCAGGACGCCCTTGGCGCAGCCCGCCTCGTCCGTCACCGCCCGGCTGGTCAGCGCGCTCGGCCCGTCCCGGAGCAGGACGCGCTCGGCGGCGTCGAACAGCTGCTCGCGCACGTCGCGGATGGCGACCCCGGTCGGCATCGGACTCCTCCCCTTCCCCTCCGGAGTGCCCGCCCGGTTGACGAGTGGGCACCTGCCCACTCATAGTGGGCGCATGCCCACTCTACCTTCGGGATCGGGGCCCGTCCCCGTCCGCGACTCCCATCGGGCCAGGGAGATGGCCGAGTCGTTCGGCGTGGACGCCGAGCGCTACGACCGCACCCGGCCCCGCTACCCCGAGGCCCTCGTCCGCCGGATCGTCGACGCGAGCCCCGGCACCGCCGTCCTGGACGCCGGCTGCGGCACCGGCATCGCGTCCCGGCAGTTCCAGGCGGCCGGCTGCACCGTGCTCGGCGTCGACGTCGACGAGCGGATGGCCGCCTACGCCCAGCGGCGCGGGCTGGAGGTCGAGGTCGCCGCCTTCGAGTCCTGGGATCCGGCGGGCCGGACGTTCGACGCGGTCGTCTCCGGCCAGACCTGGCACTGGATCGACCCGGTCGCCGGCCCGGCGAAGGCGGCCGAGGCGCTGCGGCCCGGCGGCCGGCTGGCCGTCTTCTGGAACGCGGGCGTCGTGCCGCCCGAGGTGGCCGGGGCGTTCGCCGAGGTCTACGAGCGGCTGATGCCGGGCTCGCTCGCCGCGCGCGCGTGGTCGTCCGCCCTGGCGGGGATGTCCGCGATGGCCGAGAAGACGATCGGGGGGATCCGGGACGCGGGCGGGTTCGCCGAGCCGGAGCAGTGGTCGTTCCGCTGGGAGCGGACCTACACCCGGGACGAGTGGCTCGACCAGCTCCCCACGACCGGCACCCACACCAGCCTCCCCCGGGCTCAGCTCGACGAGGTGCTGGCGAACATCGGGGAGGCCGTCGACGCGTTCGGCGGGAGCTTCACGATGGACTACACCGCGCAGGTGGTCACCGCGGTCCGCACGGTCACGGCAGCCTGATCCACGTGGTGAGGATGCTCGCGGTGCCGGAGCGGTAGTGCAGCCGGAAGGCCGCCGCGGGGACGGGGCGGATGACGAAGACGCCGATCTCGTCCACCGGGCGCGTCGCGACGCACGCCGCGGCGACGTAGACGTCGATCTCGCCCGGGCTCGGCGGCACGACCTGGCCGAGCAGCGCGTCGCCGTCGACCTCCACCTCCAGCGTCAGGTCGCTGGACGCCCAGGTCAGGTTGCGGAGCGGGGCGGGCTCGGCGCGGGTCGGCGCCCGCGGCGAGCAGGCGCCGGAGGAGTCGAAGGTGAGCTCGGCCAGCTCGGCGTCGATGCTGCGCCAGGTGAACGCCGCCTTGCCCGCCTCGACGAAGGCCGGGGGCACCCGCTCGGCCTCGTGCACGGCCTCCCGCAGCGCCGCGAGCAACTGGTCGTCGTCGTCCCAGATGACGGACATGCCGCTCACCCTCCCCTACTGTCGGCATCGGCCAGGACCGCGAAGGCCGGGCAGTCGCGCAGGCGCTGGAGGCACCGCGCGCGGGTGGGCCCGATACTCCCGATCGACGTGTCCAGGCGGGCGCTTATCTCGGCGTAGGACAAGGGGGGGTCCTGCATGAGAAGCGCGAGCAGGCGCCGGCAGTGCTCCGGGAGCTGGCCGAACGCCGTGCGGAGGAGCATGTTGCGCTCCGCCGCCAGCACCTCGTGCTCGACCAGCGCGTCCTGCTCGCCCGGTGTCATGTACGTGTCCAAGGGCTGCTCGATCCGCTCCTTCCGCTGTTGTGCCCGCACGACGCGCAGGCATTCGCGGCGCGTGGTCGTGGCGAGCCAGCCCGGCAGCGCCGCCGGGTCCCGCAGCCGCGGCAGGTGCTCGACGAGCCGCAGCCAGACCGACTGGCCGACGTCGTCGGCGTCGGCGGCGCCGAGCCGGAACCGGCGACACACCGACCACACCAGCGGCGCGTACCGGTCGACCAGATCGTTCCAGGCGTCCTGGTCACCCGCACCGGCCCGGTTGACCAGTGCGACCACGGTGGGATCGTCTCGCACGAGACGCCTCCTGGTGTCGGGTACGGCGGTCGTCGCGGGGGTCGTCGCGGGGTTCGCGGGGGTCGTCGTGCCAAGGCTCAGGGCACCCTGATGTCGGCGGTGACCCGCTCGTAGGCCGGGCTCCTGCGCGCGGGCGGGTCCAGCAGTGCCGCGGCCGCCTCGCGGGCGGTGACGCCGTCGTCCGAGGCGATCGCGGCGATCGCCCCGGCGACCTTGGCCGTGGCGATCGAGCAGCCGTTCCACCGCGCGTAGGGGACGTCGAAGGTCCACCCGCCATGGTCCTCCTCCTGCCCCTCCTGGTTGAGCCGGACGAACCGGACCCGTCCCTCCAGGAAGGCGCTCGGGACCTGGACGCCGAGCGCGCGCAGCGAGATCCACGGCAGGTCCGGGCTGAACGGCGCGTTCTTCCCGTCCTGGTCGTCGGCGCCGACGCCGATGACCTCGTGGCACGCGGCGGGCCAGCCCGGCGTGTACGGCTCCAGCGCCTCCCGGGCCGGCGCGTCCGGACGGCCGGCGGCGGACGGGCCGGGACGGTTCTCGTCCGCGGCGACCATGACGACCTCCGGGTCCAGGTACTCGACGGCCCGGCCGAGGATCAGCGGCCGCTCGCCGTCCGGGGTGGTGGCGGCGAAGGACATGCTGAGGACGTCCACGGCGCCGCGGAACGCGACCATCTTCTTGGCCACCTCCCACGACGACGCGGTGCCCAGGCGGTCGAGCACCGACCGGACGACGACCTCGGCGTCCGGGGCCTTCTGCAAGGCGACGCCGACCATGAACGTCGCATGCCCCTGCGCCGCCGTCCAGTCCGGTGGGCGCGCGGGCAGGGCGGCGTCGGACTCGACGAGGTACCGGCCGCGCAGGGCCGGGTGGTCGTACATGCCGCTGTCGAGCACACCGAGCCTGATCGGGCGGGCCCGCGGGCTGCGCGGCGGCAGGACGGCCTCCTCCGGCGTCGCCTGCACCGGGTCGCCGTCGCCGCCGATGTGGGGGGAGCCGTGCACGTCGTGGACGAGGCGGACCTTGCCGATCGCCGGACCCGGCCAGCCCTGGTAGCGCTGCCGGGCGCGGTCGCGCAGCTCGGCCAGCACCACGTCCAGGTCGGGCGGGTCCTCCCCGCCGGTGCCGGGGTCGGCGCCGGGGTGGGTCCTGTGGCGCAGCGCCCGCGCGCGGGCGACCATCGCGGGCCGGTCGGCGGCCCGGTCGGTGATGAGCGCGGCGCCCGGCTGCTCGGGTTCGAGCAGCGCCAGGCGGAGCGCCTCGTTGCGGTCCGCGACGCGCCACCGCGTCCCGAACGTCTCCAGCTCGTCGAGGAAGTACGGGACGTAGTGGAGCTCCACGGCGAGCTGGTCACCGCGGTAGGACTCCCGCCCGGTGATGATGTCGGCCACGCCTTCGCCTCCTCGATCCGTGCCTGCCTTCTCTTCGCCTTCTCTTCCTCGGAGACGACCGTCACCGGTCTGATACATCGACATCCGAATTTCTTCGGCGAACACTGTCGGGGTGGACGAGAGCGCCCCCGGCGGACGGGACCCGGGCTCCCCGGCCCGTGAAGCGCTCCGCCTCGCCGAGGCCGATCCGCGGCGGGCGGTCCGGTACGCGACCGCGCTCGCGCGGACGGCCCGCGCGGACGGCGACCCCGCGCTCGGATCGGCCGCCGAGCGGGCCCTCGGCGACGCGAAGCTGTACCTGGAGGACCTCGACACCGCGGTCGCGCACATGCGGGCCGCGCTGCGCCTGGCCCTGCGGGCGGGCTCGCCGGACCTGGCCGCCGAGGCGCGGATCCGGCTCGCGTTCACGCTGAACGTCCGCGGACGGCCCCGGCAGGCGCTGCGCGAGATCCGCATCGCGATGCGGGACGCGTCCGGGGTGACACGCGCGCGGGCCCTCGCCCAGCGCGGCGCCATCCTCAGCCACCTCGGCCGGCACGAGGAGGCGAGCGCCGCCTACCGGACGGCGATCCCGGCGCTGCGGCGCGCGGGCGACGAGCTGTGGCTGCACCGGATGCTGTCCAACCGGGCCGTGCTGCGCGGCTGGCGACGCGAGTTCGGCGCCGCGGAGGCCGACCTCGCCGAGGCGGAGGCGCTGTGCCGCCGCCACGACCTCGGCCTGTCGCTCGGCTTCGTCCACCAGAACATGGGCTGGATCTCCACGATGCGCGGGGACGTCCCGGAGGCGCTGCGGTACCTGCGGCTCGCCGAGCGCCGGTTCCGCGACCTCGGCTCGCAGGTCGGCGAGGTGCTGCTGGACCGCGCCCGGCTGCTGCTGTCGGTCAACGTCCCCGCCGAGGCGCGGCAGGCCGCCGAGCAGGCGGTCGGCCACTTCGCGCGGGAGCGGCGGCACATCGGGCTGCCCGAGGCGCGGCTCGTGGGCCAGCAACCCGAACCCTTCCGGCTCGTCGGGCTGGAAGCGGCCGTCGCGGAAGTGGACGTCGGCGCCGAGCGTCACCGCGTCGG
>NZ_CAACUY010000393.1 GCF_900659615.1 Actinomadura fibrosa | reverse complement strand
CCGCGGGCGAGCCGTAGCCGGCGCGGGCGGCGCCCGCCGCGCGACGCGCCGGCGCCGCCCTCGGCGAAGAGCCCGGCCTCGATGAGCTGCTCGACGCGCAGCGAGACGCTGGAGGCGGCGAGGCCCGACAGCCGGGCGAGCTCGGCCCGCGACTCGGCCTGGCCGGTCGCCACCAGCCGCACGAGCGCCGCCGGTCCGTCCTCTCTGCTGTTGCGCACCCCAGATAGATAGCATGCGCGAACTTGGTACAGCAATCCGTTGACTTGCGTCGATTTGACGCTCTATCGTCTCGTTCGTCTTCGAAATCGAAGGAAGTTGGAACGAGGATGACCGAATGATCGAGGTGCGCGGCCTGCACAAGCGCTTCGGCGACCACACCGCTCTGCGCGACGTGGACCTGGACGTGGCGCGGGGCGAGGTCGTCGTGGTGATCGGCCCGTCCGGTTCCGGCAAGTCCACCCTGTGCCGGTGCCTGAACCGGCTGGAGACGGCGGACGCCGGGGAGATCCGCATCGACGGCGCGCCGCTGCCTGCGGAGGGCCGGGCGCTCGCCCGGCTGCGCGCGGACGTCGGCATGGTGTTCCAGTCGTTCAACCTCTTCCAGCACAGGACCGTCCTGGAGAACATGACGCTCGCGCCCACGCGGGTGCGCGGCGTCTCCAAGGCCGACGCCGAGCGGACGGCGCGCGAGCTGCTCGACCGGGTCGGCATCGGCGAGCAGGCGGGCAAGCTGCCCGCGCAGCTGTCCGGCGGGCAGCAGCAGCGCGCCGCGATCGCGCGGGCCCTCGCGATGCGGCCGAAGGCGATGCTGTTCGACGAGCCGACGTCGGCGCTCGACCCGGAGATGGTCGGCGAGGTCCTCGACGTCATGACCGGCCTCGCCCGCGACGGCATGACGATGGTCGTCGTCACCCACGAGATGGGGTTCGCCCGCAAGGTCGCGGACCGCGTCGTGTTCATGGCCGACGGCGAGGTCGTCGAGACCGGCGAGCCCGCGGCCTTCTTCGACTCCCCTCGCAGCGACCGGGCCAGGGACTTCCTGGCCAAGGTCCTCAGCCACTGACGGCACACCGCTGACGGCACACCGCCGACACGGGCCCCGAGCAGCACACCCCACCGGCGGCCGCTTCCGGCCGCACCCGAGAAAGGTTCACGACAATGGTGCGTTTCCCCGCGGGGACGCGGCGCGCGGCGGTGGCCGCGGTCGCCGCACTGGCGCTGACCGGCCTGGCGGCCTGCTCCAGCGACGACGACTCCGGCTCGGCCGTGCCCGGCGCCGGCGGCGGCGCGAAGGACGACCTCGCCGCGTCCGCGCCGGTCGCGTCGAGCATCCCGGCCGGCTCGACCATGGAGAAGATCCGCAAGCGCGGGCAGCTGATCGTCGGCGGCTCGCTGGACGCGCCGCTGCTGTCCCAGCAGAACCCGGCGACGAAGAAGGTCGAGGGGCTGGACGCCGACTTCGGCCGGCTGCTCGCCAAGTACATCATCGGCAAGCCCGAGGTGAAGATCGTCAACTCGGCGTCGGAGACCCGCGAGGCGCTGCTGTCCAACGGCACCGTGGACGTGGTGTTCCAGACCTACAGCATCACGCCGGAACGCGCCAAGCAGGTCGCGTTCGCCGGGCCGTACTACAGCTCGGGCCTGGTCATCGCCACGAAGAAGGGCGAGTCGGGCATCGCGACTCCGGCCGACCTGAAGGGCAAGACGGTCATCGCGGGCGCCAACACCCCGGCGATCCCGGCCATCAAGAAGGCCGCCCCGGACGCGAAGATCGTGACGTTCGGCAGCGACCCCGAGTGCGTCCAGGCGCTCAAGCAGGGCCGCGGCCAGGCGTACGTGCAGGACGAGGCCGTGCTGCTCGCCACCGCGAAGCAGGACCCGTCCATCCAGATCCAGGGCAAGCCGTTCACGTCCGACCCGTACGGCATCGGCCTCAAGCACGGCGACGCGCAGATGAAGGCGTTCGTCAACGACTGGCTGAAGCAGATCCAGGCGTCCGGGCTGTGGGCGAAGGTCTGGAAGAACTCGATCGGGACGGTCGTGCAGGGCGACGCCCCGCAGCCGCCCGCGATCGGGTCCGCGCCGGGCTCGGAGTAGGAGGGAGGGCCCGCCCGCCATGAACGTCATCACCGACCACCTCGGCGAGTTCGGCGACGGCCTGCTGCTGACCGTCGAGCTGACGCTGCTGTCCCTCGCGGGCGCGCTCGCCGCCGGGATCGCCGTGGCCGCGGCGCGGGTCAGCCCCGTCCGGGTACTGCGCGCCGCGGGGATGGCCTACGTCGAGACGCTGCAGAACGTCCCGCTGCTCGTCTGGCTCGTGCTCGCCGTCTTCGGCCTGCCCGAGATCGGCGTCATGGCCGGGCTGTTCACCACCGCGACCGTCGTCATCGCGCTCTACCAGGGCGCCTACACGGCGGAGGCGATCCGCTCCGGGATCAACGCGGTGCCGGCGGGGCAGGGCGAGGCCGCCCGCGCGCTCGGGCTCACCTTCGTCCAGTCGCTGCGGCTGGTCGTCCTGCCGCAGGCGCTGCGGACGGTCGTCCAGCCGCTCGGCAACATCGCGATCATGACGCTGATGAACACGGCGCTGGCGGCGGCGGTCGGGGTGGTCGAGCTGACCGCCGCCGCCAACCGCGTCAACCTCGCCGAGGCGCAGCCGATCTGGATCTTCGTCACGGCGGGCCTCGGCTACATGGCGCTGTCGGCGGTCGTCGGCCTCGTCACCGGCACGCTCGAACGGAAGCTGGCGATCCTGCGATGAGCACCCGAGGGAGCACCCGGCGGACCACCCGGCGGACCGGCCGGCGCGGCACCGCGCGGCTGCTGTTCGACGAGCCCGGGCCGCGCGGGCGGCGGCGCATCCGGATCGCCACCGCGCTGACCGTGCTCGCGGGCCTCGCGCTCGCCGCGCTCGCGCTGCGGCAGTTCGCCGCCAACGGCCAGCTCGACGCCGACCGCTGGCGGCCCTACGGGACGTGGCCGATGTGGCGGTACCTGCTGGAGGGCCTGCGCTCGACGGCGGAGGCCGCGGCCGTGTCGATCGCGCTCGCGATGGCGGCGGGCGTCGCGCTCGCGCTCGGGCGGCTGTCGCCGTCCCGGTGGATCCGCCTGCCGTCGGCCGCGTACGTGGAGGTCGTCCGGACGATCCCGGCGCTGCTCCTCGTGTACGTGGTGCTGTTCGCGCTGCCCCGCTACGGCCTGGACCTGCCGCTGTTCTGGAAGCTCGCCGTCCCGCTGTCGGTGTCCAACGCCGCCGCGTTCGCCGAGATCTTCCGGGCCGGGATCCGGTCGGTGGAGCGCGGCCAGCTGGAGGCGGGGCTCGCGCTCGGCCTGACGCGCGGCCGCGCGATGCAGCTGATCGTCCTGCCGCAGGCGGCGCGGCGCGTCCTGCCGTCGCTCGTCGGCCAGTCCGCCGGGCTGCTGAAGGACACCTCGCTCGGCTACGTCGTCAGCTACGCCGAGCTGCTCTACAGCGGCAAGGTGCTGGCGAACTACAACCACCTGCTGATCCAGACGTACCTGGTGATCGCGCTGATCTACCTGGTCATCAACGCGTCGCTGTCCAAGCTCGCGCGGACGCTGGAGGCGCGGCAGCGCACCCGCCCGTCCCGCGCCGTCCGCGAGGCGGCTCCCGCGGCGTGAGAGGAAGAGGCATGTACGAAGTTCTGGCCGAGGTCGTCCGGAACGGGTTCGTCGAGAGCCGCCACTACGGCAGCGTCGCCGGGCTCGCCCCGGACGGCACCCTCGCCCACGCGCGCGGCCACGTGCGGGAGACCGTCCTGCCGCGTTCCACGACCAAGCCGTTCCAGGCCGCGGCCTGCCTCGCGGCGGGCGCGCCGCTCACCGGCGAGCGCCTCGCGATCGCCGCGGGCAGCCACACCGGTGAGGACGTCCACGTCAAGACCGTCGAGGCGATCCTCGCGGACGCAGGGCTCCACGGGGGCGCCCTGCGCTGCCCGCCCGACTGGCCGGAGGACGAGGCGACCAGGGCGGCGCTGGTCCGGGCCGGGGAGGGGCCGTCGCGCGAGCGCATGAACTGCTCGGGCAAGCACGCCGCCATGCTCGCCGCCTGCGTCGCCAACGGCTGGGAGACCGGCACCTACCTCGACCCGGGGCATCCCCTCCAGCAGGGCGTCCGCACCACCCTCGGCGACGCGGCGGGCGAGATGCCGTCCCCGGTCGCGGTGGACGGCTGCGGCGCCCCGCTGTTCGGCCTCACCCTCACGGGCCTCGCGCGGGCGGCGCAGACCCTCGTCCGCGCGCAGGACGGCCCGTGCCGCGCGGTCGCCGACGCCATGCGCGCCCATCCCGAGTACGTCGGCGGGACGGGCCACGCCAACACCGAGTTCATGCGGGCGCTGCCCGGCTCCGTGGCGAAGGGCGGCGCCGAGGGCGTGTTCATCGCCGCGACCCGCGAGGGCCACGCCGTCGCGGTGAAGGTCGTCGACGGCAGCCCCCGCGCCACCACCGCCATCGCCCTCGCCGCCCTCGCCGCGCTCGGCGCCGAGACCGCCCCGGCCGCCGCGCTCGGCACCGTCCCGGTCCTCGGCGGCGGCCGCCGGGTCGGCGAGATCCGCACCACCCCGGAAGGACGCCAGTGAGCCTGACCTACGAGATCTGCATCGACAGCGTCGCGGGCGCCGTCGCCGCCGAGCGGGCCGGCGCCCACCGCGTCGAGCTGTGCGCGGCGCTGTTCGACGGGGGGCTCACCCCGAGCCTCGGGACGGTCCGCGCCGCGCTCGACGCGGTGTCGTCGATCCGGGTGCACGTCATCATCCGGCCGCGCGGCGGCGACTTCATCTTCGACGAGCACGAGGTCGCGGCGATGGAGCACGACGTCGCGCTCGTCCGCGAGGCCGGCGCGCACGGCGTGGTGATCGGCGCGCTGACCGCCGCCGGGGAGGTCGACCGGCCCGTCACCGAGCGGCTCATCGCGGCGGCGGACGGCCTGCCGGTCACCTTCCACCGCGCGTTCGACATGACCGCCGACCCGTTCGCGGCGCTGGAGACCCTCGTCGAGCTCGGCGTGGACCGCGTCCTGACGTCCGGGCAGGACGTGAGCGTCCTGGAGGGCGCCCCGCTGATCGCCGAGCTCGTCCGGCGCGCCGGCGACCGCATCGTCGTGATGCCGGGCGGCGGCGTCACCGCCCGGAACATCGCGCGCGTCGTCGCGGAGACCGGCGCCCGGGAGATCCACTTCGCGGCGCTGTCCGAGGCGCCGAGCCCGGCCGTCCACCGCAACCCGTACCCGTTCATGGGCGGCGAGCTCCGCCGCCCGGAGTACCAGCGGCTGGTCACGACCGAGGCGGGCATCGCCGCGGTGATGCACGGCCGCTGACCCCTGCCCGGACGGGCGCCGCGCCGCCCGTCCGGCGTCAGGCCACCCGCTCGATGCGGGCCCGGCGGATCAGGAACTTGCCGGGCTCGCGGACCTGCTCGAACGCGGCGTTGTTCAGCAGCGTGCAGCTCCCCGACACGGAGGTGACCCGCACGGTCGTGGACTTGCCGTTGTCGAGGTTGGTGACCTTCACCCGGCTTCCGATCGGCAGCGTGTTGCTGGACGCGGCCGGGGCGCCGCTCTCCCCCGACAGCGTGACGGTCGAGCCCGCGCAGACGACGCTCCCCGCGCCCGCTCCGTTCGAGGCCGGAGGCGTGGACGGCGGGCGCGGGTTCCCGACGACCGCGACGACGCTCACCGCCGGCTCCCCGCGACGCCGCCGAGCGAGGGCAGCCCGGCCGCCTCCCAC
>NZ_CAACUY010000392.1 GCF_900659615.1 Actinomadura fibrosa | reverse complement strand
CTCGGGCTCGGGCGCGGCGGGGGCGTCGCCGTCGGGGGCGTCGCCGTCCGGCGCGTCCAGGGCGGGCGCGTCCGCCGCGGGCGCGTGCCCGTTCCCGGCGAACGCCACCGTGGCGCCGGGCTTCAGCGCGTCCCGCAGCGGCGGCACGTCGGAGACGTCCTGAACCAGCACCAGGTCGGTGGGGATGATCACCTCCCAGGGCTTGGAGTTCGCCGGATACGGAACGCCGTTGTCGAGCTTGCCCAGGTTGGTGGTGATCTCGTCGATGATCGGCACGTACAGGTCGTCGTTGATGCGCGGCACGTCGTTGCCGTCCCAGATGTTGCCCGTGTAGACGAAGTAGGCGACCGCGCTCTCGAACCCGGGCCGGACCGGGACCTGCACCCGCGCGGCGCCGGCGCGCAGGAACGCGGCGAAGTCGGCGTCCGGGTCGGTGATGTTCAGCGCGGAGATCCACCGCGCCCGCCGGCCCCACAGGTGCGGGTAGCAGACGTAGAGCATGTTCTGCCACTCGAACGCGTTCTCCAGGAACCGGATGAAGGCGCCGTTGGCGTTGGCCTTGTCGAGGTCCAGGACGGGCTCGGGCGGGCTGCCGGGCACCGGCGCCTTGAACGAGTCGAGGTTGAGGTCGGCCTTCTTGGTCAGCATCATGACGACCCACTTCTTCAGCTCGTCGCGCTCCACCCGCCGGTTGACGAGCGGGTTGCGCCCGAACTGCTGGTTCGTGCTGCGCTGGAGCTCGCGCTGCGCGGCCCGCTCGTTGTACTCCGCGAGCTGCTGCTGGTAGGCGGCGATGACGGCGTCGTACACCGACTGCTGCCACCGGGCCTCCGCCTCCGGGGTGAGCACGCACTCCACGTCCACGCCGACCGACCAGCACAGCGCCGTCACGGCGATCGAGATGGAGATCTCCTTCTCGCCGCTCGCCGTGCCGCTCTTCGCGCCGAAGATGTCGGTGTAGACGTACAGCTGGCCGCCGACGACGATGTGGAAGTTGTGGAGCCCGCCCTCGAACAGGTGGGTGGCCTGCACGGTCACGGTCTTGGCCGCGTACCCCTCCGGGATGTCGATCTTGCCGGCGCGGCCGAAGTTCGTCGTGGTGGTGCCGTCCTGCTTGTCGGAGAAGGTCGCCGTGCGGATCGACGGCGGCGGGGCGGGCGCGTTGGCGACGCGGTACCGGGCGACGTATTCAGTGTAGTTGCCGCGGGTCAGCTGGGACGGCCGCAGCGGCTGCCCGTCCGGGCCCGTCGGCGCCTGCGGCTTCACCAGCTCGCTGTCGCGCGGCGGGTTCTCCACCAGCCCGTACAGGAAGTACGCCGCGGGCTCCGGCACCACGAAGTCGAACATGAACCGTTGGCCGTAGTTGAAGACCTGCGCGTCGTAGACCTTGTTCAGCCAGCGGTAGACGCCGCGGACGTGCTTCGCGAGCCCGTTGGTGAACGCGTGCCGGTTGGTCTCCTCGAACTCCTCCAGCGTCCGCCGCCGGACGAGGCTGCGGACGCGCTCGCGCACCTTCTCCGCCGTCCGCTGCGTCACCTCCTGCGAGAACGACGAGGCCTTGCGCTGCGACTCCTCGGTGGACGACGAGCTCCCGGCCTTGACGCTGGAGGAGAACGACGCCGCCGGGCCGTAGCTGCCGCTGACCTGCAACCCGGCCTCGATGTCGAGCTGGCTCTTGACGTGCTTCTCCGCCTCGTTCTGCAGCTCGCTGCGCTCGGTCGACTGGAGGTCCCGCTCCTTCTCGGTCTCGGTCTCCGTCTCGTCCTCGGTGGTCACCTCCACCTGGGTGAGCCGGCGGGTCGAGCGGTCCCGGGTCTCGCCCGTCATCACGTTCTCGACGTGGGCGAACTCGCCCAGCTCGTACGCCTTGATCTTCTGCCGCACGACCAGCAGGTCGGCCAGGCCGGCGGCGGAGTGCTGCGGCGCGGGCGGCGGCGGCTCGGCGGCGAGCCCCCGCTCCCCGGCGCCGACGGCCCGGTGGAACCGGTGCAGGTCGATCTCGCCGCCGTCGAAGGCCAGGGTCCCGGCCGGGTGGTCGCCGACCGCGACCCGGCCCGCCGCGTGGTGCAGCTCGGCCTCGATCGCGGGGATCGCCCGGAACGGCCGCAGGTCGTCGGCGAGCAGCCCGAGCCGGTCGAGGACGGCGCGCGTCCGCTCGCTCAGCCCCGCCACGGCGGCGGCGGACAGCCTCGGCTCGGCGCCGTCCGTCTCCGGCGGGTCCGCCGCGGCGCCCGGCTCCGCCGCCGCGGTCACCGACGAGAACACCAACTGCCCGCCGTCGGTGACCAGCCTGAGCAACTCCCGGTGCGCCCGGCTCAGGTCGTCCGACCAGGCCGCCGCCTCGTCGTCGGGCTCCGCCGGGACGGGCGGCGCCGGCACCGGATCCGGGGCCGGCGGGAGCTGCGCGAAGAAGTCCGGCAGCGACGCCGGGACGTTCACGACGTCCCCGAGCGACCCGTCGCGTCCGTGCGCGTCCGCCGTGGCGGCCAGCCCGAGGAGCTTGGCGTCGAGGAGGTCCTGCTCGGCGGTGCCCGCGGGGTCGCCCAGGAGCGCGGCCGTCAGCAGCCGGTCGCTCAGCTCGGCCCGGGCCTCGGCGAAGTCCGCGCCTTCGACCAGTTCGGCGAGGGACCGCCCGTACGCACGCGCGACGCAGCCGTCGAGGTCGGCCTCGTGCAGCGGACCGTCCTGGTTCGCGTAGAACCAGGCGCGCAGCGGAGCGGCGTCCAGGCCGGCGGCGCGCCGGGCCGCGCGCTCTCGCCTCAGCTCGCCGGCGACCTCCCGGAGCCGCGCCCGGCCGGCGCCGTCCGCCGCGGCGGCGGCGAGCCGCCGGTGCAGCTCGGACGTGTCGACCATGATCGGCAGCCCCGCCGGGACCGGCTGCTTGCGCGCCGGGCGCACGGTCATGAACCGGAATATGCCTTCGCTCGCCATCGAGCTCCTCCAGGTTCTCTCTCCCCTGCCGCTCCTTGTCGGCCGCGGGACTGAGCCCCAAGAGTGCGCGGAGTAGTCACGGCGTCACATCGTGGAAACCACTGACATGCGTGGCCGGGCCCGGCCGCCGGTCAGCGCGACGCCCGCACCGCCCGCGTGGTCGCGGCGGCGCCGCCTTCCCCCCGTCAGATGACGCCCGCCTCGGCGAGCCAGCGCCACAGCTGGTCCTGGTCGACGACGGTGACGCCGAGCTTTTCGGCCTTGGTGGTCTTGGCGGCGCCGACGTTGTCGCCCGCGAGCAGGTAGTCGGTGCTGGCCGAGACCGAGGACGCCGTCGTCGCGGCCGCCTGCTCGACCAGGCGCGTGACGTCCGGGCGGCTGATCTTGGCGCCCGAGCGCGGGTCGGTGAACGCGCCGGTGATCACGACCGCCTTGCCCTTGAGCGGCGAGTCGCCCGCGGCGGCCGCGTCGACCGGCCGGTCCTCGTCCAGCACGTCGAGGTTCACGCCCCGCTCGCGCAGCGCCGCGATCTCCTCCCGCACCTCCGGGCGGGCGAAGAAGGCCACGATGCTCTCGGCGGCCTTCGGCCCGATGTCGCGGATGGCGACCAGGTCGTCGGCGGTGGCCGCCGCGACGTCCTCGATGCGCTCGTAGCCGGCCAGGCACAGCCGCTTGGCGGTGCCCTCCGACGCCATCGGGATCGCCAGCCCGATCAGCGCGCGCCGCAGCCCCATCCCCTTGGACGCGGCGATCGAGTCGACCATGTTCCGGGCGCTGACCTCGCCCATCCGCTCGTAGCCGAGGAGCCGCTCGGCCGTCAGGTCGTAGAAGTCGCTGCGGCGCCTGAGCACGCCGTCCTCGGCGAGCTTCTCGATCCAGGTGTCGCCGACGCCCTCCATGTCGGCCGCCTGCCGCGACGCCCAGTGCATCAGCCGCCGCGTCGCCTGCGCCGGGCACTGGAGGTTCACGCACCAGCGCTCCTCGCCCGTGCCGCGGACCTCCAGCTCACCGCCGCACGACGGGCAGTGCGCCGGCGGGACGATCTCCAGCTCGCTCCCGTCGCGCTCCTCCGGCAGCGACCGGCCCGCGAACGGGATCACGTCCCCGCGCCGCACGACCGCGACCGTGTCGCCGATCCGCAGGTCGCGCTCGCGGATCAGCCGCGGGTTGTGCAGGGTGATGTTCTCCACCGTCACCCCGCCGACGAACACCGGCGCGACCTTGGCCCGCGGCGGGACGCGGCCGATCTTGCCGACCGGCCACTCGACCGACAGGAGCTTCGTCAGCTTCTCCTCGGGCGGGTACTTGAACGCGATCGCCCCGCGCGGCTCGGCGCTGTTGAAGCCCGCCGCGTCGAACGCCGCGGGCTCGTGCAGCCGCACGACCGCGCCGTCGATGTCGTAGTCCAGCCCGTCGCGGCGGTCGCCGATCTCGCGGATCGCGTCGAGGACCTCGTCGGTGCTCGCGCACACGTACTGGGCGACCGGCTCGAAACCCTCCGGGATGTCCAGCGCGGCGCCGTTCCGGTCGGCGCCGAACGCGAAGAACCGCAGCAGCCGCTTGGCCTCGGCGGCGGCCTCGGGGTCCTTGAGCACCAGCGTCCCGGCGGCGCCCGACCGCGGGTTGGTCAGCGTCTTGTCCGGATGCGCCTCGTTGTAGGCGGCCCACACCGACCGGAGCATCACCGCCTCGCCGCGGACCTCGACCCGTCCCGGCTCCGCGATCCCGGCCGGCAGGCCCGGGATCACGTGCTTCACCTTCTCGGTCACCAGCTCGCCGACCGCGCCGGTGCCGCGCGTGGCGACGTAGTCGAGCCTGCCGTCGACGTAGACGATGCTGAGCGAGAGGCCGTCCAGCTTCTCCGACACCCGGAAGACCTGGCCGCCGAACCGCGCGCAGAACGCGGCGATCTGCTCCTCCCCCGTCGCCTTCGCCAGCGACAGCATCGGGCGCGCGTGCCGCACGGTCGGCCCGGTCAGCTCCGCGGGCGCGTTGACCCGGCCGAGCGGGCTGTCGGCCGGCTCCAGCTCGGGATGCTCGGCCACGAGCGCCGCGAGCTCGTCCTTGAGGGCGTCGTAGTCGGCGTCCGGCAGCGGGCTGTCGCCCTTGCCGTAGTACAGGTCGTTCAGCCGCTTGACCTCGGCACTCAGCTCGCCAATGCGCTTCGCAACATCCACCCCTCGATTAAACGCGACCCCACCGACAAACCCCACCGCCCGGCGGTGGGGAGCACGCCGGGCGGAGGCGCGCCGGCCGGAGGCGCGCCGGGCGGGGCGGGATTCCGGGCCCCGGCCGGCGCTCGCCTCGGAGGGCGGTCAGGTCCCCGGGACGTACGAGAGGCGGAACTGCTGGGCGGTGGTGCCGTTGCAGTCGGCCGTCCGGAACGTGGAGCCGTAGGCCTCCAGGCACTGGCCGACGAAGTAGCTGCTCCAGGTGATCGGGTTCCCGGCCCACATGTCGTCGTAGTTCGAGGCGTGCCAGGTGATGGAGCCGTCCAGCGTACCGCAGCTGTACTGCCGCACCAGGCCGTTGTAGCCGGTGGCGGCGAGGCACAGGTGCGAGTTCCGGTTCTCCAGCTGGCGGGCCGTCCCGGACCCGTTCACCTTCCAGTGCTGGGCCCCCAGGTTGCCCTGGACGGCCTGCACCATCGCGGCGCCGACGTCCTTGGTCTCGTTGTAGCTCATGACGACCTTGCCCGTCTTGACGCTGACGATCCAGTAGAACGGGCCGGGCCCCTTCGCCGCCTGCGGCGCCGCCGCCGGGATGCGCGGCGTCCGCGCCGCCGACGTGGTGGAGCATCGGGTCCGTCGCGCCCGCGAACAGCGCGTGGAGCGCGAACTGCCCGCCGA
>NZ_CAACUY010000391.1 GCF_900659615.1 Actinomadura fibrosa | reverse complement strand
CCCGCGACCATACGGCGCGATCTGACCCACCGCCTCCCATCGGACACATTTGGGCCGGGGTCAGGCCGTCCGGGTCCTGGGCTTGGCCGACGCGAGGCCGGGCGGCGCCGCGGCGAGGGCCTTCTGGATCGCGTCCACCAGGGCGAGCGCCGCCTCCTCGGTGAGCTCGACCGCGGCCCGCGCGGACGGCCCCTCGGCGGCGTTGGTGAAGGCGATGTTCACCGTGTGCTCGTGGCCCGCGTGGAACGGGTGGTCGACGTACACGGCGCCGCCGGTCACCGTGAACCAGCCGGACGCCCCCTTCGCGGCGCCGTCGAGCTCGACGGTGTGGGTCTGGTAGGTGCACATGGGAGTCCTCCTCGGGGGCTTTCCAGGGGTCGGGCCGGGTCAGGCCGGGTCAGGCCGAGAGGTGCCGGCCGAAGAAGTCGAAGATCCGCTTCCAGCCGTCCACGGCGGCCGCGGGCCGGTACGCCGGGCGCTCGACCGCGAAGAACGCGTGCCCCGCGTCGGGGTAGAGGTGGAAGTCGTGCTCCTTGCCCAGCTTGGTCAGCTCGGCGTCCAGCCGCTCGACCTCGGCGGGGGTGGGGAAGGTGTCCTCCTCGCCGAACAGCCCGAGCAGCGGGCACGACAGGTCGGCCGCCCGGTCGAGCAGCGGGACCGCCTTCAGCGGGAAGTCGCTCGGCGGCTCGGCGACGACGAACGCGCCGTAGCAGTCGACGGCCGCGTCGATGTCCAGGGAGCAGGCCGCGAGGAACGCCTGGCGCCCGCCGGAGCAGTACCCGATCACCCCGATCCTCCCGTTGGCGTGCTCCAGGGAGTTGAGGTGGGCGGCGGCCCCGGCGACGTCGCCGACGAGCTGCTCGTCCGGGACGCCGCCCTTCGCGCGGGCGGCGGCGGCCTGGTCGTCCGGGCTGACGTCCGCGCCCTCCCGCGAGTACAGGTTCGGGCAGATCGCCGCGTAGCCGTGCGCGGCGAACCGCCGGACGATCTCCCGGGTGGGCGCGTCGTAGCCGGGCATGTGGTGGATCACCACCACGCCGCCGCGCGGGGCGTCGCCGAGCGGCCTGGCGAGGTACGCCTCCAGCTCGGCCGACCCGTGCCCGGTGATCGTGACAGTACCGGCCCACATCGCGTCGTTCATGATTCCGATCGGCTCCGTTCCCGCTGGTGGATGGCTGTGCCGGGGCGGCCGGCGGCGCCGGGCGCGGTGCCGCCCGCCCCTCGGCCACGGTACTGCCACGGTGATCGGACGGCGGCCCCCGCCTCCCGCGCGCCGCGTCGCCTACGGTGCCGCGTCTCTTACAGTGAGGCCATGCCGTCCGACGAGTCCTTCCTGCGGCGCGCCGTCGCCGTGCTGAGCGCCTTCCGCGCGGACGACGACGGCCTCGGCGCGGCCGAGCTGGCCCGCCGCAGCGGCCTGCCGAAGTCGACCGCGCACCGGATCGCCCTCGACCTCGTGGACGCGGGGCTGCTGGAGCGGCGCGGGGCGCGCGTCCGGCTCGGCCTGAAGCTGTTCGAGATCGGCCAGCGGGTGCCGCGGCAGCGGGTGCTGCGGGACGCGGCCGTCCCCTACATGTCCGACCTGCGCGAGGCCACCCGGCAGACCGTCCATCTCGCCGTGCTGGAGGGCACCGAGGTCGTCTACGTCGAGATCCTCGGCTCGTCCGGCGGCCCGCCGCTGCCGTCCCAGGTGGGCGGGCGGCTGCCCGCGCACGTGACGGGGGTGGGCAAGGCGATCCTCGCGTTCTCCCCGCCGGAGGCGGTGCGGGCCGTGCTCGCCGCCGAGCCCGCCGCGGCCGGTGGGCGCCCGACCGGCGGTCGCGGCGCGCTCGCCCCGGGGCTGTTCACGAAGGAGCTGGCGCGGATCCGCGAGGAGGGCGTGGCGTACGACCGCGAGGAGTCCGGGCGGGGCATCGTGTGCGCGGCGAGCCCCGTCCTCGGCGCGGACGGCGCGGCCCTCGGCGCGCTGTCGGTGTCGGGCTGGTCGACGCGCATGCGCCTCGCCGCCGTGGCGCCGGCCGTCCACACCGCCGCGCTGACCCTCTCCCGGACGCTCCGGCACCAGGCCCGCTAGGAGCCGGGCCTGCCAGGATCGGGGAGGGCTCACGCCTGGTTGTAGAAGCCCTCGTCGGTCATCTTGCCCTGGTCGGTGAGGATCGTCGCGCCGGCCGGCAGGATCAGGAACACCCGGCGGGACAGGCGCTCGATGTCGCCCTGGCGGCCGAGGATGAGCCCGGAGGCGAAGTCGACGATGCGCCGGGCGTCGCCGTCGTTCATGTCGTCCAGGTTGATGATGACGGGGATGTCCTGGCGGAAGTACTCGCCGACGGTCGCCGCGTCGCGGAAGTTCCGCGGCCGCACCATCGCGATCTGGAGGCCCCGGTCGGCGGCGTCGCCGGCCTGGGCGCCGTCGTCGTCCGGCTCGGTGGCGGTCTCCTCGGTGGCGTACTCGTCGTCGAAGTCGTCGTCATGCTCGACGAGACCGAGCCAGTTACTGGCCTTACGAAGTCCCACGCGGGCCTCCATCGGTACTAGTCGAACAAATGCGGCGCCAGACTCCGGCAACCGTACGTCATGTCATCGCCCGGGGCCGGGCAACGCGCCGGGCCCGGCCACGGCTTCCCGATCTCTCCGGCCGCGGGGTCCGGCGTTCGCGCCCCGCGCGGCGTGCCCGTACCAGCGTAAACAGGCGGCCGGCCCGGCGTCGAACGGAATTCCCGCCTTTGCGGGCATCCCCTTCCGCGCCGTTCCGGCCGGCCTGTGCGGTGTCTTTTTACGAGACGTACCGCCGTTCCGCCGAGGACATTTCCCGTACATCGAAGTCCGCCGTTCCCACGGTGACCCACGCACGGCCGTCGCCGAGCGTCTCGCTGACGTCGATGCGCCCGTCCAGACCGGTCCGCTGCAGGATGCGGCGGCACATGTCGGTGGGACGTGCCAGGACCAGCCTGCCCCCGCGGGCGTGGACGAACTTCCAGACGCCCACCAGCGCGCCGAGCCCCGAGGAGTCGCAGAAGGACATCCCTTCGAGATCGAGGACGACGCGGCGGGTCGGCTCCGCGACGGAGAGGACGTACTCCCGGAACGCCTCGGCCGAGAGGAAGTCGAGTTCTCCGTCCACGCGGACGAGCACGTACGAGTCATGGTGCTCGGTGCGCGCCCACAGGCGTCCATCGGTACAGGCCCACGCCGGGGAAGAGGGCGATCGATCAGTCCCCGCCATGTCCATCGCCATGCTTTCACCTCCAAGCACAGGCGGCCCTACCCCCGGACCGGCCGATCATTCCGATCCGGGGCGGAGCGTGGCGCGTCGCACGCCGTGCGGGCCCCGTCGCACAGCGTGCGACGGGGGCGTACCGCGGTGGCGTGGACCCAGCCCGGCGGCTCGGGCGCTCTTTGGCAACCGTCCCGGGGCGGTTAGGCTGGCACGGATCTATGACCGAGCGGTTCGCTCCAGAAAGGAGAGTCCACCGCAGGCTCTGTGCTGATGGAAGTAACCCAAGGCGTCACCGGTGCACGGCGGCTCGACCACGTCCTGCATCCCCCTCCCTGCCCGGCCCTCGCGGTGGACGCGTCCGGCGTCATCGCCGACCTGAACGACGCGGCGGGGTCGCTGCTGAGCGCGGCGGCCGGATCCCCCCTGGCGGGCACGGTGCCGGAATGGCTCACCACCGCCCACAACGACTTCCGCCGAGGACCGGACGCCCACGCCGAACCCGCCAGCGGCCCGATCGGCGAGCGCGTCTTCGAGGCGCGCCCCAAGGCGCGCGAGGACCGGGCCGACGGCGCCGCGTACACGGTGTGGTGGCTCTTCGACGTCACCGACCGGCAGCGCCTGACCCGCGAGCTCACCAGCGAGCTCGCCACCGAGCGCGAGCGCACCGCCTTCCTCGCCGAGGCGTCCACCCGGCTGCTCGCCTCGCTGAACCTGGAACGGTGCATGGAGGCCACCGCCGGCCTCGCCGCGCGGCACCTCGCCGACGCGGCCATGGTGATCGCCCCGGGCACGGGCCGCGCGTACCCCGTCGCCCGCTGCGGCCCGGACGGGCGGGTCGAGTACGGCGAGCTGCTGGTCGACCCGGCGGAGGTGCCGGGCCTGGCCGAGGCGATGCAGGGGTTCCCGCCGGTGCCGTCCCGCTGGATCGACCCGTCCACCGCGCCCGACTGGGTCGCGCGCGGGGCGGTGCGCGACCCCGGCGCGATGGTCGTGACGGCGCTGCCCGGCCACGGCGTCCCGGCGGGCGCGCTGGTGCTGCTCCGCGAGCGGGGGCGCGAGGCGTTCTCCGCGGGCGAGGAGCTGTTCGCCCAGCTGTTCGCGGCCCGGGCGGGCGCGGCGATGTCGGCCGCGCGGCTGTACGCCGAGCAGGCGTCGATCACCGAGACGCTGATGCGCGACCTGCTGCCGCCGCGGGTGCGGGAGCTGGACGGCGTGGAGCTCGCGGCGCGCTACCGGCCGTCCGGCGACGGCGAGCGGGTCGGCGGCGACTTCTACGACCTGTACCCGGCCGCCGGCTCCGCGCCGGGCCCGGACGGCGAGTCGCTGGTGGTGCTCGGGGACGTGTGCGGCAAGGGCCTGGAGGCCGCCGTCCTCACCGGCAAGATCCGCAACACGCTGCGGGCCCTGCTGTCCCTGGCCGGCGACCACAGGCGCGTGCTGGAGCTGCTGAACGCGACCCTGCTGGACACCGTGACGGCCCGGTTCGTGACGCTGGTGATGGCGTCGGTCAGCCGGCAGGGCGCGCAGGCCCGGCTGCGGCTGACCAGCGCCGGGCACGCCGCGCCGCTGGTCGTGCGTGCGTCCGGCCGGGTGGAGACCGTGGCCACCGGCGGGTCGCTGATCGGCGTGCTGGACACGATCACGTCCACGAGCGCGACCGTGCTGCTGGAGCCCGGCGACACCTGCCTGCTCTACACCGACGGCGTCACCGAGGCCGTCGGCGGCCCGCTGGGCGAGGAGATGTTCGGCGAGGCCCGGCTGCGCGCCGAGCTGGAGCAGTGCGGCGGCATGCCGCCGGAGGCGCTGGTGGAGCGGGTGCACATGCTCGCGTCCCAGTGGGCGGGCGGCCGCCGCCGCGACGACCTGGCCGTGATCGCGATCACCGCGCCGCGGCGCTTCCACCTCAGCGCGGTCGGGGGGCACGGGCCCGGGAGGTTCACCGCATGAGCGGGACCGCGGCCCGGTCCGCCCCGTCCGTCCGCCCGGCGGCCGCGCCGGACGGCTGGACGGAGGCGTTCTGGGAGGCGGTCGCCGCCGGGGACGAGTACGCCGCGGCCGACGCGGCCCTGGCCGCGCTGGACGGCGGGATGGACGCCGAGGGCCTGCTCCTCGACGTCATCGCGCCCGCGCAGGCGCGGCTCGGCCGCGAGTGGGCCGCCAACCGGATCACCGTGGCGCAGGAGCACACCGCGACCGCCGTCAACGAGCGCGTGATCGGCGCCGTGGCGCACCATCCCGCCGTCCGCGGGCGGCGGGACGCGGACGGCGCCGGGCGGCGGGGCCGGGTCGCGGTCGCGTGCGTCGACGGGGAGTGGCACGCGCTGCCCGCGCGGCTCGTGGCCGAGGTGCTCCGGCTGCGCGGCTGGCACGTCGACTACCTCGGCGCGCAGGTGCCGACCCCGCACCTGATCGCCCACGTCCACCGCACCGGCCCGGCCGTGGTGGCGCTGTCGACCTCGATCGCCACCCGGCTGCCCGCCGCGCACGCCGCCGTCACCGCCTGCCAGGCGACCGGCACGCCCGTCATGGCCGGCGGCGCCGCCTACGGCGCGGACGGCCGCTACGCCCGGCTGCTCGGCGCCGACGCGTG
>NZ_CAACUY010000390.1 GCF_900659615.1 Actinomadura fibrosa | reverse complement strand
GGACGCGGTGGCGCCGCCGCCGGGCGCGGCTCCGTCGCCGGACGCAGGGGCCCCCGTGGCGGGTGCCTGCGCGGCCGCGTCCGGGGCGGCTCCGGGGGCGGGCTGCGGGGAGGCGGGGACGGCGTCCTCCGCGGGATCGGTGCTCACTTGCCGTTCGCTCACGTCGTTCTCCCGGCCGCGCGCGGCGGCCTCACGAACCGCCGCGCAGCTCGTATCGCGGATTGAACATGACCTTGCGCCCGTCCTGGAGGCTGACCAGGCCCTCGGCGCGCAGCCGGCGCCCCGGGTCGATGCCGGCGATCCTGCGCCGGCCGAGCCAGACCAGGTTGATCACGTCGGTGCCGTCGTAGAGCTCGGCCTCCAGGGCGGGAGCCCCGCCGCGCGGGCGGAGCGTCACCGTACGCAGCGTACCCGCTACGCAGTGTCGCTTGCGCGCTCCGCAGGCGGTGATGGGCGTCGCGCCCTCGTCACCGGTGGTCTTCTGGAGCTCCTCGGCCTCCAGCTCGGCCTTGCTCGACGCCATGCGGCGCAGGAAGCGCCGCAGTCCGCCCCTGCCGCCGTCGGGACCCGCGGAGCCCGTCTCCGGCGGCACTCCGGCCGAAACCTCGTCCATAGGTGGAAGCGTATGGCATCCCGGGGTGAATCGGACCCTCCGGCCATGGGGGAAATCCCCTGGCCCGGCGCCTCACGGCTCGAAGCGGTAGCCCATGCCCGGCTCGGTGATCAGGTGTCGCGGACGGGCGGGATCGGCCTCCAGCTTGCGCCGCAACTGCGCCAGGTAGACCCGCAGGTAGTTCGTCTCGGTCTCGTAGGAGGGGCCCCACACCTCGCGGAGGAGCTGCCGCTGCCCGACGAGCCGCCCGGCGTTGCGGACCAGGACCTCCAGGACGTGCCACTCGGTCGGGGTCAGCCGCACGGCCGCCCCGTCCCGGACGACCTTCCTGGCGGCGAGGTCGACGGTGAACCCGGCCGCCTGGACGACCGCGGTCTCGGCGGCGGGGGCGGCCCGGCGGACGGCGGCGCGCAGCCGGGCCAGCAGCTCGTCCATGCCGAAGGGCTTGGTGACGTAGTCGTCGGCGCCGGCGTCGAGGGCCTCGACCTTGTCGCCCGACCCGTGCCGGGCGGACAGCACGATGATCGGCGCGGTCAGCCAGCCGCGCAGGCCCGCGATGACGTCGGTGCCGTCCATGTCGGGCAGGCCGAGGTCCAGGACGATCACGTCCGGGTGGCGGCGCGCGGCGAGGTCGAGCGCCTCGCGGCCGCCGGCGGCGGCGTCGACCTCGTAGCCGCGGGCCCGCAGGTTGATCCGCAGCGCCCGGACGAGCTGCGGCTCGTCGTCCACGACCAGTACGCGTGTCATCGGCCCTCCTCGCCGCCGGGTCGCCGCGCGTCCGCGGTGGGCAGGGCGAGGACCATGGTCAGCCCGCCGCCGGGGGTGTCCTCGGGGGTGAGCGTGCCGCCCATGGCCTCGGTGAACCCCCGGGCCACGGCGAGGCCGAGCCCGACGCCGGAGCCGCCCGGGGCGTCGCCGAGCCGCTGGAACGGCGCGAACATGCGCTCCTTCGCGCCGCCGGGCACGCCGGGCCCGCGGTCGACGACGCGGACCTCGACGCGGCCGGGGCCGGTGCCGGCGGGCAGCTCGGAGGCGGTCACGAGGACGCGTCCCGCGCCGTGCCGGACCGCGTTCTCGATCACGTTGGCGAGGGCCCGCTCCAGCAGCCCGGCGTCGGCGGGCACCGGCGCGAGCGTCTCGGGCACGTCCAGGTCGACGCGGTCCTCGGGGACGCCGAGCAGCGCCTTCGGCAGCACCTCGTCCAGCGACACGGGCCGGATCAGCGGCGTGACCACGCCGGTCTGGAGGCGGCTCATGTCGAGCAGGTTGCCGATCAGGCCGTCGAGCCGGTCGGCGGACTCCTCGACGGAGGCGAGCAGCTCCGCCTCGTCCTCGGGGTCCCAGTCGACGTCGGTGGCGCGCAGGCCGCTCACCCCGGCCTTGATCGAGGCGAGCGGGGTGCGCAGGTCGTGCGAGACGGCGGCGAGCAGGGCGGTGCGGATCGTGTTGCCCTCGGCCTCGCGGCGGGCCCGCGCGGCCTCCTCCTCCAGCCGCCGCGCCTCCAGGACGGCGCCGGCCTGGGACGCGAACGCCGTCAGGACGCGGCGGTCGGCGGCGGGCAGGACGCGGCCGCTGAGCGCGAGCACCGAGTTCTCGCCGACGCGGGCGGTGGCCTCGGCCGACCCCGGGTCGGCGGCGGGGGCGTCGCCGGTGGAGCCGGCCGTGACCCAGCCGCCGCCGTCCCCGGCGCGCTCCAGCAGCGCGACGGCCCGGACGCCGAAGGTCTCCCTGACCCGGTCCAGCAGGGCGGGCAGTGCCCGCTCGCCGCGCAGGACGGTGGTGGCGAGAAGGCTCAGCGTCTCGGCCTCGGCGCCGGCCCGGGCGGCCTGCCGGGCCCGCCGCGCCGCCAGGTCCACCACGGACGAGACGGCCACCGCGACGGCCACGAACACGGCAAGCGCGAGCGCGTTGCCGGGCTGGCCGACGGTGAGCGTGTGGACGGGCGGGGTGAAGAACCAGTTCAGCGCCAGGAACCCGGCGATCGCCGCCGCCACCGCGGGCCACAGGCCGCCGGCCAGCGCCACCCCGACCGTCAGGGCGAGGAACAGCAGCATGTCGGTGTTGAGCGAGGGCGGGGACCCGGCGGGACGCAGGACGGCGGTCAGCAGCGGCGGGCCGAGCAGCGCCAGCGCCCATCCGGCGGCCCTGCGGCGGGCGCTGAGCGGGCTGCCCGCGAGCCGCACGGGCCCGCGTCCCTTGCCCGCGTGCTCGTGCGGGACGAGGTGCACGTCGATGTCCTCGGCCTCGCGGGCCACGGTGGCGCCGACGCCCGGGCCGAGGACGAACTGCCAGCCGCGCCGCCTGCTGGACCCGAGGACGACCTGGGTGGCGTTCACCCCGCGCAGGAACTCCAGCAGCGCGGTGGCCACGTCGTCGCCGACGACCTGGTGGTAGGTGCCGCCCACGCTCTCGACCAGGGCGCGCCGCCGGGCGGGGGTCTGCTCGGCGGGCGGCCCGGCGAGGCCGTCGCTGCGGCTGACGTGCACCGCGAGCAGATCGGCGTGCCCGGCGCGGGCGGCGATGCGGGCCGCCCGCCGGACCAGCGTCTCCCCCTCGGGGCCGCCGGTGAGCCCGACGACGATGCGCTCGCGCGCCTCCCAGGGCGCGGTGATGCCGTGCCGCCCCCGGTACCGGGCGAGGCCCTCGTCGACGCGGTCGGCGACCCACAGCAGCGCCAGCTCGCGCAGCGCGGCGAGGTTGCCGACGCGGAAGTAGTTCGCCAGCGCGGCGTCGACCTTCTCGGGCGCGTACACGTTGCCGTGCGCCATCCGCCGCCGCAGCGCCTCCGGGGACATGTCGACCAGCTCGATCTGCTCGGCGCGCCGGACGACCTCGTCCGGGACGGTCTCGCGCTGGACGGTGCCGGTGATGCGCTCGACGACGTCGTTCAGCGACTCCAGGTGCTGGACGTTGAGGGTGGAGACGACGTCGATGCCCGCGTCCAGGAGGTCCTCGACGTCCTGCCAGCGCTTCCCGTTGCGGGAGCCGGGGACGTTGGTGTGGGCCAGCTCGTCCACGAGGGCGACCTCGGGGCGCCTGGCGAGGACGGCGTCCAGGTCCATCTCGGTGAACGTGGACCCGCGGTGGACGAGCTCGCGGCGCGGGACGGTCTCCAGCCCTTCCAGGAGCACCGCGGTGCGGGCGCGGCCGTGCGTCTCGACGAGGGCGGCGACGACGTCGGTGCCGCGCTCGGCGCGGCGGCGGCCCTCGCCGAGCATGGCGAACGTCTTGCCCACGCCGGGCGCCGCGCCCAGGTAGATCCGCAGCGTGCCGCGTGTGCCCACGGTGATCCCTCCCCCGCCCGTAGGATACCGACCGATAGTGGAATAAAGCGTTCCGTTCTGCTATTATCGGAACAGAGCATTCCGCTCCTGTCGGAAGGACGTTCCCGTGAGCGCGACGATCGAGACACCGGTCCCCCAGCCGGGCCAGGCGGCCCCCTCACCCCGGGCCGCGGCGGAGCCCGCCCCCGGCGCGGCGCCGCACCCGCGGCGCTGGCTCGGCCTCTCGGCGGTGCTGGCCGCCACCCTGCTGAACCTCCTCGACTCCACCGTCGTCAACGTCGCCGCGCCCGCGATCCGCGCGGACCTCGGCGGGTCGCTGGCCGCGCTCCAGTGGACGGCCGCCGGCTACACCCTCGCCCTCGCCGTCGCGCTGCTCACCGGCGGGCGCCTCGGCGACATGTTCGGCCGCCGCCCGGTCCTGCTGGCCGGCGCCGCCGCGTTCATGGCCACCTCGGCCGCCTGCGCCCTCGCCTGGTCGCCGGAGAGCCTCATCGGGTTCCGGGTGGCGCAGGGCCTGGCCGCCGCCGTGATGATCCCGCAGGGCTTCGGGCTCATCCGGGACCTGTTCGGCCCCCGCGAGATCGGCAAGGCGTTCGCGCTGTTCGGCCCCGCCATCGGCCTCGCCACCATCCTCGGCCCGGTCGTCGCGGGCCTGCTGATCGACGCCGACGTGCTCGGCACCGGCTGGCGCGCGATCTTCCTGCTGAACCTGCCGATCGGCGCCTACGCCCTCGCCGTCGGCTCCCGCGTCCTGCCCGCCCCGGCCGCCGCGGACCGCTCCGGCGGCCTCGACGCCACCGGCATGCTGCTCGGCGGGACCGGGATGAGCATGCTCGTCTACCCGCTCGTCCAGGGCCGCGAGCTCGGCTGGCCCGCCTGGTCGCTGGCGCTGCTCGCCGGGTCCCTGCCCGTCCTCGCCGTGTTCGCCCTGCACCAGCGGAACCGCGCGCGTGCCGGCCGGACGCCGCTGCTGCGCCTCGGCATCTTCGCGGACCGGGGCTACCGCTCCGGCGCGCTGTTCGTCGTCGTCTTCTTCGGCACGATCACCGGCTCGTCCCTCGCCGTCGGCCTGTTCCTCCAGCTCGGCCTCGGCTACACCGCGCTCGGCGCGAGCCTCGCGATGGCGTCCTGGGCGATCGGCGCGTTCGCGGGCTCGGCGTTCGGCGGCGGCATGATGAACCGCCTCGGCCGGACGATCCTGCACATCGGCCTGACCCTGATGGCGGCCGGGACGGCGGCCCTGCTCGCGGTGCTCGGCACCGCCGGGACCGGGCTCGGCGGCTGGGACCTCGCCGCGCCGCTGCTGCTGTTCGGCGCCGGCATGGGCATGATCTTCGTCCCGCTGTTCGACATCATCGTCGCCGGCATGGCCGACGCCGACGTCGGCTCGGCGTCCGCCGCGCTGGAGTCGATCCAGCAGCTCGGCGCCTCGCTCGGCATCGCGGTCCTCGGCACGGTGTTCTTCGGGATCCTCGGGACCGGCCCGGCCGGGACCGCCGCCCACGAGCGGCTCGCCCTCGACGCCGCCGAGCACGTCTCCTGGCTCACCCTCGCCCTCACCGGCGCCGCGTTCCTGGTCGCCTTCCTGCTCCCCCGCCGCGCGCGGGCCCACTAGATCACGCGGACGACGGGCGGGCCGCCGTCACCGAATCGAGACCACGAAACTCCGGCGGCCCGCCGGTCCCGATCTCCCCGACCGTCTAACGTGCCGTCCTGACCCTCCGTGACCGGAACACCACGGAGGACGGGGCCGTAACGACGATTCACCGCGGGGACAGCATGGTGCGCAAGTTCGGGGGACGGACGACCGGGCGGCGCTGGCCGCTCACCGCGGCGGGGACGGCGACCGTCCTCGCCGCGGCGGCCTGCACGCCGGGGGCGGGCGGGACGGGTCCGGGGCGGCGGGCCGAGGCCGGGGTGTCGCGGGG
>NZ_CAACUY010000389.1 GCF_900659615.1 Actinomadura fibrosa | reverse complement strand
CCCGGCGCGAGGCCGAGCGCGCGGCCGTCGCGACCTGAGCCCGCGGCCGGGAATCCGAAGAATGTATATATTATCCACATTGCTTCGACGTTCGCGGAGGCGCTATGACTTCGGCACCGGCTCCCCCGGGCTCCGCCGATCCCCGGGCCGACCTGCGCTGGGGCACGACGTCCGCCCTGCTCGCGGACGCGGCCCGCCGCATCCCCGCCGCCGAGGCCGTCGTGGAGGGCGACGCGCGCCTCAGTTACGCCGGCCTGGACGCGGCGGTCACCGCGGCGGCGCGGGCGTTCATCGCGGCCGGGCTGCGCACGGGCGACCGGGCGGCCGTCTGGGGCCCCAACTCCACCCGGTGGATCATCGCGGCGCTCGGCCTCCAGCGCGCCGGGGGCGTCCTCGTCCCGCTCAACACCCGCTTCAAGGGCGCCGAGGCCGCCTTCATCCTCGGCAAGAGCCGGACGCGGATCCTGTGCGTGGAGACCGACTTCCTCGGCCAGGACTACCCCGCGCTCCTCGCGGCGGGGGCCGGAGGCAGGGGCCTGGAACGTCCCTACGCGGGACTCCCGGACCTGGAGACGGTCGTCGCGATGGACGGCCCCGCCGAGGACGGCATCGTCCCCTGGGACCTCTTCCTCGCGGACGGGGAGCGCGTCACCGCGGCTGAAGCGGCGGAGCGGGCCGCTGGCCTCGGGCCCGGCGACCTGTCCGACATGATGTTCACGTCCGGTACGACGGGCAGGCCGAAGGGCGCCATGTGCACCCACGGCCAGACCCTGCGCGCGTACGCGGTCTGGTCGAACGTGGTCGGGCTCCGCGAGGGCGACCGCTACCTGGTGGTCAACCCGTTCTTCCACGGCTTCGGCTACAAGGCCGGATGGCTGGCCTCGCTGCTGACGGGCGCGACCGTGCTGCCCGCGCGGACCCTCGACGTCCCGCGCGTGCTGGAGACCGTCCGGCGCGAGCGGGTCACCGTGCTCCCCGGGACCCCGACGCTGTACCAGACCATGCTGGAGCACCCCGCGTTCAGCGCCGACGGCGTCGCGAGCCTGCGGCTGTCGGTGACGGGCGCCGCGAACGTGCCGCCGGCGCTGCTCCGGCGCATCAAGGACGAGCTCGGGTTCGAGCACGTCGTGCAGGGCTACGGGCTGACGGAGTCGTGCGGCATCGTCGCGATGTGCCGCTACGACGACTCGCTGGAGACGGTCAGCAGCACGGTCGGCCGCCCGCTCCCCGGCCTGGAGGTCGCCGTGGTCGACGCGAGCGGCGCACCCGTGCCGGCGGGCACCGAGGGCGAGCTGCTGGTGCGCGGCTACGCGGTGATGAAGGGCTACTTCGGCGAGGACGCCGAGACGGCCGCGGCCGTGGACGCCGACGGCTGGCTGCACACCGGCGACATCGGCGCGGTGGACGGCGCCGGCCGGATCCGCGTCACCGACCGGATCAAGGACATGTTCATCGTCGGCGGCTTCAACGCCTATCCGGCGGAGATCGAGCGGATCCTGTCCCGCCATCCGGACGTGGCGCAGGCGGCGGTCGTCGGCGTCCCGGACGAGCGGATGGGCGAGGTCGGCGCCGCCTTCGTCGTGCCGCGCCGGGGCCGGACCGTCGACCCGGCCGGGATCATCGCGTGGAGCCGCGCCGAGATGGCCAACTACAAGGTGCCCCGCCACGTGCACGTGGTGCCCGAGCTGCCGACCAACGCCGCCGGGAAGGTGGCGAAGACGGTCCTGCGCGAGCGCCTCGCCGAGGAGGGTCTTGGCGGGGGTTGACAGGCGGGGGTGGCCGGGGCGATTTTTGAATCAGTTTCGATAATCCATCCGGTAATGGAGGCGGCGATGACCGCGGCCGAGATCGGACCACCCCCCGCACCCCCGTCCCCCGCCGCTCCGGAGTCCTCGGGCTTCGCGGGCCTGCCGATGCCGCGGGACGCCGGCCTGCTGTTCGACGAGGCGCGCCGTCCGCGGGTCATCCGGAACCCGCGGGGGCGCTTCCCGTTCCCCGTCCCCAACGGCTGGTTCATCGTGGCCCGCGGCGGCGAGATCGCCCCGGGCGGCGTCGTGCCGCTGTACTACTTCGGCCGCGAGCTCGTGCTGTTCCGCGGCGAGGACGGCCTCCCGTACCTCGTCGACGCCCACTGCCCGCACCTCGGCGCCCACCTCGCGGTCGGCGGGAAGGTCGAGGACGGCTGCATCCGCTGCCCCTTCCACGGCTGGACCTTCGAGGGCGGGACCGGCCGGTGCGTGGACGTCCCCTACGACGACAGCGACTACATCCCCGGACGGGCCAGGGTCCGCGCGTACCCCGTCGTCGAGCGCAACGGGATGATCTGGGCCTGGCATCACCTGACCGGCGGCGAGCCCTTCTACGAGGTCCCCGACGTCCCGGAGTTCCGCGACCCCGAGTGGTCGCCCATCGTCGTCCGGGACTTCCGGATCGCGACGTGCGCGCAGGAGATGGCGGAGAACAACGTGGACCGGGCGCACTTCAAGTTCGTCCACGGGACCGACGCCGTCCCCGAGGAGGAGTTCTTCGTGGACGGCGCCTACAAGCGGGCCGTCGGCGCGGGCGGCGACTTCGTCCGGGAGGGATTCGGGCTCGGGCTCGGCGTGCTGCGCCTCAAGGGCTGGACGACGTTCGTGTCCAGCACGACGCCCGTGGACGAGGACACCGTCCACGTCAGGTGGATCTTCACCTCGCCGCGGTCCCTGGGCGAGAACGCGGCGGAGGAGGCCGCGCACGCGTTCTGCGAGGGGCTCAGCCAGGACATCCCGATCTGGGAGAACAAGGTCTACCGCGACCGGCCGGTGCTCCGCCCGATGGAGAAGGACATCAGCGAGCACCGGCGCTGGTCCCGCCAGTTCTACTCCGGCCCCGAGGGATGGGACGCGCGATGAGCAGGACCCGCTGGGTGAGGGAGCCCGAGGCGCAGAACGGCCTGACCACGTCCGTGCCGGCGCTGCCGGCCGTCGAGGTCGTGTACCTGACCGATCCGGAGGCGCTCGCCGAAGTCCTCCCGCCGCCGCTGACGCCGCCCGGCGAGCCGCGCGTGCACGTCCGGATCACCGACATCGACCTGACGTTCGGCGAGTACCGGCACAAGGAGCTCGTCGGCTACTTCGCCGTGGACGCCGAGCACGAGGGGGCGCCGGGCGAGTACCCGCTGCTCATCCCGATCGACCTGGAGCCCGCCATCGCGATCAGCAGGGAGCGGTTCGGCGAGCCGAAGAAGCTGGCCGACATCGCGCTCGTCCGCGACGGCGACCGCGTGACCGGGACAATCACCCGCAAGGGCGTCACGTTCGTGGAGATCCAGGGGCGGGTCACCGGTCCACTGCCCGTGCCGGAGCCCTATCCGGCGCGGCAGTTCTGGTTCAAGTTCCTGCCCGCGGTGGACGGGACCGGCTTCGACGCCGGGCCCCTGCTGGTCAGGCTGGAGCAGACGCGCGCGCCCGAGTCGGTCGAGGCTGTGGACGGCGAGCTCGTCCTGCGCGACCTGCCGGACTGCCCCGTCGTGGACCTGCCCGTCCGCGACGTCGTCTCGATGCAGTGGGTCCGCCGGGCCAGCCGCAACAGGCCCGAGGTCGTCGCCCCGGTCGACCCCGAGGCGTTCGCCCCCTACGCCGCCGCCCGCTACTGAAGCCGCCGGGAGCACGCATGACCGACAAGTACACGCTGATCTCCACCGACAGCCACGCGGGCCTGCCCGCCGAGGAGTACCGCGGCTACGTGGAGGAGAAGTACCGCGCGGCGTTCGACGAGGCCGCCGCCGAGGCGGAGGCGATGCGGCAGCTCGCCGAGAACGACGACCACCGCCGGTTCCTCGCCGAGTGGGACAAGGAGATCGGCGAGCACGGCGGGATGAAGGGCGCCTTCGACCCCGAGGTCCGCAACCGGGAGATGGACCATGACGGCGTCGCCGCCGAGGTCGTCTTCCCCGACGCCGACTCCGCCGGGGTCGGCGGCGTGACGAAGACGCCGTTCACCGCCGGGCTCGGCTCGACCGGCAGCGACGACGCCGAGCTGACCCTCGCCGGCGCGTGGGCGCACAACCGGTGGCTGGTGGAGTTCTGCCAGAACAGCCCCGAGCGCCGGGCCGGTGTGGCGATCGTCCCGCTGCACGACGTCCCCGCCGCCGTGAAGATGATCGAGTGGGCGGCCGGCTCCGGGCTGCGCGGCGGCATCATGATCCCCACCAAGTGGGGCGCGCTGCCGTCCTACAACGACCCCGTCTACGACCCGGTCTGGGCCGCTGCCGCCGCGACCGGGCTGCCCGTCCACACCCACTCCGGCGTCGGCCCCGACGAGGACGACTACGGCATCACCCCCGGCCTGATCGCCATCTACACCACCGAGGCGTACTGGTGGGCGGCCCGCCCGCTGTGGGCGCTGATCCTCGGCGGCGTGTTCGAGCGCCACCCCGCGCTGAAGTACGTCATCGCCGAGAACGGCGCCTGGTGGGTGCCCGACATCATCAGCCGGATGGACTCCAAGTGGGAGGGCGACCACGCCACCCGCAAGTTCGGCCCGGCGGCTTTCCGCTCCGGGCTGACGATGAAGCCGAGCGAGTACTTCGACCGCAACTGTTGGATGGCCGCCTCCGTGATGGGCGACGTCGAGGTGCGGCGGCGGCACGAGATCGGCGTCGGGAACCTGATGTGGGGCAGCGACTACCCGCACCCCGAGGGATCCTGGCCCAACACCCGGCAGTGGCTCGCCGACCGGTTCCGGGACGTCCCGCAAGAGGACGTCCGGCGCATCCTCGGGCTGACCGCCGCCGGCGTCTACGGCTTCGACCTGGACGCGCTGGCCCCGCACGTCGAACGCGCCGGCCCCACCGTCGCCGACATCCACGGCGAGGCGGCTCCGTGACCGGCCACATCACCGATTTCGCCGGGAAGGTCGTCGTCATCACCGGCGGCGCGTCCGGCATCGGCAGGGCGCTCGGCGCGGCGTTCGCCGGGGCGGGCTCGCGCGTCGTCCTCGCGGACGTGGAGAAGGCGCGCCTGGAGGAGACCGCGGACGAGCTCGCCGGACCGGCCGCCGCCCGCGGCGGGACCGTCGCCGGCGTGGTGACCGACGTGACCGAGCCCGAGTCGGTGGAGCGGCTCGCGGACGAGGTCCACCACCGGTTCGGGGGGACGGACGTCCTGGTCAACAACGCCGGCGTCGGGGCGCCCTCGGCGGACGTGTGGGACACCACCCCCAACGACTGGCGCTGGGTCCACTCCGTCAACGTGTTCGGCGTCGCGCACGGGATCCAGTCGTTCGTCCCGCGCATGCTGGCCGGCGGGCGCCCCGGCCACATCGTCAACACCTCCTCGGGAGACGGCGCCGTCAACCCGCTGCCCGGCGCGTCCGTCTACGCCGCGAGCAAGGCCGCGGTCGCCACGCTGACCGAGTGCCTCGCCGTCCAACTGCGCGAGCGCGGCGCCCCGATCGGCGTGTCGCTGTTCCTTCCGGCGGGCGGCCTGCTCGACACCGGGCTCTGGACCGCCGACCGGAACCGGCCCGCCGGGCTGGCGCGGGAGCGGCCGCGCGGCACGCCGCCGATGACGGTCGCGCAGGTCGTCGAGGCCGCCGCCGCGGCGGGGCGGGAGATGCGCGTCCAGCCGCTGGACGAGCTCGCCGCCTCCTTCCTGGACGGCATCCGCCGGGGCGACTACTGCGTCAGCCTCGACCGGGACGGGGCCGCGCGGACCCTCGCCGAGCGCGCCGAGCGGTTCGGGCGCGGGGACGTCCCCACGGTCACCGGCGGGCATGGCATCCTCGACCGGGACCGACCGGACCGCGGATGAGGGGGCGCCGTGACCGAGGACGCGGGCACCGAGCCGAGCCCGGCGACCGGACGGCCGGGCGGCGGCCCCCGCCGGG
>NZ_CAACUY010000388.1 GCF_900659615.1 Actinomadura fibrosa | reverse complement strand
GGATCAAACTCTCCATCAAGGCCCAACGACCACCCAGGGGGCGAACCCCAGGCAGCCAAACCTCAGAAGAAATCCCAGCAAACACCACACCCCCAAAAAAGGGGCTGATGCATTGCCTCAAAGAAATCCCCACCACCGAACCCCAAAAGGAAACGATGGCCACGGGGCGACCCGACCGACCAATCAGGTCGACCGAGCCGATAAGGCACTGGCTTTTAACACGCTGTTGAGTTCTCAAGAAACGGACACCCACCGCGCCAGACCCGCTCTCGCGAGCCCCGCTCCGGGGCAACCCTTCTAACTTACCGGAATCTTCGTCCCTGTCAACCCCACTCTTGGAGTGGATCTTCAGGTTCGGCGCCCGTCCCCCGTGCGTCATCGCAGGCGACGAAGATCGCCTGTGAAGGATCGTTCGAGGGAGTCCCCAGGGCCGGCCACCTTGCGGCGTCCTGCATCCCGTCTCGGGCTGACCTGTCCAGAGTACCTCGGCCCGAAGCGTGCTTCGAACTGTTTTCCTCTGGCGGCGTCCCCTGAGGCCGTCCGCCGTCCGGCGTCCCGCATCCCCTTGGGGCAGGAAGAACATTAGGCAGCCCCGGGCACCCCGTCAAATCGAACCGGCCGCCTCCGCGTCGGGGTTCGGAAACCCCCTGGTCACGCGTCCTTCAGCCGTCGGCGTCAGTGCCGCGTCAGCGGGATGTCAGCGCTGAGCGCCCGCCGTGCGTGCCGTGTCAGGGCCATCGCGCACGGTGGTGAAGCGACGGAAACGAAGAACTCCGAGAGGTCGAGATGAACGATGTGATCCGGGCCGAGGGCCTGCGGAAGCGGTTCGGGGACACCCGGGCCCTGGACGGTGTGGACATCGCGGTGCGGAGGGGCACCGTGCTCGGCGTGCTGGGTCCGAACGGGGCGGGCAAGACGACGGCCGTCCGGATCCTGGCGACGCTGCTCAAGCCGGACGCCGGCCGGGCCGAGGTGGCCGGCTACGACGTCGTCAAGGACGCGGTGCGCGTGCGGGCCAAGATCGGGTTGACGGGCCAGTACGCCTCGGTGGACGAGGAGCTGACCGGGTTCGAGAACCTGGTGATGATCGCTCGGCTGCTGGACTTCGGGCGGGCCGAGGCGCGGGCGCGGGCGCGGCAGCTGCTAAACCGGTTCCGGCTCACCGACGCCGCGGCGCGGGCGGTGAAGACCTACTCGGGCGGCATGCGACGGCGGCTGGACCTCGCGGCGAGCCTGATCAACCATCCCGAGGTCATCTACCTGGACGAGCCGACGACGGGCCTGGACCCGCGGGCCCGCAACGAGGTGTGGGACACGGTGCGGGAGGTGGTCGCGGACGGCGCGACCGTCCTGCTGACCACGCAGTACCTGGAGGAGGCCGACGCGCTCGCGGACCGGATCGCGGTGTTCGACCACGGCCGGGTGATCGCGGACGGCACGCCCGACGACCTGAAGGCGCGGACCGGCCGGCAGACGCTCGTCGTCCGGACGGCCGAGCACTACCGGACGGCCCAGCTCGCGGCGATCGTCACCGACCTGACCGGGGAGCGCCCGGACGTGCAGGAGCAGACGGGGCTGGTCACCGCGCAGGTGCCCGACCCGACGATCCTGTCGGCGCTGGTGCGTCGGCTGGACGACGCGTCCATCGTGGCGGCGGAGCTGGCGCTGCGCATGCCGAGCCTGGACGAGGTGTTCCTCACGCTCACCGGCCACGTCGCCGAGGAGCCCGAGGACGAGAACGAGACCGAAATGATCACCGAGGGGAGCGTGGCATGACCGCCATCACGACCGACGCGCGGCGGGTCTCCGTCGCCGAGCCGCCCGCGCACATCAGCCCGCGCCGGACGCTGCGCCACGGCCTGACGCTGGCCTGGCGCAACATCGCCCAGTTGAAGCACTCTCCGGAGAAGCTGCTGGACACGACGCTGATGCCGATCATCTTCCTGCTGCTGTTCCTGTACGTGTTCGGCGGAGCGGTGTCGGGGAGCACGCATTCGTATCTCCAGCAGCTGCTGCCGGGTCTCGTGGCCCAGATGGCGATGTTCGCGACGATGGGGCTCGGGACGGCGCTGAACGAGGACATCCACAAGGGCGTGTTCGACCGGTTCCGGAGCCTGCCGATCGCCCGGTCGGCGCCGCTGATCGGGACGGTGCTGGGGGACACGGTCCGGTTCCTGACGGTGATCACCGTGCTGGTCGGGTTCGGGTCGGCGCTGGGGTTCCGGTTCCACACCGATCCGCTGTCGGTGCTGGCCGCGCTGGGGCTGGCGTACGTGTTCTACCTGGCCGTTTGCTGGCTGTCGGTCCTGGTGGGGCTCGTGGCGCCGTCGCCGGACACGGTCCAGGGCCTGTCGTTCATGTGGGTGATGCCGCTGACGTTCGGCAGCAGCATCCTCGTCCCGAACACGTCCACGATGCCGGGCTGGCTCCAGGCGTGGACGAAGGTCAACCCGGTCACGCATCTGGCCGAGTCCATGCGCGCGCTCATGGTGGGCGGGCCCATCGGCAACCACGCGTGGTACACGCTGGCCTGGGCCGCCGGGATCGTCGTCGTGGCGTTCCCGCTGGCCATGCGGATGTACTCGCGTCGTGCATGAGCGGTGGCGTGCGCGGGCGCAAGGCGCGCCTGTCCGGTAGCGGATGCCGGGCGGGCGCGCCTTCGCCGTTCGCGGCACGTTTCGGACGCGGCGCGGGCGACTCGGCGGCCGGGCGTCCGGTGTCGGGTCAGGTGGGCTCGATGAGGGAGGCGGCCTCGGCGATCATGGCGTCGCGGGGGACGTGGCGGCCGCGGTCGTAGGCGGCGGCGAACGCGTCCTCGCCGAGCGCGGCCGTCGCGGCGGCGACCGTCCGGCGGACCTCGTGGGAGCCGTTGTCGCGGAAGCCGTGCAGGCCGTGGGCGATGCCGAGGAGTTCGGCGGCGCGGACGCCGTCGCCGCGGGCGGCGCGCAGCGCGGCGATGCCCTCGACGAGGGCGGCGAGGGTGGGGTTGCCGGAGAGGGCGTCGTTCTCGACGCCGTCGAAGGCGCGCAGGTGCCAGCGGGTCGCCTCGTCGAGGTCGCCTCCCTGCTCGGCGAGGCAGCCGAGGCGGCTGTAGGTCCTCCGGGTGGCCTGCTGGAAGTCGGGGCGGTGCCGGCGGGGCTCGACCCAGTCGTACGCCCGCTCGGCGTAGGGGCGGGCGGCGGCCAGGTCGCCGTCCGCCATGGCGAGCTCGCAGAGCATCAGGGACGCGGACGCGGCGTCCGCGAAGTCGCCGACGCGCTCGGAGGCGGCGATGGCCTGGTGCAGTTCCCGCCGGGCGCGCTCGACGTCGCCGAGCTGGGCGCGCGCCCGGGCGAGCTGGACGAGCATCGACGCGCCCTGCTCGGGGTTGACGCCCTCGACGGCGTAGCGGTAGGCCTGCTCGCCGAGCCGGACGGCCTGGGTGAGCTCGCCGCGGGCCATGGCGACCTGCATGAGCGCGCTCAGGCTGATGAGCTCGCCGAACCGGTCGCCGAGCTCGCGGAACGCGTCCTGTCCGGTGGCGGCCTCGGTCGCGGCCTCGTCCACCTGGCCGGTGTTCAGCGCGATGAAGGCGAGCATGACGTGGACGACGGCGCGGATCCAGGGGTCGGGATGGCCGGCGATCTCCACGAGCGCCTGCCGGGTGCCCTCCATGTCGCCGGTGAAGACGCGGGAGGCGGGCCGCATGAGGACCAGGACCGGGTGGCGGGGCGCCTCGGGGACGAGCGCGGTCGCGCGGTCCAGTGACTCCCGGAGGTGTTCCGCGGTCGTGCCGTCGTCGGCGGTCACCAGGGTGATCAGCTCCGCGGAGATCTTGCACAGCGCGTACTGCTCCGCCAGTCCCGGTGGCGGCTCGGGGCCGAGGATGTCGCGGATCGCGACGGACCAGCCGCCCGCCTCGATCTCCAGGTCGCGCATCAGCCAGAACCACACGAGGGCCCCGACGAGCCGGAGGCCCGTCTCCGCGTCGCCCGTGTCGGCGATGTGCCGGAAGGCGGCGGTGAAGTTGTCGCGTTCCGCGCTGAGCCGGTCGAGCCAGCGGAGCTGGTCGCCGCGGCGCAGCTCGGGTTCGGCGCGCTCGGCGAGCCAGACGCAGTACGCGGCGTGCTCGGCGCGGACCCGCGGCGCCTCGCCGGCCTCCTCCAGCCGCTCGCCCGCGTAGACGCGGACCGTCTCCAGGAGGCGGTAGCGGACGTCGGGATCGCCCTCCGCCATGACGAGCGACTTGTCGATCAGCGCGGCGATGACGTCGATGACATCGTGCGGGTCGGGCGCGTCCGGGGCGTCGAGCCCGCAGACGCGAACGGCGCTCTCCGGCGTGGCGCCGCCGGCGAACACCGACAGCCTGCGCAGGACGGTCCGCTCGACGTCGTCGAGGAGGTCCCAGCTCCAGTCGACGACCGCGCGGAGCGTGCGGTGCCGGGGCAGGGCGGTGCGGCTGCCGCCGGTGAGGAGCCGGAAGCGGTCGCCGAGCCGCGCGGCGACCTGGCCGGGGGTGAGGGAGCGCAGGCGGGCGGCGGCCAGCTCGATGGCGAGGGGGATGCCGTCGAGCGCCCGGCAGATCGCGATGACGTCCGGGGCGGTCTCGTCGTCCACGGCGAAGCCGGGGCGCACCGCCGCGGCGCGGTCGGCGAACAGCCGGACGGCCGCGTAGCCGAGGGCCTCCGCCGGGTCGGGGCCGGGGTCGTCGTGCTCGTCGGGCGGGGGCAGCGGGAGGGACGGCACGGGGCACAGCGACTCGCCGGTGATGCCGAGGGGCTCGCGGCTCGTGGCGAGGACGCGCACGCCGGGGGCGAGTCCCAGAGTGCGGTCGACGAGGCCCGCCACCGTGTCGATGAGGTGCTCGCAGTTGTCCAGGACGATGATCATCTGCTTGCCGGCGAGGAAGTCGATCAGCCGGTCCAGCGGGCGGGCGGCCGTGCGCGTCTCGCCCGGCCGGACGGTGTCGGGGACGCCGAGCGCGGCGACCACGGCGGGCACGACGTCGACCGGGTCGCTGACCGGGGCGAGCGGGACGAACCAGACGCCGTCCGGCAGCTCGTCGACGAACGGGGCGGCGCTCTCCCCGGCGAGCCGCGTCTTGCCCGCGCCGCCGGGTCCGGTGAGGGTGACGAGCCGGGTCTCGCGGAGCAGCTTGCCGACGCGCCGCGACTCCTCCTCGCGTCCGACGAAGCTGGTGAGCTGCGCGGGCAGGTTCGTCCGCGCGGCCCGGTCCCGGTCCCCGCCCGGCATGGTGATCGCGGGCACGGGCGGCGCGGAGGCCCCCGGGCTGGAGGCCACGAGGGCGGGCGCACCAGCGCGGGCCTGCGCCCCATGTCGAGCGCCGACCGGGCGGCCTCGTACCGGGCCAGCAGGCGGGTGCCGCCGGACGAGGGCACGACCCGGGGGGCGACGGCGGCGACGCGGGGGTCGTCGAAGTGCGGCATGAGCGTGTCGAGCCAGCCGTGCTCGGGGCGGCAGTCGGAGTCCACGAACGCCACGAACGGCGTCCGCGCGAGCCGGAGCCCGGTGTTGCGCGCGGCGGCGGGCCCCCGGTTGCGGGCGTGCCGGACGAGCCGCGCGCCGTGCGCCTCGGCGGCGCGGCGCAACGGCTCCGGATCGGGGGACCCGTCGTCCACCACGATCGCGGGCACGCCCTTCACCGCGGCCAGGGTCGCGTCGAGCTCGGCGGCGCGGCCGAAGGCCGGGATCACGACGGTCACGTCGTGCGGGCCGGGACGCGGCGCCGGGAGCGGCAGGGCCAGGCCGTGGTCGAGCAGCCGCCGCGCGAGGGCGCGCCCGATGGGGGAGTCGTCGGCCGCGCCGCGCGGGCCCGCCTCTGCCAGGTAGTCGGCGAAGCTGGCGCGGATCTGCGCCAGTGCGGCGGCCGCTTGCCAGGACGCCGTGA
>NZ_CAACUY010000387.1 GCF_900659615.1 Actinomadura fibrosa | reverse complement strand
GACGCGCCGGGCGACGCGCTGCCCGACGCGCCGGCCGGTCGCGCGGTGGCGCCGCCCGCGGCCCGTCCCGCCGCCGAGGAGGCATGATGATCCGCCTGCTGATCGCCGACGACGAGGAGATGCTCCGGAGCGCGCTGGCCGCGCTGCTCGCGCTCGAAGCGGACCTGGCCGTCGTCGCCGAGGCGTCCACCTCCACCGACGCCGTGCGCCTCGCGCGCGAGCACCGCCCGGACATCGCCGTCCTGGACCTGGAGATGCCCCCGGCCGACGGGCTGCGCGCCGCCGAGGAGATCCGCGCCGCGCTGCCGACCCAGATCGTGCTGGTCACCCGGCACGCCCGTCCCGCCGTGCTGCGCCGGGCGCTCGCCGCCGGGGTCCGCGGCTTCGTGCCGAAGACGACGCCCGCCGCCCGGCTCGCCGAGATCATCCGCGACGTCGCCGCGGGCCGCCGCTACGTCGATCCCGACATCGCCGCGTCCGCGCTCACCGAGGACGACTGCCCGCTCACCGACCGGGAGCTGGAGGTCCTCCGCGCCGCCCGCACCGGCGCCTCCGTCAACGAGATCGCCGCCGAGGTCCACCTGGCGCCGGGGACCGTCCGCAACTACCTGTCCGCCGCCATGGCCAAGCTCCAGGCCCCGACCCGCCACGCCGCCGCCCACCACGCCTGGCAGCAGGGCTGGATCTGACCGCGCTGCCCCGTCCCGCCGCCGGTCAGGCCCGCACCCGGGCCGCGCGGGACTCCAGGTACCGCTGCTCGGCCAGGCTCGCCGTGGCCTTCGCCGCGCGCCGGTAGTGGTCGTGGGCCCCGGCCAGGTCGCCGGTCTTCTCCAGCAGGTGCGCCCGCACCGACAGCAGCCGGTGGTGCCCGGCCATCCGCTCGTCACCGTCCAGCGCGGACAGCAGCGCCAGCCCGGCCTGCGGCCCCTCGACCTCCGCGAGCGCGATCGCGCGGTTGAGGGTGACCATCGGGTTCGGCGCGATCCGCTCCAGGATCAGGTAGAGGGCGTGCACCTGCCGCCAGTCGGTCTCCTTGGCGGTCACCGCGTCGGCGTGCGTGGCGGCGATCGCGGCCTGCAACTGGTAGGGCCCGAGCTCCGGGCCGGCGAGCGCCGTCTTGACCAGGGCCGTGCCCTCGGCGATCAGCTCGCGGTCCCAGCGGGCGCGGTCCTGCTCGTCCAGCGGCACGAGGTCGCCGGACGCCGTCGTCCGCGCCTCCCGGCGGGCGTGGGTCAGCAGCATCAGCGCGAGCAGCCCGGTCACCTCGCCGTCCTCGGGCAGCTGCGCGTGCACCATCCGGGTCAGCCGGATCGCCTCGGCCGCGAGGTCGGCGCGGTGCAGCTCGCTGCCCGAGGAGGCGGCGTAGCCCTCGTTGAAGATCAGGTAGAGCACGTGCAGGACGACCCGCAGCCGCTCCTCGCGCTCCGCGCCCTCCGGCAGCGCGAACGTGGCGCCCGCGGCCCTGATGCGCTGCTTGGCCCGGCTGATCCTGGCCGCCATCGTGGCCTCGGGCACGAGGAACGCGCGCGCGATCTCGGCGGTGGTCAGGCCGCCGACCGCCCGCAGCGTCAGCGCGGTCTGGGACGCCGCGGTCAGCGCCGGATGACAGCACAGGAACAGCAGGACGAGCGTGTCGTCGGTGTCCGGCACCTCCTCGGGCACGATCTCGCCGACCGTCGCCGTCTCCCGCTCGCGGCGCGCGTGCTCGCTGCGCACCTGGTCGATGAGCCGCCGGGACGCGACCGTCATCAGCCAGCCGTGCGGGTTGCCGGGCACGCCCTCGGCGGGCCACTGCACCGCGGCGGCGAGGACGGCCTCCTGCACGGCGTCCTCGCAGCCCTCGAACCTGCCGTGCCTGCGCACCAGCGCGCCGAGGACCCGCGGCGTGAGCTCACGCAGCAGGTCCTCGATCCCAGGAGCCGTCATGCCTCCAATTGTCCGTCAGCGAACATCACCTGCCGCACCTCGATGCCGAGGCCCGGGATCGCGGCGTCCGGGATCCGCGCCGCCAGCTCGATCGCGCGGTCCTTGTCCTCGCAGTCGATCAGGTAGAAGCCGCCCAGGTACTCCTTCGCCTCCAGGAAAGGGCCGTCGGTCACCACCGGCTGGCCGTTGCGCACCTTCACCACGGCGGCCTGGGACGGGTCGACCAGCGCCTGCGTGGTGATCAGTTCGCCGGACTCCTTCAGCGCGTCGATGAACGCGCCGTGGCCCTCGCCGATCGCCGCCTTCTCCTCGTCGGTGAGCGCGTCCAGGACGGCCGGGTTGATGTGCATGCTGATCAGGAACTTCATCGCGGTACTCCTCGTTCGTCGCGGACCCCGGGCGGGCCCTCCACCCGTTGGTCGGAGCCGTCCCCGGCACCTTGACATCCCCGCGACGGGATTCTTCCGCTACTTGAGGTTCCAGAGCTGGCTCCGCTTGCGGTTGTCGTACTTCTGGGTGACGGGCGTGCCGTTCTTGGTGTCCAGGAAGCGGGTGGACGTCCAGTTCATCCAGGCGGTCATCTGCGTGGGCAGCCAGCGCTGCGTGTTCGCCTTGCTGTTGCACTTGACGCCCCTCACCTTGCCCTTGCCGTCACTCCACAGGCAAAGCCCGGTGGCCTGGTTCTTGACCAGCCACGCGGTGCGGATGTGGTCCATCTTCTTGGACGTCAGCTTCCATTTCTGACTCTTGGAGCTGCCGCACTTCTTGAGCGTGATCGCTCCGTTCTGCGCGCTCGTGAGGCACTTCTTGGACGAGTACTGGACCATCTTGTGCGGTCCGATCGTCTGCGCGGAGGCGCTGGTGGCGCCGCCGATGACGGCGACCGAGGAGGCCAGGACGACGGCGCTTGCGGCGGTGGCGATGCGCATGGGGACTCCGTATCGAGGGAGGTGATAACACGGCCGGCCCGCCACTCGGTGGAAATGTCCGGGGCGTCGGTGCGGGCCGTCCGCGCAGAATCTATCCGTCCGGTTCAGCCGCGAAATAGTGCCTGGAGCGCCCATCGCGGCCGCGCGGATAGTGCCCTGCTCCTATTTCCCGGCGGCACATGAACCGGCCGCCACGGGAGCCCGAACGCACGATGGCCCCGAGGCGTCCGTCAGTCGGCGGCGAGGGCGTTGAGGCGGGCGAGCAGGGTGGCCAGGGTGCTCACGTCCTCCTCGGGCCAGCTGCGCAGGCGGGCGCGGAAGTGCCGGCGGCGGGCGGACCGGACCGCGTCCAGGCGGCGCCGCCCCTCGTCGGTGAGTTCGAGCAGGTGGGCGCGGCCGTCGCCGGGGTCGGCGCGGCGCCGGATCAGGCCGAGGTCCTCCAGCGCCCGCAGCTGCCGGCTGATCGTGGGCTTGCCGACGCCGACGAAGGCGGCCAGGTCGCTGGACCGGGCGAGGCCCCGGTCGCGCAGGCAGACGAGCAGGCCGTAAGCGGTGGAGTCCAGCTCGGGGTGCACGGCGCGGCTGAGCTGGCCGGACGCCGCGCGGGCCCGGCGCAGGAACACGCCGAACTCGCGTTCGAGGGCGTCGTAGGCCTCCTCGCTCGGGGTCTGGGTCATGTCCGCTCTCCCACCGGATCGTCCGCCGCCGCCTGGAGGGCCCTGGAGGTGCGCAGCGGCACCTCCTTGATACAGGCGATGGCGACCAGGCTCAGCAAAGCGAACGGCGTCGTGTAGAGGAAGAGGTCGCCGATCGCGTGCCCGAAGGCGTTCTCGACGATCAGGCGGACCGGTGCGGGCAGCGCGGCAAGGTCGGGGATCGCGTCGCCCGCCGGCGCGCCGTGGACGCCGAGGCGGGCCAGGTCGCCGCTGGAGTAGTGGCCGACCCGGCTGGACAGGACCGCGCCGAGCGCCGAGACGCCGATCGTCCCGCCGAGGGTGCGGAAGAACGCCACCGACGTGCTCGCGGCCCCCAGCTCGTGGGGACGGACCTGGTTCTGCACCGACAGCACGAGGTTCTGCAAGGTCATGCCGAGGCCCACGCCCAGGCAGACCATGGCGAGCGCGGCCTGCCAGTAGGGCGTGGAGTGGCGCAGCAGGCCGAGCAGGCCGCTGCCCGCGGTGAGGAGCAGCGCCCCGGCGACGAGGAACGGCTTCCACCGTCCGCTGGCGGTGATGACGCGTCCCGACAGGGTGGACGCCGCGGCCAGGCTCAGGATCAGCGGCAGGGTCAGGATCCCGGCCATCGTGGGCGTCTCGCCGCCGGAGAGCTGGAAGTACTGGCTGAGGAACGTCGCTCCGGCGTACATGCCGATCCCGGCGAGCAGGCTGGCGACGACCGCCAGCGTCACCGTCCGGTTGCCGAACAGCCGCAGCGGGACGATCGGTTCGGCGGCCCGGGCCTCGACCCACACGAACAGCGCCGCCAGGACGGCTGCGCCGCCGGCCATCGCGCCCGTCTGCCACGACAGCCAGGCGTACTCGGTGCCGGCAAACGTCACCCAGACCAGCAGCAGCGACGCCGCCGAGGTGATGAGCGCCGCCCCCGCCCAGTCGATCGTGACCTTCCGGCGCCGCACCGGCAGGTCCAGGTTGCGCTGGAGGACGGCCATCGCGAGCAGGGCGATCGGCACGACGATGAAGAAGCACCAGCGCCAGCCCAGCCAGTCCACGTCGACGATCAGCCCGCCGAGCAGCGGGCCGCCCGCCGTGCCGATCGCGAGGACCGCGCCGAGGTAGCCGTTGTACCGGCCGCGCTCGCGCGGCGCGAGGATCGTCGCCATGATCACCTGGGTGAGCGCCTGGAGGCCGCCCGCCCCGATCCCCTGCACGACCCGCGCCGCGATCAGCAGCCCGGGACCGGTCGCCGCGCCCGACAGCGCCGACCCGGCCGCGAACACCAGCAGCCCCGCCTGGAGCAGCCGCTTCTTGTTCGTCAGGTCCGCGAGCTTGCCCCACAGCGGGCTCGTGACCGTGGTGGCCAGCAGCGTCGAGACGATCACCCACGTGTAGGTGCTCTGGCCCGTGCGCAGGTCGGCGGTGATGACCGGCAGCGCGTTGGTGACGATCGTGGACGACACGATCGCCACGAAGAGCCCCAGGTACAGCCCCGACAGCGCCCGGAGGATCTGCGCGTGCGTCATCGGCGCGGACGCGCCCGCCGCCCCGTCCGTCCCGTCCGCCCGGTCCGTCCCGTCCCGCGGCGCAGGCCCCATCGCGTCCTCCGTCCGGTCGCCCGGGACGACCCTAGGCGGACATGATTGCCCAAGGCAATCAGTAGGGCACCCGGTGCCGCACCCGGCGTCACCGCCTCCGCCCCCCGGCATGCCCCGGGTCAGGGGCCTCCCGGCACCTCGATGCGGCGGGCCGCGATCCGGGCGGCCAGCCGCCCGACCGCCGGGATCTCCAGCGGCAGGAGCGACAGGCGCGGGTGGGCGCGGCGGCGCTCGCCCCGCTCGATCGCGCGGACGACCGCCCGCGCGGCCGAGTCCGGCGACACCGGCGGCGGCGTCCGCACCGGCCCGTCCCGCCAGGGCAGCAGGGCGACGTCGCGCGCGCCGGTGTCGGTGGCGCCCGGCACGTATTCCAGGACGGTCACGCCGGTGCCGTCCAGCTCGTTGCGCAGCGTGCGGGTGGCGTGCGCGAGCGCCGCCTTGGCCGCGCCGTAGTAGCCCAGCATCGGGACCGGCACGACCTGGAGCGTCGAGGTGACGTTCACGATCACGCCGCCGTCGCGCATCCCCGGCAGCACGGCCCGCGCCAGCGCCAGCGGGGACCACAGGTTCGTCTCGAACAGCGCCCGCGCGTCGTCGCCGTCGCCCATGCCGGCCTGTGCCGCGACGAGCCCGACGCCCGCGTTGCTGACCAGCACGCGCACCCCGCCCAGCGCGGCGGACGCCTCCCCGGCGAGCGCGGCGGCGGCGTCCGCGGCGAGCGCGGCGGTCACGACGGTCTTCCCGACTCCCGTACAGGTCCCGG
>NZ_CAACUY010000386.1 GCF_900659615.1 Actinomadura fibrosa | reverse complement strand
CGCAGCGCGTCGTCGGTCGTCCCGCCCGCGCCCGTCACCGGTGCCTCCCGCGGGCGCCGGCCGGCAGTCCGAACGCGCGGTAGCGGCGCCGCCGGGCCCGTACCAGCTCGCCCGGATCCCGGTCCGCGAGGCGGGCCAGCGCGGCGGACACGGCGTCCCCGACCAGCCGCACGGCGGACGGCGGGTCGCGGTGCGCGCCGCCGTCGGGCTCGGGCACCACGCCGTCCACGATGCCCGCCCGCAGCAGCTCGCCCGCCGTCAGGCGCAGGGCGCCGGCGGCCTCCGGCGCCCGCGCGGCGTCCCGCCACAGGATGGAGGCGCACCCTTCCGGGCTGATGACCGAGTAGCAGGCGTTCGCGCTCATCAGCACCTCGTCCGCGACGGCCAGGGCGAGCGCGCCGCCGCTGCCGCCCTCGCCGGTGACGACCGAGACGATCGGCACCCGCAGGCCCGCCATCAGCCGCAGGCCGGCCGCGATGGCCGCCGCCTGGCCGCCGTCCTCCGCCTCCACGCCGGGGAACGCGCCGGGCGTGTCCACCAGCGTCACGACCGGCATCCCGAGGCTCTCGGCCATGCGCATGAGCCGTCGCGCCTTGGCGTACCCGGCCGGCGAGGCCATCCCGAACCGGCGCCTGACCAGCTCGGCCGTGGTGTGGCCCTTCTGGTGCCCGATGAGCATGACGGGGACGCCGTCCAGCCGCCCGACGCCGCCGACGATGGCGGGGCAGTCGCTGCCCGCGCGGTCGCCGTGCAGTTCCTCGAACCCCTCGAGCAGCCGGGTCGCGTGTTCCAGGCAGGTCGGACGGCCCGAGTCGCGGGCCAGCTGCACGGTCTCCCAGGCGCCGGTCGCGGGGAGCAGCGCGGCGTCCCGGATCACCGGGTCGTCGAGCGGGTCGCGGCGGACGTCCCGCCGGACGCCCAGCGCCGCCAGCCGGGCGATGGTGGGGCGGAGCGCCGACCGGGGCCGCACCATGTCCAGGAGCCCGTTGCGCAGCAGGTGCTCGGCGCGCTGGAAGCCCTCGGGAAGCCGCTCCCGGATCGTCTGCTCGATGACCCTCGGCCCCGCGAAGCCCATCCGCGCCCCGGGCTCGGCGATGATCACGTGGGTGAGCGAGGCGTACGAGGCGGCCACCCCGCCGTAGGTGGGGTCGCTGACGACGGTGACGGTCGGTATCCCGGCCTCCTCCAGCTCGCTCAGGGCCTGCGCGGTCTTGGCCATCTGCATGAGCGCGTGGGCGCCCTCCTGCATGCGGGCCCCGCCGGACGCCGTGACGATCACCAGCGCCTCGCGGTGCTCCAGCGCCGCCTCCGCGGCCCGCGTGACCGCCTCGCCCACCGCGCAGCCGAGGCTCCCGCCGAGGAAGCGGAAGTCCATCGCGACCAGCACGACCGGCACGCCGAGGACCGTGCCGCGCGCGCAGGCGACGGCGTCGGTCGTCCCGGTGCGGTCCCGCGCCTCGGCGAGCTGCTCGGCGTACGACCGCACGGCGGTGAACGCCAGCGGATCCACCAGGACCTCGCCTGCGCCGGGGTCGGGGTCGCCGAGCGGCCGGGCCGAGTCCCGGTCCAGCAGCGACGCGACGCGCTGCGCGGCGGTCAGCCGGGTGTGGTGCCCGCAGCCGGGGCAGACCCGCAGCTCACGGGCGAACCGCGGCTCGTACAGCAGCGAGCCGCATCCGCCGCAGCGGACCCACCGCGTGGTCGTCCGTTCGGGCCGGGTCACGGTGTCGGTCACTACATCCTCCTCACGAGCGTGCCACGCCATCGTCACCGCGGCCGCTTGAGACCGCCTCGAATCGCGCCTGGACACTCAGGCCGACTCGAAAGGCACGCCGGCGCCGCTCTCCGACGCCCACCGCACGAGCGGGTGGTCCCGGCCGAACTGGCCGCGCTGGTCGTAGAGGACGTTCTCGTCCGGTTCGGCGCGCCGCAGCACGTCGGCCGGCGTGGCGTCCACCTCTGCGGCGCTCCAGCCGGACGCTGCCCCGGGCGGGCCGTGCGGGGGGATCTCAGCCGGACGCGCGGCTATCGGGTCCGTGCAGGGCGGGTACGACGAGGCGCACCAGCAGCGTCCCGGAGGCGGCGGGCAGGTGAGCGGAAGGATGCTGGTGACCAGCGCCCCGTCCTTCAGCGGCCGGACGCTGAGCCACGCGTCGTAGCCCCGGTCGGTCATCACGACCAGATGGGACGAGGTCAGCGCGTTGGTCGGATGGACCACCGCCTGGCAGGCCAGGTTGCTCGCCGCGATGGACGCGGCCAGGCGCTCGCGGTGCTCGGCCGTCCGGCTGTGCACGCGGACCGTGCGCAGCGCGGGCAGCGCCACGCGCAGCGCGCGGGCGTGGTGCGCGGCCTGGCGGCCCGATCCGAGGACGGTGGCCGTGCGTGCGCCGAACCGGTACGAGTCGGCGTCTGCCGCCCGGCCCGGCCCGCGGCCTTCCGCTTTGTCTGGCCGTGTCGGTCTTTGTCGGACATGGGCCGCCAGATATTGCCCAGGCGCTGGGATCGAATGACGTTGTGCTGGGCTGATCGTGGAAAAACTCCGCCCATGTGCTGCTTCCGCGCCCGGTGCCGGTTCCCGGCCGCCGCCCTGCTGGCCGTGCTCGCGCTGACGGTGGCCGGGGCGCCGGCCCGGGCGGGAGCGGGGGCCGTCCGGTACCTCGATCCGGCGCTGCCCGTCCGGGACCGGGTGGACGATCTGCTCGACCGGATGACGCTGGACGAGAAGCTCGGCCAGATGACGCAGCCCGAGCGCAGGTACGTCGACGCGCAGGAGGTCACCCGGTACCGGATCGGGTCGGTGCTGTCGAGCGGCGGTTCGGCGCCGAGCCCGAACAGCGCCGAGGGCTGGGCGGACATGTACGACGCGCTCCAGCGGGGCGCGCTCGCGACGCCGCTGCGCATCCCGCTGATGTACGGCGTGGACGCGGTGCACGGCCACAACAACGTGGTCGGCGCGACGATCTTCCCGCACAACATCGGGATCGGCGCGTCCCGCGACCCGGGCCTGGCCAGGGCGATCGGGGCGGCGACCGCGGAGGAGATGGCCGCGACCGGCGTGAACTGGGACTTCGCGCCGTGCGTGTGCGTGGTCCGCAACGACCGCTGGGGGCGGACGTACGAGTCGTTCGGCGAGATCCCCGCGCTGCCCGCCGCGATGACGACGATGATCGACGGGCTCCAGGGGGACGGCGGGGGCGGCGCGGCCGTCCTCGCGACGGCCAAGCACTTCCTCGGGGACGGCGGCACGGCCGGCGGCGACGACCAGGGGGACGCGCGGATCTCGGAGGAGGAGCTGCGGGAGGTGCACCTGCCGCCGTTCCGGGAGGCGGTGCGGCGCGGCGTCGGCTCGGTGATGGTGTCCTACAGCTCCTGGAACGGCGTGAAGATGCACCGGAACCGGGAGCTGATCTCCGGCCTGCTGAAGGGCGAGCTGGGGTTCGCGGGGATCGTGGTGTCGGACTACAACGGCATCGACCAGATCGACGGCAGGTCCGGGTTCACCAGGGCCGAGGTCGCCGCCGCCGTGAACGCGGGGATCGACGTGGTGATGGTGCCGACGAGGTGGAAGGAGTTCATCGCGCTGCTGCGGGAGGCCGTCCAGGACGGGGAGGTCCCGATGGCGCGCATCGACGACGCGAACCGGCGGATCCTGACGCGCAAGTTCGCGCTGGACCTGTTCGAGCGCCCGCTGGCCGACCGCGGGTACGCGCGGGGGCTCGGCGGCGCCGCGCACCGGGCGCTGGCGCGGCGCGCGGTCGCCGAGTCGCAGGTCGTGCTGAAGAACGACCGGGTGCTCCCGCTGGACGAGGGCGAGAAGATCTTCGTGGCGGGCGGGCACGCCAACGACGTGGGGCTCCAGTCGGGCGGCTGGACGATCACGTGGCAGGGGGCGGCGGGCCCGACGACGCCCGGCACGACCATCCTCCAGGGCATCCGCCGGGCGGCGGGCCCGGCGGCGAGGGTGACCTACGACAGGAACGGGACGGGCGCGGACCGCTCCTACGACGCGGCGGTCGCGGTGGTGGGGGAGAAGCCGTACGCGGAGTACCACGGCGACCGCACCGACGACCTGAGACTGGACCGGGCTGACCTGGAGGCCATCGACCGGATCCGCGCCGCCCGGGTCCCCGTGGTGGTCGTGCTGGTGTCGGGCCGGCCACTCGACGTCACCGCCGAGCTGCCGAAGTGGGATGGGCTGGTCGCGTCGTGGCTGCCGGGCACCGAGGGCGCCGGCGTCGCGGACGTGCTGTTCGGCGACGCCGACCCGATGGGCCGCCTGCCGGTGACGTGGCCGCGCGACGGCGACCAGGAGCCGATCAACCGCGGCGACGGCAAGCAGCCCCTCTTCCCGCTGGGCTTCGGCCTCACCTACGACGACCGCTAGGCCAGGATCTCCTTCAGGACGGTGTCGAGGGGCGACGCGGTCACGCCGAAGGTCGTCTCCAGGCGGGACGAGTCGACCGTGAACGGGCGGTGCGACATGTGGTACGTCTCGAAGAGCTCGTTCCAGAAGGGGTCGCCGAGGCCGAGCAGGGTGAGCTCGCGGTCGGTCATCGTCTCCAGGCGCGGCGCGGGGGCGCCGGCCAGCTCCGCGAGCCGCGTGGCGACCTCCCGCAGCGGGACGTTGATCGCCGGGGCGTGCCAGGGGCGGCCCCACGCGCGGTCGTCGCGGGAGACGGCGACGAGGGCGCGGGCGGTGTCGCCGATGGCCGAGTAGCCGTGCGGGACGTCGAGCGCTGCGGGCACCAGCGCGAGCTGGCCGGCGAGCACCTTCGGCTGCACGACCAGGGAGAACAGTGAGTACGCCCCGGCGCCGAGGAACTGCCCGGCGCGGACCTCGGTGGCGCGGACGCGGCCCGCGTCGTGGGCCTCCTTGGCGCGCAGCCACATCTCGGCGCGGACCCGTCCCTTCGGCCCGGTCGCGGTGAGCGGGGCGTCCTCGGTGAGCGGGCCGTCGACCGGCCCGTAGCCGTAGAGGTTGCCGAGCATGACGTAGCCGGCGCCGGACCGCTCGGCGGCGGTGAGGATCGACCCGAACAGCGGCGGGACGGTCTCGGGCCAGGTGTGGTAGGCGGGCATCGCGGCGTTGAACAGCGTGGCGGCGCCCTCGGCGGCGCGGCTGAGCGCGTCGGTGTCGGTGGCGTCGAGCGCGGTCCGCTCGATCAGGGGGTGGTCGGGGCCGCCGCCGCCACGGCTGACCATGCGGACGCGGTCGCCCGCGCCGGCGAGGATCCGGGCGGTCGCGGTGGCCGTCGCGCCGCGGCCGATGACGACATGGAAGGGCATGATCTGCTCCAGGAAAGGGTGCGGGGGCGGGAACACGGCGTCCCCGCCGCTCCTTGACCACAGTGCCGGTCCGTCCCGCGCGGGAGCAGGGGGCCGGCCGCCAACCGTCCGGAGGTTCTGGCCACATGCACACGGTCGCGGTCGTCGTCGTGCCGCCGGTGTTGACGTTCGACGTCACGATCCCGCAGATGGTGCTCGGCGCCGCGGAGGCGGGCGGCGGGCCCGCCTACGGGGTGGAGCTGTGCGCGCTGGAGCCGGGCCGTCCGCTGGAGACGGTCGGCGGCCTGGACGTGGTGGCGCCGCACGGGCTGGACGCGGTGGAGCGCGCCGACAGCGTCATCGTCGTCGGCAGCGGCGGGCGCGCGGGCATCGAGCGGGACGTCCTCGACGCGGCGCGCGGCGCGCTCGCGGCGGGGAAGCGGGTCGCGGCGATCTGCACGGGCGCGTTCGTCCTCGCGGAGGCGGGGCTGCTGGACGGGCGGCGCGCCACGACGCACTGGGGGCTGGCCGCCGACCTGGCCCGCCGCTTCCCGGCGGTCGAGGTGGTGCCGGACGTCCTCTACGTGGAGGACGGCCCGGTGCTGACCGCGGCGGGCGCCGCCGCCGGGATCGAGATGTGCCTGCACCTG
>NZ_CAACUY010000385.1 GCF_900659615.1 Actinomadura fibrosa | reverse complement strand
CGATCTCGTCGGCCGCGCCGGGCCCCGGCGCGTCGGCGAGGGACTGGAGGCCGAGCGTGTCGCCCGCGGGGCCGGGGCCCTGCGGGGCCTGCGTCCCGGCGACCTTCACGTCGTCGTCGTGGGGGGACGGGCCGGCGACGGGGGCCGCGAACGGCTCCTGGGGGGCAAAGCTCTGTCGATCGTCTCGCCTAGGGGACCCGGGGCGGTCTCCGTACAAGGCGGTCCTTCCGACGGTCGCACGCGCATGGACACGCGGGCGAACTGCTTCCACCCCCGGTCCGGCCGCCCGGAGGTGGGGCGTCCTGGACCCGGTCCGGTGCCGCTCCGCACGCGTTCTTCAGGGGGTCGCGCAGCGGGGGGCACACCGCTCGGGGGTGCTTACGAGGAGACACAATGCCCGAGCCCGCGGGATGCTCCGCAACCGAAACGAGACAAATGCTGCCGGTGGGACGGATGTCAACTCGGCCTGAACAATGCCGAAACGACAGGGAGAGCTGGGATTCCTCGCCCCATCGGAGGGCAGTGTGACCTTAGTCACATATGACGGTCCGGGGTTTATCGATCACCGTTCGTAGCGAGATTTCGGGGGTCTCGCGCGAAGGCCCGGCGCCCGTCCGCGAGGGACGGCCACCGGGCCCGCCACGGCTCAGGCGCCCACGTCTCCGAGCATGTCGGTCACGAGCGCGGCGATCGGCGACCGCTCGGACCGCGTCAGCGTCACGTGCGCGAACAGCGGGTGCCCCTTGAGGCGCTCCACGACCGCCGCGACGCCGTCGTGCCGGCCGACCCGCAGGTTGTCGCGCTGGGCCACGTCGTGGGTCAGCACGACCCGCGAGCCCGCGCCGATCCGGGACAGGACGGTCAGCAGGACGCCGCGCTCCAGCGACTGGGCCTCGTCCACGATCACGAACGCGTCGTGCAGCGACCGGCCGCGGATGTGGGTGAGCGGCAGGACCTCCAGCATGCCGCGGTCCAGGACCTCGTCGATGACCTCCGGGGTCGTGACCGCCGACAGGGTGTCGTAGACGGCCTGCGCCCACGGCGACATCTTCTCGTTCTCCGAGCCGGGCAGGTAGCCGAGCTCCTGCCCGCCGACCGCGTACAGGGGGCGGAACACGACGACCTTGCGGTGCCGGCGCCGCTCCATGACGGCCTCCAGGCCCGCGCAGAGGGCGAGGGCCGACTTGCCCGTGCCGGCCCGCCCGCCGAGCGAGACGATGCCGACCTCCTCGTCCATCAGCAGGTCGAGCGCGATCCGCTGCTCCGCGGACCGGCCGCGCAGCCCGAACACCTCGCGGTCGCCGCGCACCAGCCGGACGGACTTGTCCGGCAGCGTCCGGCCGAGCGCGGACCCGCGCTCCGACAGCAGCCGCAGGCCGGTGTGGCAGGGCAGGTCCCGCGCCTCCTCGACGTCGGCGCCGCCGCCCTCGTACAGCTCCTCCAGCACGCCGCCGGCGACCTCCAGCTCGCGCATCCCGGTCCAGCCGGACTCCACCACGGCGAGCTCGGCCCGGTACTCCTCGGCCGCCAGCCCGACCGCCGAGGCCTTCACCCGCATGGGCAGGTCCTTGGAGACCAGCACCACGTCGCGGCCCTCGCTGGCCAGCCAGCCCGCGACGGACAGGATCCGGGTGTCGTTGTCGCCCAGCCGGAACCCGTCGGGCAGGATGCTCGGGTCCGCGTGGTTCAGCTCGACGCGGAGCGTGCCTCCCTGCTCGCCGAGCGGCAGCGCCTCGTCGAGGCGGCCGTACTCCAGACGCAGGTCGTCCAGGGTGCGCAGGGCCTGCCGGGCGAAGTACCCGAGCTCGGGGTGATGGCGCTTGGCCTCAAGCTCGGAGATGACGACGATGGGGAGTACGACCTCGTGCTCGGCGAACCGGGTCATCGCTCCCGGATCGGCCAGCAGGACACTGGTGTCGAGGACGTACGTGCGCCGGTCCGGAACGGGCGTTCCGGAGGAAGGGTTCCCGGAACCGGGACGGCGCGCGGAGGTTGTGGCCACTCGATCTCCCTGACTAGGGGGTGACTACCGGTGGCGCGACGGGCCCCGCGTGCCGGGGGAACGGGGCCGCCGCCCTCCCGGAAGCGCGCCGCCGAGCGGCGGGCGGCCCCGGTCGGGGACCCGCCCGCGGCGGTGATCGGAGGCCGATCGTCAGGAACCGTAGCGCCGGTGCCGCGCGGCGTAGGAGCGCATCGCCCGGAGGAAGTCGACCTTGCGGAAGTCCGGCCAGTGGACCTCGCAGAAGTAGAACTCCGAGTGGGCGCTCTGCCAGAGCATGAAGCCGGAGAGGCGCTGCTCCCCCGAGGTGCGGATGACCAGGTCGGGGTCCGGCTGGCCGCGCGTGTAGAGATGCTCCGCGATGTGCTCCACGTCGAGGACCTCGGCGAGTTCCTCGATGCTGGTGCCACGGCTCGCCTGCTCGACGAGCAGAGAGCGCACCGCATCAGCGATCTCACGCCTACCTCCATACCCAACGGCGACGTTCACAATCAGGCCGGGAGCGCCAGATGTCGCCTCTCCGGCGTCTTTGAGGACGCGCGCGGTCTTGTCGGGCAGCAGGTCGAGGGCGCCGACGGGCTTGACGTGCCAGCCGTCGGCGGCGAGCTGGCGGACGGTGTTCTCGATGATCTCCAGCAGGGGTTCCAGCTCGGCGGCCGGGCGGTTGAGGTTGTCGGTGGACAGCAGCCAGAGCGTGACGTGCTCCACGCCCGCCTCGGTGCTCCAGTGCAGCAGCTCGGTGATCTTGTCGGCGCCGCGCTGGTGGCCGGTGTTGACGTCGGTCAGGCCCATCGACCTGGCCCAGCGGCGGTTGCCGTCCAGGATGACCCCGACGTGGCGGGGGATGACGTCCGCCGGCAGGGAGGCCTCGACCCGGCGCTCGTACATCCGGTAGACGGCGTCGCGGACGGCGGCGTACGGGCCGCTCCGGCGGATCGCGGAGGTCAGCGCGCCCCCCTCGGAGGGGTTGCGGCGCACCCCTTCCCTGCGCGCGCCGCCGCGCGACATCCCGCTGCGCCGAATCCCCATCTGGGCGTCCCTCCGAGCGACGGTCCTGGTGCGAACGACGCTCAATTATGGCCTGAGGGCGACACTTCTCCCACCGTTCCGGTGATGTCAGGCTAGCGGGCGTACCGGCCGCGGCGTCCCCGATGCCCCGCTCCGGCCCGTTCGGCCTCGGCGAGCACGTCGGCCAGGAACCGGGCGAGGTCGGCGGACGTGAGCACCGCGCGGACCCCGTGCCCGCCGGCGCCCCAGGCCTCGACGACCGCCCGCCGGGCCAGCCGCCACCGCCCGGCCGCGGACCGCTGCCCGCCGACCCACATCGCGGACGTGCGGAGCGTGCAGCGCAGCTCGCCGGTGCTGGCGACGTCGGCCCGGTCGCGGTAGCGGAACGCGAAGAGCTCGGGCTCGCGGGCCGCGGCGTCGCCGCCGCCGCGCGGGTCGGGGAAACGGTCGTCCGGATCCGGCCATTCGGCCGACTGGGGCGAGCCGTCGGCTCGGGCGGCGGCGACGCGGACGGCGAGGTCGGCGAGCAGGTGGCCGCACCGCTGCCCGACGGCGCCGAAGGAGTCGCCGTCGCGCCGCAGTTCCAGGGTGACCTCGAACGGGCGGCCGCCGCGGTCGAGCGAGGCGACCGGCACGACCGCGAGGTCGGAGCCGTCCAGGCAGCGCAGTCCGCGCACGGTCGAGCCCTCCTCCCTGGCCGCGGTCCGCCGGGCCGGCCGGGACCTCGCGGCGTCCCGTCCCGGCGGTGTTCGGGGCACGGCGCTTTCCACGCACATTAGGCGAGGTCATCACCATGATCACACCTCGCGGACCTCGGATTCGCGTAATGGTTCGAGGCCGCGCGACGGGCGGGGATCAGGCGTGCGGAGCGGGAGCAGGCCCGCGGGCGGGAGCAGGCCCGCGGGCGGGAGCAGGCCCGCGGGCGGGAGCAGGCCCGCGGGCGGGAGCAGGCCCGCGGAGGGGATCAGGCCTGCGGGCCGGCGGCGCGGGCGCGCTCGACGTACTCCAGGGCGGTACGGAGCTCGGAGAGCCACGCGTCGGTGTTCTTGCCGACGAGCCGGACGCACCAGGCGAGCGCGTCGCTGCGGCTGCGGGCGACGCCGGCGTCGACGAGCGTGTCGAGGACGCGGCGCTCGGGCTGCCTCAGCCGGGTCATGACGGGCACCGAGAGCGTGGTGAACATCTCGCGCTCGTCACCGCAGTCGGCGCCCCAGGAGACCTTGAGGCCGAACCGGTGCTCGGCCTCGCGGGCGATGGCGATGCGCTGGTCGCGGGTGTCCTCGCGGAAGCGCTGGATGTGCCCGGCGAGCAGGGCGGACCGCTCGGCCTGCGACACGTCGGCGGCGGCCGCCGGTTCGGCGAGGCGGCCGACGACGCTGACCTCCTCGCGGTCGACGACGACCTCCAGCGGCCCCTCGAACCAGCCCTCGGGGAGCCGCCCGGAGAACCAGCCGCGGAGCTGCTCCGCCGTTTCGCTCGTAGTCATGTAATCAAAATTACATCCCCTCCGGCGGAGCGCGCCAGGGCCCGCATCGATTGACACTTCCCATCTTTTGAGAGTTACTGTCACTTAGTAGCAGCAATCGTTTGGAGGTGGCGGTCATGAAGGTGACCCGCACCCGGCGCTGGCTCGGACTCGGCGCGCTGGCGCTGAGCATGCTGGCGCTCGGCTTCGACATGACGATCCTCAACGTGGCGCTGACCACGCTCTCGGCGGAACTCCACGCGAGCACGAGCGAGCTCCAGTGGATCGTCGACTCCTACCTGCTGGTGTTCGCGGCGCTGCTGCTGCCCGCCGGGCTGCTCGGCGACCGGCTCGGCCGCAAGCGGCTGCTGATCGCGGGCCTCGCCGTCTTCGGGGCGGCCTCGCTCGGCGGCGCGTTCGCCGGCGGCCCGGGCGGCGTCGTCGCGGCCCGCCTGTTCATGGGGCTGGGCGCGGCGATCGTCACGCCGCTGTCCATGTCGATGCTGCCCGCGATCTTCCCGCCGGCGGAGCGCACCCGGGCGGTCGCGGTCTGGTCGGCGTCGATGGCGCTCGGGCTGCCGCTCGGCCCGCTCGTCGGCGGCTGGCTGCTGGAGCACTACTGGTGGGGCTCGATCTTCCTGATCAACGTGCCGGTGGTCGTCGTCGGCGCCGTCGCGGTGGCCCTGCTGCTCCCCGAGACCAGGGACCCGTCCGCGCCGCGCGTGGACGGGCTCGGCGCGCTGCTGTCGGCGGGCGGCCTGGTCGCGCTCGTCTACGGCGTGATCGAGGCGCCCGTGCGGGGCTGGGGCGACCCGGTCGTCCTGGTGTCGCTCGCGCTCGCGGCGGCCCTGCTGGCCGGCTTCGTTCTCTGGGAGCGGCGGGCGCGCTCGCCGATGATGGACGTCCGGCTGTTCCGCGATCCCGCGTTCGTGTGGCCGATGCTCGCCGGGGTCGCCGCGAACGTGGTGATGGCGGGCGGCCTGTTCGTCCTGCCGCAGTACCTCCAGGCGGTGCAGGGCAGCGGCGTGTTCGACACCGGGCTGAAGCTCGTCCCGATGCTGCTCGGCCTCCTCGCGGGCGGGATCGTCACCGACCGGGCGGCGCCCCGGTTCGGGCACAAGCCGATCATGGTCGGCGGGCTGCTGGTCATGGCGGCGGGCCTCGGCTGGGGCGCGCTGACCGGCACCGGCGACGGCTACGCGCTCGTCTGCGGGTGGCTGGTCGTGCTCGGCCTCGGCTGCGGCCTGACCCTGATCCCGGCGATGGACGCGCTGCTCGCCGCGCTGCCCGCCGACCAGGCGGGGCGGGGCTCGGGCCTCGTCCAGACGCTCCGCCAGACCGGCGGCACGCTCGGCATCGCGGCGCTCGGCAGCCTGCTGTCGGCCGTCTACCGCGACCGGGTCGGGACGGGCGGGCTGCCCGCGGACGCGGCGGACGCGGCGCGCGACTCCATCGGCGGGGCCGTGGCG
>NZ_CAACUY010000384.1 GCF_900659615.1 Actinomadura fibrosa | reverse complement strand
GCCGCTCGGCCGGCGGCGCGGCGACGTCCAGGTCGGCGCGGTGGCCGCCGACCACCTCGCCGGACAGGTCGGCGACCAGCAGCCGCGCCCGGTGCGCGTCGATCTCGATGCCGAGCGCGTGGCCCGCCTCCGCGCGGAACCGGTACCGGCGCGCGGGGCGGCCGAGCCCGCTGCCCGGCCGGGGCGGCGCCTCGGTGACCAGCCCCCGGTCGATCAGCTCGCCGAGCACGCCCTCCGTCGTCGGCCGGGACAGGCCCACCTGCCGCGCCAGCCCGGTCAGCGTCGACTCGCCGCCGTCCCGCAGCGCCCGCAGCGTCGCGGCGGAGTTGAGGCGGCGGAGGACCGACGGGTCGCCCCCGTGCAGCGAGTGTTCGGACACGGCACCTCTTGACAGCGATCGGCGGACGGACGACATTATTGCCAATCTACTTATGAAACGACATTTCGTAATGCCGGGACAGCAGCCGGTCGCAGCATATATGACCAGCTCAGAAGGGTCGCGCATGGACATCGGGAGGCCCGCGATCGCCGTGGCCGGAGCCGGACTGCGCGGATCCGGCTACGCCCGGCGGATCCGGGAAGCGGGCCGCGGCCGCATCGTCGCCGTCGCCGAGCCCGACCCGGCGCGCCGGGCCCGGTTCGCCGCCGAGCACGGCCTCCCGCCGGAGCGGACGTTCGCCGGCTGGCGGGAGATGGCCGCCGCGGGCCGGCCCGCCGACGGCGTGATCATCGCGACCCAGGACGCCGAGCACGCCGGGCCCGCGGTCGCCTTCGCCGGGCTCGGCTGCCACATCCTGCTGGAGAAGCCGATGGCGACCTCGGAGGCCGACGCGGTGCGCGTCCTGGAGGCCGCCGAGCGCGCCGGCGTGATGCTCGCCGTCTGCCACGTCCTGCGCTACACCCCCTACACGCGGCTGGTCCGGGGGCTGCTCGCGGACGGGCGGATCGGCGCCCCGGTCAGCGTCCAGCACCTGGAGCCCGTCGGCTGGTGGCACCACGCCCACTCCTACGTGCGCGGCAACTGGCGCCGCGAGGACGAGTCCGGGCCCATGCTCATGACGAAGTCCTGCCACGACATCGACTGGCTCGTCCACGTGATGGGCGAGGTCCCGTCGCGGGTCGGCTCGTTCGGGCGGCTGTCGCACTTCCGTCCCGAGAACCGGCCGGCGGGCGCCGCGTCCCGCTGCGTCGGCTGCGCGGTCGAGCCCGCCTGCCCGTACTCGGCGACCCGGCTCTACCTGTCCTGCCTCGGCGACCCCGAGCGCGAGGCGTGGCCGCTCGGCGCGGTCACCGACGACCGCACCGAGGCGGGCGTGCTCGCGGCGCTGCGCGAGGGCCCCTACGGCCGGTGCGTCTACGACTGCGACAACGACGTCGTCGACCACCAGGTCGTGAACCTGGAGTTCCCGTCCGGCGCGACCGGCGCGTTCACCATGACCGCGTTCACGCCCGCCGCGCAGCGGCAGACAAGGATCTTCGGCACGCACGGGTGCGTCGAGGGCGACGGCGTCCGCGTGTCGGTGCGCGACTTCGTCACCGGGGAGCTGGAGGTCCTGGAAGCGGACCGGCACGGCGCCGCCCGGAACTCCCCAGGCGGCGCCCCCATGGACGGCCGCCACGACGACGGCGACGACGCGCTCGCCGACGCGTTCGTCGAGGCGCTGGCGACCGGCGACCCGTCCCGGCTCAGCTCCGGCGCCCGGGAGAGCCTGGCCACGCACCGCGTGGTCTGGGCCGCCGAGCGGGCCCGGCGGGACGGCGTCGTCGTCGAGCTCACCGCCACCACGGACCCGGTGGACGCCGGGCCCCCGGCGCCCGCCGACTTCCCGCACCCCCCGCGAAAGGCACGGTGAACCCATGATCATCAGACCCCTGTGGGGCGGCGCGGCGGTGGCGCTCGCCCTGGCCCTCGGGCTGTCCGCCTGCGGCGGCGACGACGGAGGCCCGGCGGCGCCCGCCGCCAACGACGGGCGCGGCCCGATCAAGGTCGCCACCGGCAAGGACCTCACCCAGACGGTCCAGAAGCTGGTCGCGACGTGGAACGGCGCCCACCCGAAGGAGAAGGCCGAGATCGTCGAGCTGCCCGAGGACGGCGACCAGGCCCGGCAGCAGCTCGTTCAGAACATGCAGATCAAGTCGGACGCCTACGACGTCGTCCGGCTCGACGCGGTGTGGACGGCCGAGTTCGCCGCCCGCCGCTGGATCCTGGAGCTGCCGAAGACCGTCGCGGACACGGGCACGTTCGTCCCCGCGGCCCTCCAGACCGGCATGTACCGGGGCAAGCTGTACGCCGAGCCCTGGCTCACCGGCACCGGCGTCCTCTACTACCGCACGGACCTGCTCGCCAAGGCGGGCGTGCAGGAGCCGCCGAAGACCTGGGCGGAGCTGCGCGACGCCTGCGCCAAGGTCGCGAAGACCCCCGAGGGCAAGGGCGTGGACTGCTACGCGGGCCAGTACGCCAAGTACGAGGGCCTCACCGTCAACTACTCCGAGGCCGTGCAGTCGGCGGGCGGCGAGGTCTTCGACTCCGCCGGGAAGCCGCAGGTGAACACGCCCCAGGCGAAGGCCGGGCTCCAGTTCCTCGTGGACGCGATGAAGGACGGCACGATCCCCGGCAAGGCCATCACGTACAAGGAGGAGGAGGGCCGCCGCGCGTTCCAGGACGGCAAGCTCGTCTTCCACCGCAACTGGGCCTACGTGTACGCGCTGGCCTCGGGCGAGGACGGCTCGAAGGTCGCCGGGAAGTTCGACGTCGCGCCCATCCCCGGCAAGGACGGCCCCGGATCCGGCACGCTCGGCGGCAACAACCTCGCCGTCTCGGCGTTCTCCAAGCACCAGGCCACCGCGCGCGACTTCATCTCCTACATCGTCAGCCCGCCGGTGCAAAACCAGTACGGGCGGGCGCAGTCGTTCCCGCTGTCGCTGGCGGCCCTCTACGGCGACTCGGAGATGATCAAGAAGTACCCGTACCTGCCCACGCTGAAGAAGGGCATGGACACCGCCAAGCCGCGCCCGGTCGTCGTCCGCTACAACGAGGTCAGCACGACGATCCAGGAGCACGTCACCGCCGCGATCACCGGCAAGAAGCCGGTCGACCAGGCTGCGGAGGAGCTCCAGAAGGCCCTGACGACGCTGGCCGACTCGTGAGGCCCGCCCCGCCCGCCGACCCGTTCCAGCTCGGGGTCGCGTCCGGCGACCCGCTGCCGGACGGCTTCGTCCTCTGGACACGGCTCGCCCCACGCCCCCTCGAACCCGACGGGCACGGCGGGATGCCGCGCGTCCCGTACACCGTCCGCTACGAGGTCGCCGAGGACGCCGCCTTCCGGAAGGTCGTGAAGCGCGGGCAGGCCGTGGCGGCACCGGAGCTGGCGCACTCGGTGCACGCCGAGGTCCACGGGCTGCGCCCCGGCCGCGAGTACTTCTACCGCTTCCGCGCCGGGACGGAGATCAGCCCGGCCGGGCGCACCCGCACCGCGCCCGACCCGCGAGCGCGCGTCGCCGATTTCCGCTTCGCCACCGCGTCCTGCGCCGCCTGGTACCACGGGCACTTCACCGCCTACGAGCACATGGCCAGGGAGTACCTCGACCTCGTCCTGTTCCTCGGCGACTACATCTACGAGTACGGCATCACGTCCGCGAACATGTGGCGGCAGGGCGTCCCGCTGCCGGGGCCCGAGCACGCCGTCGAGACGACCACGCTGGAGCAGTACCGGCTCCGGTACTCGCTGTTCAAGACCGACCCGAACCTCCAGGCCGCGCACGCCGCCGCGCCCTGGGTGTTCACCACCGACGACCACGAGGTGCAGAACAACTACGCCGACGACTGGTCCGAGACCGGCATCGCGCCGGGCGACTTCCTGCGCCGCCGCGCCGTCGCCTACCGCGCCTTCTACGAGAACCTGCCGCTGCGGAGGGCGTCCCTCCCCCAAGGCCCCGGCATCGCGGTCTACCAGCGCCGCCACTGGGGACGGCTCGCCCAGCTCGACATCCTCGACAACCGCCAGTTCCGCGACCGGTACCCGGCGGGCGCCGTCGTCGACAACTCCCCCGAGCGGCTCGACCCGCGGCGCTCGATCCTCGGGGAGGCGCAGGAGCGGTGGCTGTACGAGGGGCTGCGCCGCTCGTCCGCCACCTGGAACCTGCACGCCAGCGGCGTCGTCATGGCCCAGATCGACCGGACGACCGGCCCCGGCGAGAGCTACAGCAACGACATGTGGGACGGGTTCCCCGCCAACCGGGACCGCCTGTTCGCCGCCTGGAGGCGGCACGGGATCGCCAACCCGGTCGTGTTCTCCGGCGACATCCACCGCGGCGTCGCGGCGGAGCTGAAGGCCGACTGGGCGGACCCCGCGTCCGCGACCGTCGGCACCGAGCTCGTGTGCAGCTCGATCGGCTCGGACGGCGACGGCGCCGAGACCGACGGCAGCGCGCCCGTCTGGCTCGGGAACCCGCACGTCAAGCTCTACAACGCGCGGCGCGGCTACCTGAGCTGCCGGCTCACCCCGGCCGCGCTGACGTCCGAGTTCCGGACCGTCGCCCGCATCAGCACGCCCGGCGCGCCGCTCGCGACCGCGGCCCGCTTCGTGACCGAGGCCGGTCGTCCCGGCCTGAACCGGGAGGCCTGACCCCGATGCCCCCTTCGCCGCCCACCCCGCCGGGCACCGTCGCTCGGCGCACCGTCCTCGGCCTCGCCGCCTCGTCCGTCCCCGCGGCCCTGCTCGGCTCCACCGTGCTCGGCGCCGCGCCCGCCGACGCCGCCGCCACCGGCCGCGGCCCGGACCCGGTGCGGCGGGTCCACGGGCGACCGCCGAGCTCGGCCGGGTCCGGCTGACCTGGGACGGCGAGGCGTACGCGCCGCTCGTCGACCACTACGCGATCCACGCGTCGCGGACGCCCGGCTTCGCGGTCGGACCGGACACTTTGCTCGCCAAGACCGTCTACGCGTCCTTCCCTCACGACCGGCAGGGCGGGCGGCGCCAGGACTGGTACTACCGGATCGTCGTCGTGGACGCGGCCGGGAACCGCTCCCGGCCGTCCGCGGAGATCGCGGGCCACAGCGCCGAGTCGGTCGCCGTGTCCGGCAGGCCGCTCGCCACCGTCGGCGCGTTCGACCAGAGGAGCCTGGAGCTCGCCCTCGCGCCGTCCGGATCCGCGCAGTACAGGACGCGGTTCCCGAACGGCGTGGACTACACCGTCGGGACGAGCACGCCCGGCACCGACTGGTCCTACATCCAGCCGGGCCCGGCGGACGCGTGGGCGGGGAGCAAGGCGAGCCGCCACACGTTCCGGTTCGCGCTGGACGTCGTCCCGGCCGGGGAGACCTGGCTGTCGATCTGGCTGCTCGACACGCACGCGTCCAACCCGGGCACGCTCGACCTCGCGCTCAACGGGACCGCGATCCCCACGGTCAAGCTGGAGAACGGGGCGACGCGCGGCTCGCTCGAAGGCGACGCGACCGTCCCGGGAACGCTCCTCAAGCCGTCCTACGTCGAACTGGCCCTGCCCACCGCGGCCCTAAGGACGGGCGAGAACGTGCTCACCATCGACAAGAGGCTCGGCTCCTGGCACGTCTACGACGCGCTCGGCGTCTTCGCCCGCCCGTAGGCCGCGCGGTAGGCGGACGGGGTGAGGCCCACCCGCCGCACGAGGTGCCACCGCAGCGAGTCGGCGCCGCCGAGCCCGCTGCGGTGCGCCACCTGGTCCATCGGCAGCGCCGTCGTCTCCAGCAGCTCGCGCGCCCGGCCGATCCGCTGGTGCAGCAGCCACTGGAGCGGGCTCGATCCGGTCTCGGCCTGGAACCTGCGGGTCAGCGTCCGGGTGCTCACCCGGGCGTGCGCGGCGAGGTCGGCGAGGGTGAGCGGCGCGTCCAGGCGCTCCAGCGCCCACGCGCGCGTCGCCGCCAGTGACGCGTCCGGCTCGGGCGGCACCGGCGCGGCCAGCACCTGCGCCTGCCCGGCGGGCCGCGGCG
>NZ_CAACUY010000383.1 GCF_900659615.1 Actinomadura fibrosa | reverse complement strand
ACCGTCCGCCGCCAGCGCGAGGTGCCGGGCGCGCTCCTCGGCGTTGCCCACCAGCCGGGCCAGCCGCCGGTGCAGCGCGCGCCGCCGCGCGGGGTCCGCCCCGGCGTAGACGGCGGAGGCGATGAGCGGGTGGGCGAAGCGCAGCCGGTCGCCGTCCATGACGATCAGCTCGGCCCGCTCCGCAGGGGCGAGCACGCGGGCCGCGCGGCGCCGCCGGTCCAGGGCCTGGATCAGCTCGCGGGACGGGCTTGTCAGCGCCGACGCGGCGAGCAGCGCCTCCTGCGCCGCCTCGGGCAGCTCGGCGACGCGCGCCGCGACCAGGTCCCGCAGCGAGGTGGGGACGGGCAGCGGCTCGCCCGGCGCGGGCGGTTCCGGACGCGAGGCGAGCGCGCGGGCGATCTCCAGGGCGTGGAACAGGTTCCCCGCCGCGGCCTCCCAGACCCGGTCCAGCACCCTCGGCGGCGGGGCCGCCCCCAGCGTGCCGGCCAGCAGGCGCCGCAGCGCGTCCGGCCCGAGCCGCCCGAGGGTGAGCCGCCGCAGCCGTCCCGCTCCGACGTACCGCTCCAGGTCGGCCCCGAGCCGCGCGGCGACGCCCGTGCGCGCGCAGGCCAGGACCTTCACGCGCTCGTCGTCCAGGCGGCGCAGCGCCCACTCAAGGACGCGCGCGGTCGGCGCGTCCAGCCAGTGCGAGTCGTCGATCGCCACCACGACCGGCCCCGACGCGGCGAGCACGCGCAGCGTCGACAGGAACGCGACGCCCACCGCCCGCTCGTCCACCGGCCCGTCGGCGTCGGCGCGCAGCAGGGCGACCTCCAGCCCGCGCCGCTGCGGGCCGGGCAGCCCGGCGAGCACCGAGCCGGGCACCGGGTCCAGCAGGTCTCCCAGGGCCGAGTAGGCGAATCCGGCCTCCGCCTCGGCGGCCACGCAGGAGAGGACGAAGTGGCCCCGTTCCCGCGCCATCGCCACGCCCGACCGCCACAGGGTGCTCTTGCCGATACCGGCTTCGCCCTCGATCAGGAACGCCACGACCGGCGCGTGCTCCGGCCCGTCCTCCGGGGGGGTCAGGAAGGCCGACAGCGACGCCAGCTCGGCTTCCCGCCCGACCACCTCAGCGCGCCCGTCGAAGCCACCCACGCCTACCTCCGCGACGCGACCGCCCGAGCCGACGTCCCATTTTACGCCGGGTGACCCGGACATCACCGGAATACGCGACCCGTCCCCCGCATTGACAATATGCAGGCAGATACCTGCATAATGGTCCGCGTGAGCCCCGAAGCGACAGCGATGGATCCGGTCTTCAAGGCGCTGGCCGACCCCACCCGCCGGCTCCTGCTCGACCGCCTGCGCGAGCAGAACGGCCAGACGCTCAGCGAGCTGTGCGAGCGCCTGGACATGGCGCGCCAGTCGGCGACCCAGCACCTCGACGTCCTCCAGCGCGCCGGCCTCGTGACCGTCGTGCGGCGCGGACGGGAACGGCTCCACTACCTCAACCCGGCGCCGATCCACGAGATCGAGGAGCGCTGGATCTCCGGGTTCGACAAGCCCCGCCTCGATGCGATCAGAGCCATCAAGAACCAGGCAGAGGAGTACGCCATGACCGGCAGCACCACGTCCGTGCCGTCCTACGTCTACGTCACCTACATCCGCGCGAGCCCGGAACAGGTGTGGCAGGCCCTCACGGACGCGGACCTGACAGCCCGCTACTGGGGGCACGCCAACGTCTCGGACTGGCAGCCGGGCTCGCCCTGGGAGCACCGGCGCGCCGACGAGTCGGGCGCCGTCGACGCCGTCGGCCGGGTGGTCGAGTCCGAGCCGCCCACGCGCCTGGTCATCACCTTCGAGGACACGCCCGACGTCCAGCCGCCGAGGGAGGCGTCGGTCGTCACCTTCCTCGTCGAGCCGCACCAGGACATCGTCCGCCTCACCGTGACGCACGAGAACCTGCCCAACCAGGAGATGCTCGCCGGCATCTCGGCCGGCTGGCCGGCGGTGCTGGCGAACCTCAAGTCGCTCCTCGAAACCGGCGACGTCCTCCCCCAGGCGCCCTGGGAGATGCGCCGAGCCCACGCCTGACCACGACACCGAGGAGAAGCCTCATGGACACCATCCCCTTAGGGACCGCCTACCGCGCGCTGCTGGACGCCGCCGCCACCGTGGCCGACTCCGGCGGCCCCGACCTCGTCCCGCCGCCCGGGGAGTGGAACGCCGACCAGATCCTGGCCCACGTCACCCTCATCAACGCCATCACCCTCGCCGCCGTCTCCGCCATCGCGTCGGGGACGAACGCGACCTACGACAACCGCTTGGCGCTCGACGCCTGGAGCATCCAGCGCGCCATCACGCTCGCCGGCGGCAACGCAGGGCTCCGGGAGCGCATCCGCCTCCAGGGGGAGGCCCTCTGCGCGCTCGGCGGACCGATGCTGAGCGACGCCGAACTCGACACACCGGTGCCCACCCGGCTCCTCTCCAACGGCACCGTCCTGGTCGATCAGCCCCTGCCGTTGCGGGACCTCGTCACGGGCCTCGCGGACGTGGAACTGCCCGGCCACACCGAGCAGCTCCTCGCCCTCCTGCCGAGCCGGGCCGGGGCCGCGGCGTCCTCGTGAGGCGCCCGACCGCGTCCCGCGCCGGTTGCGCGCGTCCCCACTAGGCGCCGATCGTGCCGTTGCCGCTCAGGGCCAGCACCGCGGTCATGGCCTCGTCTCGGGGCCGTCCTCGGCGGCCTCCGCCAGCGCCGCCAGCGTCGCCTCCATGGTCAGGCGGTTGTGCGCGGTACGGTCCGCCACGCCGGAGATGAGCAGGGACAGCGGCTTCGCCCAGACCGGGCGCAGATCGGTCCACCGCTCGGTGACCCGGCATCCCGCCCCTTCGGCCCGGAAGGTGTAGAGCCAGCGCGAGATCGGCAGCCCGGCGGCGCGGACCTCGAACTCGAACCGCCGCCCGGGCTCGGCGGCGGTGACCGTGCACGTCGTCGACCAGCGGCGCCGCCCCCGCCGGTTCACCCCCCGGAACCGGGCCCCGGCGGCCGGGCCGGTCGCCGGGGGGATCCAGCGGCACCGCGCCGTCTCCGGGCTCCACCGCGCCATCTCGGATACCTCGCCGACCATCGCGTACAGCGCTTCGGGGGAGGCCGCGATCGTCCGCTCGACGACGACGGCCGCGGGACCCGCGGCACGCGCCGAGGGGCGGACGCCCGCCCCGCACGCCCCGCGCCGGATCTGCTCGATCACGGACATCACCCTTCCTCCGTCACCACGGCAATACGTTCATACCGTCGCACGGTATGAACGTATTGTCTAGGGTGGGACGCGTGGACCCGCGATCGCTGTTCCCCGTCCGAACCGACCCCGGCGAGCCGTCGACGGCCGACCGGATCCGTGACGCCGCCCTGTGCTGCTTCGCCGCCCACGGCGCCTCCGGCACCTCGCTCCGCGCGATCGCCGAGACCGCGGAGGTGTCGATCGGGCTGGTGCAGCACCACTTCGGGACCAAGGCCCGGCTGAGAGCGGCCGTCGACGAGCACGTCCTGCGGGTGGTCGGCGACGCGGTCGCGTCCGCGCCGCTGCCCGCGCCGCCGCGGGACGCGCTCGCCGAGCTCGGGCACCGCGTCACCTCGATCATGACCGGGCATCCGGAGGTGGTCGGCTACCTGGTCCGCGCCATGATCGAGGGCGAGGCGGTCGGCTCGGCCGTCTTCGACGGCCTGGTCGCCATCAGCGCCGGCCAGTGGGACCGGCTCGCCGACCACGGCCTGCTCGCGTCCGACGTCGACCGCACCTGGGCCGTGCTGCACCCGCTCGTCCTCGTGCTGGGCACCGCGATCCTCCGGCCGCACCTCGACCGGCACCTCCCCGAGCCGCTCACCGACCCCGCTCAGCTACGCCGCTGGGACGACGCCGTCGCCGCCCTGCTGAGCAGGGGCCTCCTGCGCGGCACTGACTGACGGGGCAGGAAACCGCCGGGTCACGCTACGGGTGACGTGAGGCGTTCGCAGGCGTCCCACAGTTCGCGCTCGCGGCCGGGGTCGTACGACGCGAGCCCAGATCGACGTCGACGTGCGAGACGCCGCGTCCGCCGAAGTCCCGCCGCCGGGGCCCGGCCCTACCGGCGACGACCAGGTGGACGTCCGGCGCCTGGGACAGGATGCGCTCCGCGGCCCGGCCGATCCCGCGGCTCGCACCGGTCATCACGATGGTGGACTGCATGGCCCCCACAGGCGGCTCGGCGGAATGGGGGCACCCTAGCGGGACCGCCGGAGATCGGTCAGCGCGCCCCCGCGCGGGCGCCGGCGCGGGCGCCGAGGGCGGCGGCGACGGCCACCGCGTAGCCCGCCTCGCCGCTGCGGTTCGGGTGCAGCGGCGCCGCCGCGTTCAGCGGCACGTAGCCCTCGATCCAGCGGCGGGACGCCGGCTGGCAGGCGTCGTGGCCCGCGCTCGGCGTCACGAGGTCGACGTAGGTGGCGCCGTGCGCGGCCGCCTGCCGCGCGATCACGGCGTTCATCGCGTTGACCGCGCCCTGGAGGAAGTCGGCGTCCGCGGGCAGGACGGGCTGCGCCGGCCAGCAGCCGCCCGGCTTGATGTAGAGGCCGTATCCGGTCACGACCACGCGGGCCTGCGGCGAGCGCGCGCGGATGCCGTCCAGGACGGCGGACAGCTTGGGCTCGAACGCCCGGGTGCGCTCGGCGACCTGGTCCGCGTACTGCCCCTTGCACGGGGTCGCGGTCGGGTCGAGGCGGACGCAGTCCTCGGCGACGCCGACGAGCCCCACGTCGTTGCCGCCGATCGTCAGGGTCACGAGGGTGGTGCCGGCGGTCAGCGCGTCGAGCTGGGGCGGCGCGGTCCCGGCGGGCACGCCGAGCAGGCTGAGGCTCTGCGGCTGGGTCATGTGCCGCGTGGACGCCCCGCTGCACGTCACGTCCCGGAGGACGGCGACGTCCAGCGCCGCGGCGAGCTCGTGGGCGTAGTTGTGCGTGGACCTGCCGCACGCCACCGGGCCCGTCACGTCCGGGATCAGCGGCCCGGACGCCATCGAGTCGCCCAGCGCGACGTACTCCCCCGCCGCGGCCCGCGCGGGCGCGGCGGTGCCCACCGCCGCGCCCGCGGCCAGCCCCGCCGCCGCCCCCGCCGCGGCCCCCCACAGGCCGATCCTGCCGATCACGCCGGTCACGCCGTGCCGCAGACGCTTCATGGTGCCGCTCCAGGTCGCGGGGACGTCGCGCGGAGTCGCCGGGACGTCACATGGACGGTGTCGCCGTGATCATCCAAAATGCGGACATCTCGTTCAATTGGTGCGATGGCAGACTTCCGCGGGAGTTCTTGTGCCGCCTGACAGCAGACCGCCCGGCAGACCGCTCGGCAGACCGCTCAGCGTGGCCGGCCGGCCCCTGGCCGCCCACCTGCGCGCGCGGGCCCCGGGGCTCACGGCGCGCGTCGTCGACCGGCTCCTCGCGGAGCTGCCCGTCTACGCCGAGCTGCCGCAGGAGGAGATCGCCGGGGACGTCGCCGGCATCGTCCAGCACACCCTACGGCAGTTCGCCGACGTGCTGGAGCGGCGGTGCCCCGCCGGCCCCGGCGACTTCGCCCGGCAGCGCGACTCGGCCGCCCAGCGCGCCGAGGAGGGCGTGCCGCTCGACGCGATCCTCACCGCCTACCAGATCGGCACCGCGATGGCCTGGGACGAGCTCGCCGGCGGCGCGCGGCCGTCCGACCTCGCCGACTACCAGGAGGCGCTCGCCCACCTGATGGACTTCCAGCGGTGGCTGACCTCCGCCGTCAGCGGCGCCTACCTGGAGGTCCGGCAGATCCTCGACAGCCAGGAGCACGGCGGCCGGCACGCCCTGCTGCGGGCGCTGCTGGACGGCGCGCCCCTCGACGGGATCGCGCACCGCCCCGCGGCCCGCTACGCCGTGCTCGTCCTGGCGCTCGCGCCGCACCCCGACGAGCGGAAGGCGGGCCAGCGCGCCCGCGTCGCCGCCCGCCGCAAGATCCGCCGGATCCGGACGGCGCTGGACGAGGCCGCCGACGAGCCCGCCCTCGCCCACCTCGACACCACCGGCGGGACGGCCCTGCTGCCGTTCGCGGACGCGCCGCCCTGGGACGTCCT
>NZ_CAACUY010000382.1 GCF_900659615.1 Actinomadura fibrosa | reverse complement strand
AAGGCGAGCGCCGGAACCTCGGCGGGCTCACCCGCGGGCGCGGGCTCGCCCGCCGGCGCGGGACGCGCCGGGGACGCCTGGGCGCGCCGCGCGGTCCGGCGGACCGACGGCAGGAAAGCGGCGAGGACGATGCCGACGGCGATCACCCCGGTGGCGATGAGGAACGAGATCCGGAAGCCCGTCATGTTCGGCACCTCCGTCCCGTGGAACGTGCTGGTGTTGCGGGCGAGGACGCTGCCGAGCACGGCGCTGGACACCGACGTGCCGACCGAGCGCATCAGCGTGTTCAGGCCGTTGGCCGCGCCGGTCTCCGACACGTCCACCGCGCCCATGATCAGTGTGGGCAGCGCCGAGTAGGCCAGCCCGATACCGGCGCCGAGCATAGTCGCGACCAGCGCGACCTGCCAGACCGCGCTCATCAGCCCGAGCGCGGCGGCGTAGGTGCCGCCGATCACCAGCAGGCCGAGGATCAGCGAGGTCTTCGGGCCGCGGGACGCCGAGATCCGCGCCGACACCGGGGAGACCAGCATCATCGACACGCCCATCGGCGCCACGGCGAGCCCGGCGACGAGCAGCGACTGGCCGAGGCCGTAGCCGGTGGCCTTCGGCAGCTCCAGGAGCTGCGGCAGCACCAGCGACATCGCGTAGAACGAGACGCCGACGGTGATCGCCGTGAGGTGGGTGAGCAGGACCTGCCGCCGGGCGGTGGTGCGCAGGTCGACGAGCGGATCCCGCAGGCGCAGCTCCAGCACGCCCCACAGCACAAGGACCGCGAGGCCGGCGCCGGCGAGCCCGAGCGTCGCGGGGCTCGTCCAGCCCCAGTCGCCGCCCTTCGTGATCGGCAGCAGGACGGCCACTAGGCCCAGGGTGAGACCGACCGTCCCGGCGTAGTCGAAGCTGCCCTTGGCGCGCAGCGGCGACTCAGGCACCGCGACCAGGACGAGCACGAACGAGACCGCGCCGAGCGCGGCGGCGCCGTAGAACAGCATGTGCCAGCTGTAGTGCTGGGCGATGTAGGCCGCGAGCGGCAGGCCGAGCGCGCCGCCCACGCCGATCGAGGAGCTCATCAGCGCGAGCGCGGAGCCGAGCCGCTCGCGCGGCAGCGCGTCCCGCATCAGGCTGATGCCGAGCGGGATGGCGCCCATCGCGAAGCCCTGCACCGCCCGGCCCGCGACGACCACGAGGAGCTGCGAGGTGGCGGCGGCGATCAGCGAGCCGAGCACGACCGTGGAGATGCTCACGAGGATCATCCGCCGCTTGCCGTACAGGTCGCCGAGCCGTCCCATGATCGGGGTGGCGACCGCGCCCGACAGCAGGGTCGCGGTCATCGCCCACGTCGCGTTCGACATGGACGTGTGGAGCAGCTCCGGCAGCCGGCCGATCACCGGGATCAGGAGCGTCTGCATCAGCGCGACGACGATGCCGGTGAAGGCCAGCACCGCGGTCAGCGCGCCGCCGCCCTCCCGCCGGGCGCCGGGGTCCGGTCCGGGCAGGCCGGCCGCCGGCGCGGGCGGGGCCGGCCGTCCGGACGGAGCGGTGGCGGACGGGGCGGTGACGGGCTGGACGGACACGCTGATGATTCCTCCGGGGAGCCGTTCGGGTGAGCGCCCGCGGGCCTCGGGGGCGCGGGCTCACGCCGTGATCAAAGAGCTCCCGGAGGCGATTCATTCCCGGTTCGGGCGCCCGGAGCGGGTGGCGAGACCGACATCACAGGGGTCGGCGGGAACCGCGGGGCGTGCGTGACCCGTGGGGCGGACGCGTGCGCTGCGTGCTGCGGACATGCCCGGCGGCGGCCTGCGGACGCGCCGGAGCCGCGCTGATCGAACCGGCCGGCCGGTTCTCTGACATCCTGTGCCCAGCCGATGAGATCCGGCCATCGGGATCCGGCCGATGGAATCCAGCCGATGAGATCCAGCTTGGAGGTGGAGCCCGTGCACCCGTTGCGCGCGGCCATCGAGAAGGGCGACATGGACGCCGTCCCGCCGATGCTGGCGGAGGACGTCACCTTCCTCAGCCCCGTCGCCTTCGCCCCCTACGACGGGCGGGTCCTGGTCACGGCGATCCTGCGCGGCGTCCTGCGCGTCTTCGAGGACTTCCGCTACGTGCGGGAGATCGGGGACCCGGACGGGCGCGACCACGCGCTCATGTTCAAGGCGAGGGTCGGCAGCCGGGAGGTGCACGGCTGCGACTTCCTGCACTACGACGACGACGGGCTGATCGACGAGTTCTGCGTGATGGTCCGCCCGCTGTCGGGGGCGAACGCGCTCTCCGAGGCGATGGCGGCGCAGTTCGACACGATCATGCGCGAGGCCGGGCAGGGCTGAGGCCGCCCACCGGTCCCCCGGGCGCACGTGCTCCCGAAGCCAGTGGACGTGCCGCGGCTCCCGCGTCTCGACGCTCCCTGCCTCCCACGACTCCCGCCGCTCCCGCTCTCCCGTAGCTCCCGGCGAAGAAGCTTCAGTAGCACGTGGCCGGGCACCGGCGTCGGATCGGCCTGCGGCACGGCCGTCCTCAGGCGGTCGTCAGCTGCGGGACGCGCTCCGGCGGCGGCAGCGACGCGTCCTCCGCCCGGTGGCCCTCGCTCTCCAGGGCCGTCAGGCGGGCGGAGGTGAGAGCCGCCCGGAACAGCTGGATGCCGCGCGCCGAGCTCGGGTCGATCCCGGACAGCTCCTTGATGCGGTCCAGCCGGTAGTGCAGCGTGCGGCGGTGGATCCACAGCTCGCGGGCGGCGCGCTCGCGGTCCAGGTTGCAGGCGAGCAGCACCTCCAGGGTGCGGCGCAGGTCGGTGCCGGCGTCCAGCGGAGACAGCACCGCCGACAACCGCCCGCGGATGCCCGGCTGCCCGAGGATGGCGAGCTCGACGAGCAGCTCGTCCGCGCCGTAGGGGCGGGTCTCGGCGTCGGGGATCGCCTTGACGATCGACAGCACCCGCGACGCCTCCTCCAGCGCGTCCGGGACGCCCGCGAGGCCGTCCCGGTGGGCCTCGGCGGCGTGCACCCGCCCGCGCGTCCAGGCCGCGAGCACGGCGGTGAACCCGGCGGCCCGCTCCGCGGCGGCGGCCGGATCCTCCGCCGGGACGAGGACGGTGAGCCGGGCGAGGTCGCCCGAGTACAGGACGCCCTCCTCGGCCTCCAAGCGCTCCCGCGTCCGCTCCCAGAGCGGACCCCCGGCGGAGGCGCATCCCGTCTCGCACAGCAGGACGAGGTAGCCGGGCGCGAGGCGGACCCCGGCCGCCTCGGCGATCGCCTCGGCGGGGGCGCCGTCGATGAGCGTCTCGGCGAGCAGGCGGCGCAGCGGCCGGGACCGGTCGCCCTCCCGCGGCGCCTCCGCGTAGCCCTGGATGCAGGACTCCCTGGCCTGCCCGGCGAGCCGCGCGGCGCGGGCGGTCAGCTCGGCCATCTCGGTGAAGCAGGCGGCGGGCGCGACCGCCCAGAAGAAGCGCGCCGCGGCGGCGAGCGCCACGTCCCACGCCTCCGACAGCACCGGCAGCGGGATGGCCTGCCGGGCGGCCATCATGCCGAGGTCGCGGAACCGGGCGAGGTCGTCGGCGGGCAGCGGGTCGCCCGCGAGGAGCAGCGCGAGCATGCGGGCGGCCGTCTCCTCCCGGCCGCCGAACAGGGGCCCGGCGGTGCGCCGGATCGGAGGGTGGGCGGGATGGCCGCTGAGGGCCTCGCCGATCGCCCGGGCCGCCCGCGGGCAGTGCGCCGCGAGGATGCCGGGGAGGTCGCAGGGTGGAGTCATCGCGGACGTCCCTCCCTACGCCACGGCCAGGCTGAGCCCGGGCAGCCGGTGCGCCGCGGCGTCGACCAGCGCGTGCAGGTCCTGGACGAAGTCCGGCTTCCCGCCGAGCCCGTCCAGCAGGGCGTGCGCCCGCGCGATGAGGGGCGCCACGGACGCGGCGCAGCCGTCGGCGACCTCCTCGTCGAGCATCCGCGACGCCAGTTCCGCGCGTGCCGCGGCCGAGTCGCGCGCTGCCTCGTGCAGGGCGAGCACCGCCCGGCGCCGCGGGGCGGGCAGCGTGGTCAGCAGATGGACGAGCGGGTACGTCGCCGTGCCGTTGGCGAGGTCCTCGTACCGTCCGGAGGCGAGGTCGCGGTGGTCGTTGACGAGCTGGCGGAGCACGCCGAGCGTCCGGCCGTAGCCGCGCCAGCGGGCGGCGCGCCCGGGAGCGGCCCCGGCGAGCCGCGCCGCGGACGCGGCGGCCATCGCGTACGGCGCGCCGGTCTTGCCCGCGTAGCTCCGCAGCACCGACTCGGGCGTGGCGGACGACGGCCTGCCGGCGAGGTCGCGCAGCTGCCCGTCGACGGCGTCCAGGCAGCAGCGGGACAGCTCGTCCACCAGCCCGGCGCGGACCGCGTCCGGCACCGGCAGCTCCGCGACGAGGCGGACCGGGAGGTGCCCGCCGACCGCGAGCGCCGTGAGCACCTTCGCGCCCGCGGCCCTGTGCTCGGCACCGTCCCGCGGGGACGGGGGCGCCGGGGCGTCGGTCAGGTCGTCCAGGTGGCGCGCCGCCGCCCACCAGAGCAGGTGGGCGACCGCGACGGGCAGCGCCGGGTCCGGATCCCCGGTCTCCGCGCCGTGCACCAGCAGGGGGAGCATGACGATGCCGGTCGCGGCGGGACGGGAGCCCTTGGCCCGGACGGAGTCCAGGAAGTCGGCGAGGAACTCCGACATCGCGCCGCCGACCATCTCGCGGCCCTCGTCCAGGCCCATCGCGAGCCCTTCGGCGAGGTCCTCGCACAGGGAGGCCAGCTCCGCCTTGACCGCGTTCACGGCGCGCTCCCGGGCCGCCTGGCCGAACGCTCCTTCCGCCGCGGCCGGGTCGTCCAGCACGGTGTCCTCCACGTTGTCGGCTCCTCTATCGCTGCTGCGGGACGGGGGGCAGTGCCGGGAACGGAACCGCGCCGGGCGGCGGACCGCGATAAAGCTCGCCGGGCGCCCTTCACGAGAAGGGCGGATAAGCGTTCCACGGCGCTGTGGAAACCGCCCTCGACACGGCCGTCATCTTGCTACAGGAATGGGCGCCGATGAACTGCCGCGCTGGGCAGTCCACGGCGGCCGGGTCTTCCCAGACCGGCAACGCGGAGCTCCCGCTCACGCTCCGTGTCGGGACATGTCGTCCAATAAGCGCACGTCAGCGGCCGCTTGCGGCGCGGCGTCCCGCTCTCCGCAGGAGGTGATCACGCACGTCGCCGCGCCGGAATGGGCCCCGCGAGGCGCGTTCCGGGAACCGTCGCCCGCCCATTTTTCGAGGGTCGCACAAGATTTATTTTCACATCATCGCCCAAACGTGCGGAGCGCTGTCGCCGCACTGTGAGATTGCCCACGGTGAATGTCCGAATGCGGCCGTCAGGTAAACGCGTGGGCCGCGATCCTCCCCGCCGCGGGTTGTCAGGCGGTTGACAAACGGGCGCCCGTTCGGCGCAGGCCGGTGAGTGTCGCGGATCACGCTGCGTGCCTAGGTTGAGACGGCGGGGGTGAGACGACCGGCAGGCGGGGCGAGGAGGTGTCACCGTGACGACGGCATACGAGGACGCGCGCCGCGGCGCGCCCGTCCTGGACGGCCTGAGCGACGAGCCGTGGCGGGACGTGCCGGCCGAGGAGGCGCGGTGGATGCGCCCGCACCTGCCGGCCCTGCTCGGGCCGATGGTGCGCGGCGTCCTGCGGCACGTCCCCGAGTACGACCGCCCGGGCGACGCGGCCTACGCGCGCGCCGCCGAGGCCGCCGTCGCGCACGCGATGGAGCACTTCGTCCGGATGATCGCCGATCCGGACACCTCGTGGAAGGAGGTGTACCAGGTCTTCTTCGACGTCGGCTACGGCGAGGCGGTCGAGGGGCGGAGCCTGGAGCACCTCCAGAACGCGATGCGGATCGGCTCCCGGCTCGCCTGGCGGCACCTGGCGGTGGAGGCCGAGCGGCTCGGCCGGCCCCGCGCGCTCATCAGCCTGCTCGCCGAGGCCAACTTCGCCTACCTGGACGCGCTGGCGTCGGCCGCCGCGCACGGCTACGCCCGCGCGCGGGAGAAGGCCGCGGGCGAGCGCGAGCAGCGCCGCGGCCGGCTGCTGAGCCTGCTGCTGTCGGACCCGCCCGCGCCGCCCGAGGTCCTCGGCGAGCAGTC
>NZ_CAACUY010000381.1 GCF_900659615.1 Actinomadura fibrosa | reverse complement strand
CGCCGTGCCCGCCCGCGTCGTCCACGACCTGCGGCCCGGGACCGGGCCCGTCCGCGTCACGCTGATCGCGATCGACCTGGCCGCCTACCAGCGGATCGCCCCCGGACGGCTGCCCGCGCACCCGCGCGGCGCGCTGCTGTCCCCGGCCGCCGCCCGCGAGCTCGGCACCGGCCCCGTGACGCTCGGCAGCCCCACCTTCCCGTCCATCCGCGTCGAGCCGTCCGGGCGGATCGACCACTTCCCCGGCGAGCAGCCCGGCACCCCGTTCGTCGTCGTGCCCTACCGGGCGCTGACCGGCATCGAGGCGGTGCCGAGCGAGGTGTTCGTCCGCGGCGACCCCGGCGAGGCCGCGCTGCGCGGCGCCCTCCAGGCGTCCGTCCCCCGGGACGTCACCGGCGGCGACATCTACCAGACCGTCCAGATCCGCCGGGACGTCCTGCGCGGCCTGACCGGCGCCCCGATGGTCGGCGTCGTGCACGGCGCGTTCCGGGACGCCGCCCTGATCGGCGCCGGGTACGGCCTCCTCGCCGTCCTGCTCGTGCTGACCGTCGAGGCCCGCGCCCGCGGCCGCGGCCTCGCCCACCTGCACGTGCTCGGCCTCAGCCGCCGGCAGAGCCGCGCGCTCGCGCTCGTCGAGATCGGGCCGGTGCTGCTGTGCGCGGCGGCCGCCGGGTGGACGCTCGGCCTGCTGCTGCCCCGCATCACCGGGCCCGTCGTCGACCTGGGCCCGTACACCGGCGGCTTCGCCGTCGCCAACCACGCGGTGGACCCGGCGGCGCTGCCCGCGCTGCTCGGCGTCCTGCTGCTCGCCGCCGCCGCGGCGGTGGCCGTCGACCGCGCCTTCGACACCCGCCACGATCTCGCGGGCGTCCTGAGAACGGGGGAGTGAGGGATGAGCGGAGACACGACCGGAGGCACGACCGCGGACAGGACCGGCGTGCCCGACCTGGCGGAGCTGGAGCGCCGCGCCGCGGAGCGGGGTCCCGCCTACGGCGAGGGCGCCCACATCGTCTGCGACAACCTCGTCCGCATCTACAAGACCGACGGCATCGAGGTCGTCGCGCTCCAGGGCCTCGACCTGCTCGTCGACCCGGGCGAGCTCGTCGCGATCGTGGGCGCCTCCGGGTCCGGCAAGTCCACCCTGCTGAACATCCTGTCCGGCCTGGACGTGCCGACCGCCGGCGTCGCCCGCGTCGCCGGCTCCGACCTGCTCACCATGGCGGCCAAGGAGCGGCTCCGGTTCCGCCGCGAGCGCGTCGGGTTCATCTGGCAGCAGACCGACCGGAACCTCCTGCCCTACCTGACCGCCGCGCAGAACGTCGAGCTGCCGATGCGGTTCGCCGGCCGCCCCCGGCGCGCCCGCGCCACCCGCGCCGCGGAGCTGCTCGGCATGCTCGGCGTCGGCGACTGCGCCGGCCGGCGCCCCGCCGAGCTGTCCGGCGGCCAGCAGCAGCGCATCGCGATCGCCGTCGCCGTCGCGAACGAGCCGCAGGTCGTGCTCGCCGACGAGCCCACCGGCGAGCTGGACACCGCCACCGCCGCCGAGGTGGTCGGCGCGCTCCGCCGCGTCAACCGCGAGCTCGGCACGACCACCGTCGTCGTCACCCACGACGCGCAGGTCGCCGAGCGCGTCGACCGCACCGTCGGCATCCGCGACGGCCGGACGAGCAGCGAGGTCCGCCGCCGCGACGAGGCGGACGGGACCCGGGTCGCCGAGGAGTACGCCGTCCTCGACCGCGCGGGCCGCGTCCAGCTCCCCCGCGCCTTCACCGAGGCCCTCGACCTGCGCGACCGCGTCCGCCTCGCCCTGGAGAGCGACCACGTCGGCGTCTGGCCCGACCGGGAGGAGACCGAATGACCGCCCCGATGGTCGCCGTCCAGGACCTCGCCAAGACCTACCGGACCGGCAAGGTCGAGGTCCCCGCGCTGCGCGGCGCCACCTTCACCGCGGCGCCCGGCGAGCTGGTCGCGGTCAGGGGCCGCTCCGGCTCCGGCAAGACCACCCTGCTCAACCTGATCGGCGGTCTGGACGCGCCCGACGGCGGCACCGTCCACGTCGACGGCCGGGACGTCGCCGCCCTCCCCGAGGACGAGCTGCTCGCCCTGCGCCGCGACGTCATCGGCTTCGTGTTCCAGTCCCACGGCCTGGTCCCGGTGCTGTCTGCCGCGGAGAACGTCGAGGTCCCCCTCCGCCTCACCCGCACGGCGCCGTCCGAACGCGACGAGCGCGTCCGCGTCCTGCTCGGCCTCGTCGGTCTCGCCGACCACGCCGAGCAGCGCCCCTACGAGCTGTCCGGCGGGCAGCGGCAGCGCGTCGCCATCGCCCGCGCGCTCGCCAACCGTCCCCGGCTCGTCCTCGCCGACGAGCCCACCGGCCAGCTCGACTCCGAGACCGCCGCCGCGATCATGCCGCTGCTGCGCGCGGTCGTGGCCAGCGAGGGCGTCACCGTCATCGTCGCCACCCACGACCAGGCCCTCCTTGCGCAGGCCGACCGCGTCCTGCACCTGGAGGACGGAAAGATATCCGAACCCGCCTCCCGTTGATCGTCCCGGCGGGCGGGGCATAGATCCGTTCAGGAGGTCGCGCATGGCGACGGTGGTACTGGTCGGGACGCTCGACACGAAGGGCGCGGAGTACGCGTGGCTGCGCGACCGGATCCGCTCGCTCGGCTGCGAGACGGTGCTGGTGGACGCGGGCGTCGGCCCGTCCACGCTCGGCGCGGACGTGCCCGCCGAGCGGGTCGCGCGCGCCGGCGGCGCGTCCCTGGACGACCTCCGGAGCGCCGGTGACCGCGGCGCCGCGGTCACCGCGATGGGCGAGGGCGCCGCGGCGGTCCTGCTCGGGCTCCTGGAGGAGGGACGGGCCGACGCCGTCCTCGCGGTGGGCGGCAGCGGCGGCTCCTCCATCGCGGCGCGGGCCGTCCGCGACCTGCCGATCGGCCTGCCCAAGCTGATCGTGTCGACGATGGCGTCCGGCGACGTCACCCCCTACGTCGGCGCCAAGGACGTCACGCTCACCTACAGCGTCGTCGACATCGCGGGCCTGAACCGGGTGTCGCGGCTCGTCCTCGGCAACGCCGCGGCCGCCGCCGCGGGCATGGCCAAGGCACACGCTGAGGCGCACGCGGAGGCGGCCCCGGAGACCGGCGACCGCCCCCTGGTCGCCGCCTCCATGTTCGGCGTCACCACCCCGGCGGTCGACGCCGCGCGCGAGCGCCTCCAGGAACTCGGCTACGAGGTGCTCGTCTTCCACGCGACCGGCGCGGGCGGCCGCGCGCTGGAAGGGCTCGCGGACAGCGGCCTGCTCGCCGGCGTCCTCGACCTCACGACCACCGAGCTCGCGGACGACCTCGTCGGCGGCGTCCTGTCCGCCGGGCCCGACCGCCTCACCGCCGCAGGACGCCACGGCATCCCGCAAGTCATCGCGCCCGGCGCTCTCGACATGGTCAACTTCGGGCCCCGCGACACCGTCCCCGAACGCTTCGCGGACCGGAACCTGTACGTCCACAACCCGACCGTGACGCTGATGCGGACGACCCCCGGCGAGATGGCGGAACTCGGACGCCGCGTGGCGGCTAAGACCGCCGCCGCGACCGGCCCCGCCACGCTGTTCGTCCCGCTCCGCGGCGTGTCGGCGCTGGACGCGCCCGGCCTGCCGTTCCACGATCCGGAGGCGGACGAGGCCTGCTTCGCCGCGCTCGCGGCCGTCCCCGACCAGCGGCGCCTCGACCTGCACGTCAACGACCCGGCGTTCGGCCGCGCGATGGCCGACCGGCTGCACGAGATGATCACGGAGGTGTCCCGGTGAGACGGCAGGCCGTCCTGGAGCGGCTGCGCGGCACGGTCGCGCGCGGCGAACCGGTCGTCGGCGCGGGCGCGGGCACCGGCCTGTCCGCCAAGTGCGCCGAGGCCGGCGGCGCCGATCTGATCATCATCTACAACTCCGGCCGCTACCGCATGGCGGGCCGCGGCTCCCTCGCCGGGCTCCTGCCCTACGGCGACGCCAACCAGATCGTCGTCGACATGGCCGCCGAGGTGCTGCCCGTCGTCCGCGACACCCCCGTCCTCGCCGGAGTCTGCGGCACCGACCCGTTCCGCGTGATGCCCGTCTTCCTCGACCAGCTCAAGGCGATGGGCTTCGCGGGCGTCCAGAACTTCCCGACGGTCGGCCTGTACGACGGCGTGTTCCGGCAGAACCTCGAAGAGACCGGCATGGGCTACGGCCTCGAAGTCGAGATGATCCGGCTCGCCCATGAACGCGACCTCGTCACCGCGCCCTACGTCTTCGACGAGGACCAGGCACGGGCGATGACCGAGGCGGGCGCCGACGTCCTCGTCCCGCACGTCGGGCTCACCACCAAGGGCAGCATCGGCGCCGGCACCGCCCTCACCCTGGACGAGGCCGTCACCCGCGTCCAGGCCATGCGCGACGCGGCCCACGCCGTCCGCCCCGACGTGCTCGTCCTCTGCCACGGCGGCCCCATCGCCGAGCCCGAGGACGCCGCCTACGTCCTCTCCCGCACCGAGGGCGTCGCGGGCTTCTTCGGCGCGTCGTCCATCGAGCGCCTCCCCACCGAACGCGCCATCACGGCCCAGGTGACCTCCTTCAAGACCCTGGGACGGTCAGGAGGCTGACCAGGCGGTGAGGCCGTCGTTGGTGAGGAGGACGTCGAAGGCGGCGTCGGCCGCGCCGGTGAGGGTGCCGAGGGAGCCGAGGGCCGAGGGCCGGACGGGCGGCGGGTCGGCGCGGCGGTAGCGCATCAGGGCCGCCGTGTAGCCCTCGCCGAGCGGATCGGGGGCCAGCGCGGCGAGGTCGATCGCCAGGCCGGACAGCGTCACGAGGTCGGGATCGAGGGCGTTGACCAGGGCGCCCATGCCGCGTCCGAGGGCTCGCGCCGCGTCCGCCACGGCGTCCATCTCGCGGGAGGCGGGATCGGTCCGGGCCCGGGCCACGATCCGCTCGGCGGCGGTGCGCGGGTCGCGGGGCTGCGGGCGGCGCAGCGAGCGGGCCATGGCGCGGCCGTCGACCGCCAGGTCCCAGCAGCCGCGGGCGCCGCAGGGGCACTCCAGCGCCGGGTCGCCGAACGGCATGTGGCCGAACTCGCCGCCCGCGCCCGTGGCGCCGTCCACGGGACGCCCGTCCACGACGAGGATGCCGCCCGCGCCCACCTCCACGGTCAGGTGCAGGACGGCCCGCGCGCCCGCCCCGGCGCCGCGGCGCGCCTCGGCCAGCCCGGCGAGCGAGGCGTCGTTGCCGACCAGCAGCGGGACACCCGGCGGACGCAGCGGTTCGAGCGCGACGTCTCGCCAGCCCATGCCGGACGCCTGGACGATCGTCGTCCCGCGGACCGTGCCCGCGACGGAGACCGAGACGGCGCGCAGCCGCCGCCCGTGGCGGGCGTGGACGGCGGTGACCCGCCCGGCGAGGAGGCCGACGACGTCCGCGGAGCCGGAGTGGCGGCCTTGCTCGGAGTCCAGAACGCCGCCGCCGAGCTCCACGCACGCCACGCGCCACCGCTCGTGGCTGATGTCGACGACGCAGACGAGCGGCCCTTCGGGATGCGGGGCCAGCACGGGGGAGGGGCGGCCGCGGCCGCCGGTCCGGGGCGGAGCGGCCTCGTCCAGGAGCCGGGCGGCCTTGAGGCGAGCGGTGATCTCGGTGGCGGAACCGCTGCTCAGGCCCAGCGCGCGGGACGCGTCCGCCCGCGTCGCCGACGGGTGCGCGTGGACGAACCGGAGCACGGCCAGCGCGCCCTGGCTGCGCAGCGCCCGCGCCGAGTGGGCCGCCGTGGTCGATCGCATGGTGACATCCTCGCGCGCCCGACTTATCCTCGTGGCACGAGCATATTCGGGAGCGAGGTACGCCATGCCCGTCCAGGCCATCCGGCGGACGTCCGGGACGCTCGCCCTCTACGGGGCCTTCGGCTGCCTCGGCTACCTGCTCACCGGGCTCGGCGCGATCCTGCCCGAGCTCCGGGAGGAGCGCGGGCTGCCGCGCGCCGAGGCCGCGCTCTACCCGTCGGCGTTCGCGCTCGGCTTCGTGGTCGCCATGCTTGTGCTGATCACGCTGGTGGCGAGCGGCCAGCAGTGGGCGATCACCTGCGCCCGCGCCGTCAGCCTGACC